>JASKKK010000066.1 GCA_030154185.1 Desulfuromonadales bacterium
CATGGCGTGAACGTAGCCGAGGGAGGCGTTGTTGAACGCCATGCCGGCCAGGTACTGAGCGTAGCACATGGCATCGCGAGCAGCGATGTTGGCGCCAAGTGCAACGGCGGGACGCAGCCACTGAGCGATCAGGCGGATGGCCTTTTCGGCGCAAGCGTCGGTGATCGGGGTGGCGATGGTGGAAACATAGGCTTCCACGGCGTGGGTCAGGGCGTCCATGCCGGTAGCGGCGGTCAATGCGGGGGGCTTGCCCAGCATCAGAACGGGATCGTCAATGGCAACGATCGGGGTCACGCGCCAGTCAACGATAGCCATCTTAACATGGGTATCGGTGTTGGTGATGATGCAGAAGCGGGTCATTTCGGAAGCGGTACCCGCGGTGGTGTTGATCGAAATAAGGGGAGTCATGGGCACGGTGCTCTGGTCGACGCCCTCGTAGTCACGGATGTGTCCGCCGCCGGCGGTGACCAGGCCGATACCTTTGGCGCAGTCATGGGAAGAGCCGCCGCCCAGGGAGACGATGAAGTCGCAACCGTTATCGGTGAAAACCTTCACACCGTCGTGAACGTTTTTGTCGGTCGGGTTAGGTTCGGCGCCAGGGTAGATAACCACATCAAGACCGGAGTCTTTCAGGTAGCCGGCGATGGTTTCGGAAACGCCCATTTTATGGAGGCCGGCATCGGTGACGATCATTGCTTTTTTAGCGCCCAGCTCCTTGGCCTTGGGACCAACTTCTTTGGCACAACCGGGGCCCATGAGGGTAACGCTGGGGATGAAGAAGCCGTAAGTAGTTTCTGCGAGATTAACAACGGGCATGTTGAATCCTCCTCAATAGATGAGTTTTACGTGGAAGCCTCCCGGCTTTCACTGCTAAATAAAAAATCCGCTAGAAAATCTTTCTTACCTAACACCGACAAACTTTAAAAATCACAATACCGTTTCGGTGGGTCACCTCCTTCCGATCAAAAAAATCAACTTTTCAAGCTCCAAGGATACGCGTGAATGAACAATTGTCAAACAGCGTTTAAATTTTTTGAAGCCGCGGATTATAGGCATTAGCAAATAGGATGCCAGTGCCGTTTACGAAAACCGAATGTGAAACAAAACACCGTGCCTTGCAGGGGGTGTGTCAGGGGGGCGAAAGGCCGGCTTGTGGCCCCTTGGGTAATTTCCCTGTTCGATCAAAACAAAACACGGTTAGCTTTAACTATGCTCTCTTGGTTGCCCTGTCTTGTGTTCAGGTGTCTTTCAAGAGGAGGTGTTGAGGTGTTCCATGGGTGTTACATGTATTCAAAACAGGTGCTTTGTGTCCTCTTTTGTAACGCATGCTGTGTGGGCCTGATTCCGCAATTTCGACTGGCTGGTGTCTTGATTGCGCGTGTCGGTAAACCGGTCTTTGTGGTTGAAAAATTCCTGGCATTATTATAACTTAAGAGGTCGTACATCTACCCGACTACCCGATGGCCGTCATCGATACCCGCACGATCATACTTTTCCGTTCGTAAGGGCATATCGTGATATTTGCTGGATACCAAGCAGTGGCAAACGGCGTAATCCGGTTAATTAAAAAAAACGCGGCAAGCGCGTGTCAGTAAAGTGCCTCCGAGCCCGATAGCCTAAAAGGGACTTGTCTCTCACGGAAATAGGGCCGATGGGTTTCGCCGGAAACAGCGGAGCCTCCCATTTTGGAAAGGAGACCATTGCTTTGCTCGTATCGAGGCGGTGTGTCCTGGGAGGTTCTTTCCGGTAGAGGAGAGAACCTTTTTGCATCGGGTCATCGCGTATCATTTTACCAGGGTTTTTTTTATCTGCAGGGTATCTGCAGGGGTTGTAGTTTTTTTTCAGATAATACGATGTTTTACCTATTGATTAAGTTGCTTTATGCCGCATGGGTCGAATGTGCGGGTCGACGCCTCGAATTGTCTGAATTTTTTCGTGCTTCAGGCTGGCGCCGAAGCTTTAATTTTCTGTTATTCGCTATCTTGATTGGTAAATGTACTGTCGAATTGACCGGGAGGATACCGCCACGCCTGAAGGAGGCCCATCACCATGCCAAGCTTTTTGGAAGCTAGAAATCTGATCCTTGCGAACGTCCCTTTGCTTGGTCAGGAGCGTGTTCTTATCGCCGATGCCGCAGGCCGGATTCTGGCCGAAGATATCAGTGCTTCTTGGGACATGCCTCGCTGGACCAACTCCGCCATGGACGGTTATGCCGTTCGCAGTCAGGATTGCCAGCAGCCCAGCAGCCTGAACGTTATCGACTTTATTCCGGCCGGAGGAGGCTCGGACAAGACCGTTGAACCCGGGACCGCCATCAAAATCATGACGGGAGCTCCCCTTCCCTCAGGGGCTGATGCCGTCGTTCCGGTCGAAGAAACGGACCAGGGGGAAAACGTCGTTCATATCCGGAAACCGGTCAAAACTGGCGCTCACGTTCGTTTCAAAGGCGAAGATGTCACACAGGGAGAATGCATCGTGTCGCGCGGAACCTACCTCCGGCCGCCGGAAATCGGCATGCTTGCTTCCTACGGAAAAGCCTATGTGTCGGTTTACAGAAAACCCCGTGTGGCCATTTTGTCTACCGGGGACGAGCTGGTCGAGTTGGGAGAACCCCTGTCCGACGATCGCATCATCAACAGCAATTCGCTGGCTTTGGTTGCCGCGTTGAAGGAAATCGGCGCGGAACCCGTGGTTCTCGGCATAGCTCAGGACAATCGTGCCAGCCATATCGAGAAGATCAGCGAAGGGCTGAAAGCCGATGCCCTTATTACTTCCGCCGGCGTTTCAACGGGGGATCGTGATTTTGTTAGGGTGGTACTGGATGAACTCGGTGTAAAAACTCTCTTCTGTAAGGTCGACATCAAGCCCGGACGCCCGACCACCTTTGCCATGAAGGGCGGCAAGCCGGTGTTTTCGCTGCCGGGTAATCCGGTGTCGACCATGATCACTTTTGAGGAACTGGTCAAGCCGGCCTTACTAAAAATGATGGGGCATACTCGGGTCATCAAGCAGGAATTCGATGCTGTTCTGGAAACCGACCTGACTAAAAAGCGTCTTGGGGTTCTGAATTTTCAGAGAGTCAACATCGCCATTCGCGAAGGCCGTTATTACGCGAGTTGCTCCGGGGACCAGAACACCGGTATACTGAAAACCATGGTGCGTGCCGATGCCCTGGCCCTGCTGCCCGAAAACAAGGATATTTTCAAAGCCGGTGAAATCGTCAAGGTTCATCTTTTGAGCCCCTTCATTGCTATGGTAGAGGAATGATTCCGGTTCAGCGACAGGGGAGTTGTGTTTTGTGAGGAGCACGCCCTAGGTGCTTGAAGTAAAGTTTCTTTTGACTCCAACTGCCGAATTAATATACTGTAAACGTTATGTGCTTCCATCGGTTGACAATGGCAATAGGCACTATGCTGAAGCCTTTCGACCGGGAAACCGTTTTGACGTTTTCGGAACCTTCGGCAAAACCAAGGCAACTTGCCGTCGGACGGATGCGTGATGAACCTTCTTCCCGGGGGATGTCCCGTGAACATTCGGAAATTCGTCACACCGGAAATCATTTTCGGACAAGGCGCACTCAGCCAGATTGGTGAAAGTGCCGCTCGCAGCGGAGCCTCGAAGGTATTTGTCGTTACGGACCAGGGGATCATCGAAGCGGGCTGGGTGGACAGGGCTTTGTACTATTTGCGCAATGCCGGTCTGGAATACGAGATATTCTCCTCCATTACGTCCAATCCAAAGGACCTGGAGGTCGCCGAAGGCGTCGCTCATTATCTTCGTTCCCGTTGCGATGCCCTGGTGGCTGTAGGGGGCGGAAGTCCGGCCGATTCCGCCAAGGCTATTGCAACCTTGGCCACCAATGGCGGCGAGCTGCAGGATTATGAGGGGGTGAACAAAATCCGTCATCCTCTGCCGCCGATGGTGATCGTTCCCAGTACCGCCGGTACGGGCTCGGAAGTCAGCCAGTTTGCCATTATCGTCGACCATCAGCGACGGCTCAAGATGTCCATCATTTCCAAGTCGCTGATTCCCGATATCGCTATTATCGATCCGGAACTCCTTAACACCAAATCTCCGCGGCTGGCGGCCGCCACCGGCATGGACGCCTTGTCGCATGCCATCGAATCGTATGTTTCGCTGGCGGCTACTCCCTTGACGGATATTCATGCCCTGAGTGCCATTCGTCTGATCTTCGGCAACCTGAAACGATCGGTGTTCGATCGTCAGGACGCCGGGGCGAATCACAACATGGCCATGGCCAGTCTCAATGCCGGCATAGCCTTCTCAAATGCCATCCTCGGTGCGGGCCATGCCATGACTCACCAGATCGACGGCTTGCTGGATACCCATCACGGTGAAACCAATGCAACCCTGTTGCCCCATGTCATGGAATTCAATCTTCCCGTGTGTCGTCAGAAGTTCGATCAGATAGCCCGTCAGATCGATGAAATATCTCATGAGCAGGAACGAAAAGGGGATTTTTCCGAGCGAGCGATTGAGGCGGTCAGCAGTTTAGCCATGGAGATAGGTATGCGTAAGAGTCTGGCCGACGTCGGGCTCAAAAAGGAAAGTATCAAAACCCTAAGTCAGAACGCTCTCAACGATGCCTGTCTGGTAACCAATCCCCGTGATGCCTCTGCCGAGGATATCGAAAAGATGTTCCTCAAGGCATTTTAGCCTCTTAATTTTGATGCTTTCGCAAAAACCAACAAGTGGGGTGGCTAAGCAAAAAGCGCCAAATGCAGGGCGCGCGATGGTCGAGCCATGAGGCGTACTTACGTACGTCGAAGCAGGGAGGCAATCGCAGCAACGCAGCAGTTGACGAGTTTTTGCGACGCCATCAATCTTTATCGATCGGACATGGGGGCACCCCTTTTCGAAACTGGTTTGAAACATGCTCGACAAAAAAACGCTGATTGAGAATCTTACCGGGGTCAACTCTTCGAAGCTGAACTATTACGTTGAACTCAAAAAACGTAACGCCGAGATTCTGAAGCAGAACAGCCGCCTCGAGATTCTGCATCAGTTGTCCAGAGACATCAATCTGGAGATGTCGACCGAAGACATGATCGAGCGGGCTTATCGGCAACTGCACCGAGCCTTGCCGTGCGATTTTTTGGCCCTTGCCATGTTACGCGAAGACCGTTTGAACATGCGCGCCGTCATGCCCTGCAAACCCCGGCGTCTACCGAACATTCCCGATGATTCTTTTGTCTGGGATGTTGTCCGTTCCGGGCAGGCGAGCATTCACGATCCGGTGGCCGTTTCCGATACATTTTTCCAGACTTACCCCGAATTGGCGGGGGAGCTGCAATCGATGGCTATAGCCCCCCTGTACAAGCGGGCGGCCGTGCACGGACTGTTGCTGGTGGGGAGCTCACAAAAAAAAGCCTATGCCAGGGAAGAACTCAGTTTTTTGCAGCATCTCGCCGACCATCTGACTATCAGTATACAGAATTCCCGTCTTTACAAGGAGGTGTCGAGAGCCCAGCAAGGGTGGGAGGCGACCTTCAAGGCGGTTACGGATCCCATTCTGCTGCTCGATCTGGATTACAACATCCTTCTCGATAATGGTCGCCAGATGCCGGATATGACCTCGGAACAGGGCAACAACAAGGGCCTTAAATGTTATACTCGGCTTTATGGTCGCGATATGCCCTGTGAAGAATGTCCCATGACCACCCTGAAAAAGGATCCGAAGCCGGTATTCAAACGCCTGGAAACGGATTCCGGACAGGTTCTCGATCTCTTCTATTATCCAGTATTGGATGAAGATCGACGCTTGACGGCTGTTACCCATATCATCAAAGATGTGACGCAAAAGACCAATATGGAGGCCAAGCTCATGCATTCGGCCCGTCTGGCCGCCATCGGAGAAATGGCGGCGGGGGTGGCTCACGAGCTCAACAGTCCCATGACGGTCATCATAGGTACGGCACAACTGATCCATCGGGAGTTCGAAAACCGCCCGGAGGTCCGCGAACCGCTTGAAGATATCGTCAACTGCGGTCTGCGTTGCAAGCGCATTATCCAGAACCTGCTGACTTTTTCCCGTCAGGACCATCTGCCCATGGCGGAGACGGATCTCAACGAAGAAATTGATCGGGTTCTGCATCTGATCTATTATCAGATCGATCGCAATCAGATCTCCATTGTCAAGAGCCTCGATCCCAACCTCCCGCTGACCAAAGCCAACGGACGGCAGATACAGCAGGTTCTGACCAATTTGCTGATCAATGCCAGGGATGCTCTGAGCGGAGTCGATCGCGACAAGGTCATCGAGGTCCGGTCCCACGCCGAAGATTCAAAAGAGGGACAGTGGATCCTCATTTCGGTTAAAGACAACGGTGTCGGTATCCCCGCAAAAAACCTGCAACGTGTTTTTACGCCGTTCTATACGAGCAAAGAGGAAACCAAGGGTACCGGTCTGGGTCTTTCCGTGAGTCTGGGTATCGCCGAGGCGCACGGAGGTTCTCTTGAGGTGGAGAGCACATACGGGGCGGGCAGTTGCTTTACGCTGCGATTACCGGTTCGAAAAGACCCTGCATACGATCTCAATAATTAATCTTAAAGGTGGTGTGATTTTGTCGAAGGTAAATATCCTGATCATCGATGACGAGGAATCCGTCTGTACGTTTTTCCGGCGTCTGCTGCAAAGGAAAGGGTACCGGACCGTTACCGCGGTCAACGAAGAGGAGGCCTTGCGGGCGCTCGACTATGGAACCTTCAACGTGGCCATGGTCGATCTCAAGTTGCCCGATACCGACGGACTTACCCTTTTAAAGCATATCAAAACCCGCCAGCCGGCCTGTGAAGTCATCATCATGACCGGCTTCAGTACCATCAAAACGGCTGTGCAGGCCATGCAACTGGGCGCCTACGAATATCTGGAAAAGCCCTTTGAAGATATCAAGCTTATCGAACGGCTGATCGAAAAGGCCTCGACCGTAAGTTTCCAGGGACGCAAGGAAGAAGAGGAGGAGTGGGGCGAACTCGCTCAGTCCATCGGTTTTTTGGTGGGATCCTGTCCGGAAATGCGGCGGCTGGTTTCGCTGGCATATAAAATTGCTCCCAAAGATATCAGCGTCCTTATTCAGGGCGAGACCGGTACCGGCAAAGAAGTCCTGGCGCGTTTCATCCATACGGCCTCGACACGTTCGGACCAGATGTTCATTCCTATCAACTGCGGTGCCCTGTCCGACAATCTTCTCGAAAGCGAACTTTTCGGGCACGAGCGCGGGTCCTTTACCGGAGCCGGCAACATGCGCCGGGGTATTTTCGAGATGGCCAACAAAGGTACTCTGTTTCTGGACGAAATAGGAGAGGCCAGCCTGGCCATTCAGGTTAAATTGCTGCGGGTCCTTGAAACCGGCGAATTCATGCGTCTGGGAGGCGAGAAGCAGATTCATTGCGATGTGCGCGTCATTTCCGCATCCAACGTCGATCTTGAAGACGCCATGCTGCAGCGGGACTTCCGTGAGGACCTCTTCTATCGTCTGAACGTCGTCAAGCTTGTTATCCCGCCGCTGCGCTCCCGGGCGGAAGACATTCCGATGCTGGCCAAATACTTCGTCAAGCAGTTTAATCCAACCCTGACCCTGTCGGAGGAAATTCTCGAACTGCTATGTCAGTACGACTGGCCCGGAAATATACGCGAATTGTCCAACACCTTGCGGCAGGCGGTTGCGCTGTGCGACGGCAAGGTCATTCTGCCGGAACATTTTTCCGGGAAGTTGACGGCCAGCAAGCCTCGGCCGACCGCTCGGAACGGACAGGAGGCCACGGCCGTTTCGCAGAGCCCTGCGAATGAGACCCCTCAAAACCCGCCGTCGCTGGAAAGTTTTTGGGAGCACTACGGTACTACCGAGGCTCTGTCCAATCTGTCCGACGGGGAGCTTACCCAATTGTTGAACTCTCTGCGGGGACTGGAGACGAACCTCTATGCGGTCATGCGCAAAAAGGGCCTGTCGCCGGCGGGTAGTGAAGCCTTGCGGGATTCGGAAGCCGCTTCCATCAAGCGAACCCTGCTGCAGCATCGCTGGAATATAACCGAAGCGGCTCGCGCGCTGGGCATAGCCCGTAATACGCTGCATCGAAAGATCAAGAAGTATGGCCTGCAGAATCAATGAACCCGTTTTTATCCGGATGCGATTTTTTTTAATATGACAACTACGCCGTTTCTACCCGGAGCTTCCGGATAGCCACGTGCTAAAGTCTTTTATTTATAAATCTCGGGCAAAAGGAAAACCCCTCGCAATTTTGCGGGGGGTTTTCCTTTGTGGGGATGTTTTTTGTTTCAATGCACGGAGGACGACTATTCCCGATTCTTCAGGCCGTTGATGGCGGCCAGCAGAAAGCCGAGGGCCAGAAAGGCTCCGGGCGGGAGGATCATCAGCAGCATGGGGTGGGTATTGAGGCCCGGTACCGGCATTCCGAATACCTGGCCGCTGCCCAGCAGTTCCCTGATGGCGCCGAGCATGACCAGCGCCAGGGTAAAACCGAGTCCCATGCCGGCGCCGTCTGCTGCGGATTGCAGCAGCGGTTGACGGGAAGCGAAGGCTTCCGCCCGTCCCAGAATCAGGCAGTTGACGACGATCAGGGGGATGAAGATACCCAGAGCCTGGTACAATTCGAAGGCGTAGGCCTCCATGACCAGCTGCGCAACGGAAACAAAGGTGGCGATGATCACGATGAAGGCCGGTATTCGTACTTTTGCCGGAATCAGATGACGCAAGGCCGATATCGCCATGTTCGAACAGAGCAGAACACTGGTGGTGGCCAGCCCCATTCCCAGACCGTTTTGGGCGGTGGTGGTTACCGCAAGGGTCGGACACATGCCCAAAACCAGCTTGAATATGGCGTTGTTGCTCCACAGTCCCCTGGTGAAGGTGTCGGCTAGTTTCATGGTTTCGCTCCGGAGGAAGACAAGATCGCCTTTGCATGATCGCGATATTTTTTCAAGCCTTCGGCCAAACCTGCCACGACCGCTCGCGATGAAATGGTGGCACCGCTGAGTTGGTCGAAATCGCCGCCGTCCTTGCGCACGCTCCAGCGATAGCCGGACAACCCCTTACCGATGAATTGCCGGCGGAAAGAGGGTTCCTCGATGCGGTTGCCCAGACCGGGGGTTTCGCTCTGATGCAGGATGGCCACCCCGAGAAGACTGCCATCGGGAGCGACCCCCACCATCATGCGGATCGGCCCTCCATAGCCATTTTCCGCCACGATCTGAAAGGCCACGCCCACGATTCGTCCTTGCTGTCGCCCCCTGTAATAGGTTGTTTTCTGCGGCGAGCCCTCTTTCCCCGACGCGTCGGTCAGGGTGACGGAATCGTCTTTCGGGGTGTTGTCCACCGCCGGCAGAACGGCGCGCAAAGCCTTTCGTTGTTGCCGGGCATGCTGTTCGGCGATGGGAACGCGGGTGCATCGCTCGGTTGTGGCGAGCACCAGACCGGACAGGGCGGTGATCAGCGTCAGAACCAGCACGAAGCGCAACCCTTCTCTCATGGCAGTCCTCCGGTACGGGACATGCCGAAGGGACGCGGCACCAGGTAGCGATCGATCAGCGGTGTGGCGGCGTTCATGAGCAGAATGGAGAAAGCCACCCCTTCAGGATAGCTGCCGAACAGGCGAATCAATACCGTGAACAGGCCGCAGCCACAGCCGTACAGCAACATGCCCCGGCCCGTCAAAGGCGAAGTGACCAGGTCGGTGGCCATATAAAAGGCGCCCAGCATCAGACCGCCTGAGAGGAGGTGGAATACGGGGTTCGGATAGCGGCTCGGATCGATGACCCAGAACAGGCTGGAGAGAATGATCACCGTGCCGAGATAGCTGACTGGGATATGCCAGCTGATGACGCGCCGCCAGAGCAGGAACAGAGCGCCGAACAATAGTGCCAGAGCCGAGACTTCACCGAGACAACCGGCCATGTTGCCGAGCAGATAGCCGGTCGGGAACCCGGTTGCGTTCTGCGGGAGGCTGCCGGTCAGCGTTACGGTCGTCTGCATTTCGCTCAGGGGAGTGGCTGCCGTCACCGCATCGGCGAAAAAACGTCCCGGTTGGGGGGCCGACCAATGCGTCATGATGGTGGGAAAAGATACCAGTAAAACGATGCGGGAAACCAGCGCCGGATTGAAGGGGTTGTGTCCCAATCCGCCGAAGACCTGCTTGCCGACCACGATGGCGAGCAGGGCGCCGAGCAGGGCCAGCCACCAGGGGCTTGACGGCGGCAGGTTGAAAGCCACCAGCAATCCTGTAACAGCGGCGCTGCCGTCGGTTACCGTGACCCGGCGACCGGTCGCCTTCTGCCATAGCACCTCCATGGCCGCCGCGGAAAAAACGCAGATCAGCAATACCTGCAGAGCCGGCAGTCCGAACAGATAGACGGCGACGAAACATGCCGGCAGCAAGGCCAGGATGACGGTTCCCATCATGCCGGAGGTGGTCATGCCGGAGTGCAGATGCGGGGATGGGGAAACGGTCAGTAATGGCTTGGAAAACTCCATTTCAAGTGCTCCTGCGTCGCGCCAGAATGGCGCCTTTGGCATAGCGGATCGACTGTACCAGGGGGATGCCGGCCGGGCAAACGAAAGAACAGCTGCCGCATTCGATACAGTTGCGTGCGGCAAAGCGTTCCGCCAGATCCAACGCATCGCGACGGGCATAATCGGCGATGAAAGTCGGCAGCAGGTGCATGGGACAGGCGGCGACACAGCGGCCGCAGCGCAAACAAGAGCCGACGGCAGGGGCGGTGATATCCTGCCGGCGAAATGCCAGCACTCCGCTGGTGCCGCGCAGCACCGGGACCGCAAGGGTGTGTTGGGCCGTGCCCATCATCGGGCCTCCCAGCAATACCTTGGCAGCTTCTTCACGCAAGCCGCAATGCTTCAGCAGGTGCGCGACCGGGGTGCCGATGCGCACGCGCAGATTTCGGGGCCGGGCGACATCCGGACCGCTGATCGTCACCATGCGTTCGATAAGGGGGCGTGCCCGCGTAACGGCATCGGTCAGGGCCGCCACGGTACCGACGTTTTGTACCAGCACACCGACGTCCATGGGCAATCCGCGAGTCGGCACTCTGCGACCCGTGATCGCGTAGATAATCTGTCGTTCCGCTCCCTGGGGATACTTGGCGGGCATGATCGCAATGCCGACACCGCGCTGTTTGCAATGAGGGGCCAGCAACGCGGCGACATCGGTCTGATTGTCCTCCAGCCCGATCCACATTTGCCTGGCGCCGGATATCTTCTGCAGCACTTCCAGCCCGGTGAGAACCTTATCCCTTTGTTCCAGCAGCACGCGGCGGTCGGCGGTCACCCAGGGTTCGCATTCCACCGCGTTGACGATGGCGGTATCGATGGTCTTGCCGTGGGGCGGATCGAGTTTGACGTGGGTCGGGAAGGCGGCGCCGCCCATGCCCACCACCCCTGCCTCGCGGATGCGCTCGAGCATGGTCTCGGTGGTCAACACGTGAAAGCTTTGGGTCAGATATTCCTCGGCCCAGACGTCATCGCCATCCGGTTGTAAAATCACCGCCGGCAGCTCCGCTCCGCAGGGGTGGGGGCGGGATTCCACGGCAACAACCAGGCCGGAGGTCGAGGCGTGCACCGGAACCGAGACGAAGCCGTTCGGTTTGCCTACGACCTGTCCGCGTCCGACACGCTGGCCGGCGTTGACGCAGGCTACGGCGGGGGCGCCGACATGTTGTGCCAGGGGTATCACCAGTTCGGGCGGCAAAGGGCAGATTTCACTGGGGGTGTCGGCGGTTGCCGATTTGTGCTGGGGCGGATGGGTCCCGCCGGGAAAGCTGCGGCGCTTCATGATGTCCGTTCCTCAACGGATGGCGAGTGCGGTGCGGCCTCGCCGGGCTCGGCAAGGTCCTGAATGCAGTGGTGCGGACAACGTTCCATGGCATCGGCCATGGCCGTCGGTTTTTGGTGGCCGTAGTTGACTTTTGCCAGAAATCCCTCCATGACGAAACATTCCGGAGCGGTTTTAATACAAAGACGACAACCGATACAGCCTACATGACAGTAATTCTTCACCTTTCGCCCCGCATCGGGACTGTTGCACTGCACGTGAATATGGGATCCGGCCGGGGCGAGAGCCAGCACCTGCCGCGGACAGACGGATACGCACAGGCCGCAACCGGTGCAACGATCACGATCGACTTCCGCCAGTCCCTGTTCGTTGATGCTCAGGGCGCCAAACGGGCAATGCTGTACGCAGCTGCCCAGCCCCAGGCAACCTCCGGGGCAAGTTTTGGGGCCAAAGGCGAGTTTTTGCGCCGCACGACAATCCTCTAAACCCTGGTAGTCGTATTTGGCGCGGCTTTGTTGCCGATCCCCACGGCAGCGAACTACCGCGATCTGAGGCTCCCCAGGTGCGACCTCTATGTCGAGAATCGTAGCGATGCGCGCCAGGGTTTCCGGACCTCCCGGCCGGCACAGGTCGGGCCGGGCCGTACCGGCAACCAGAGCCCGCGCATAGGCGCTGCAACCAGGGTAACCGCATGCACCGCAGTTGGCGCCGGCCAGCACATCCAGCAATGCCGCTTGTCGGGGATCGACCTTGACGGCAAAGCGTCTTGCGGCCATGGCCAGCAAAATGGCGGCGAAGCATCCCAGGCTTCCAAGACTGATGACGGCAGCAAGCATGTTCAATTCACTTTCAACCCGGCACCAGCCCGGCAAATCCCATAAAAGCCAGTGCCAGCAGCCCGGCGGTGATCAGTTCGATGGAAGTCCCGCGAAAGGCGTCGGGAACAGGGCAAAGCGTCAGCCGTTCGCGTAATCCCGCATACAGTACCAGGGCGAGGGTGAAACCTGCGGCAGCGCCGAAGGCGAAGACCAGGCTCTCTACAAAACTGTAACCTTGTTGGATATTGAGCACCGCCAATCCCAGAACGGCGCAGTTGGTGGTGATCAGGGGCAGGAAGATGCCCAGTGACTGGTACAATACGGGTGAGGATTTACGCACGATCATCTCTACCATCTGCACCAGGGTGGCAATGACCAGAATAAAGGCGATGGTTTGCAGATATTCGAGATCGAAGGGCGTCAAGACGAGGTATTGAAGCAGCCAGGTGCAAGCACTCGCAACGACCATGACGAAGGTGACGGCCATACCCATGCCGAGGGCCGTTTCCACCTTTTTGGAGACACCGAGAAACGGGCAAAGGCCGAGGAACCGCGCCAGCACGAAATTGTTGACGAGAACCGCTCCGACCAGAATCAACAGCAGATGTATCATGCGCTCCCTCCACCTGTGAAAACCGGAGTAAACGCTTTTAAGCTTATCGCAGCTTGCTGTATCAAAGCAATTTCTAATTCAGCATTGTTCAGAACCTCGGCCGCTTTTCAATTCTTGACAGAGACCAGGCTGCGTGATAGTCAGAAACCTTGTACGCTGTGCAATCTTTGAATTCATCACCTCCATCAGGAAAGAAGTTCCCATGCCAGATTCCCGTTCCAACCAGCTATTCCAACGGGCCCGAAAGGTGATTCCCGGCGGCGTCAACAGCCCCGTCCGTGCCTTTAAGGCCGTAGGTCGCAATCCCCTGTTTATCGACCGGGCAGCAGGCAGCGTTCTGGTCGATGCCGATGGTAACCGTTATATCGATTACGTTGGATCATGGGGCCCCATGATTGTCGGACACGGTCACCCCAAGGTGATCGAAGCCATTCGTGATGCCGCAGGTCGCGGTACCTCCTTCGGCGCTCCCACCGCTTCCGAGATCGATTTGGCCGAACTGGTTTGCGACGCCTTTCCGAATATCGAGAGTGTGCGCATGGTGTCCTCGGGTACCGAAGCGACCATGAGCGCCATTCGTCTGGCACGCGGTTATACCGGCCGGGACAAGATTCTCAAGTTCGAGGGC
>JASKKK010000067.1 GCA_030154185.1 Desulfuromonadales bacterium
CTCAAGGAGCTGACCCCGACGGATAAGGAATACCACAACATGCAGGCGGCCCTGCAGCGCGCCATGGTGCGCATCCAGGTCGCCTCCCGCGGCGGACGGAGCTAAAGGGCATTTGATGACACCGAGATAAAGGCGACCTGCAACGGTCGCCTTTGTTGTTTGTGCGTCGGCAAAAAAGGAAAAGGTGTTGGACAAGGATCACGACAATAAAACCATACTGCACCTGGACATGGATGCTTTTTATGCCAGTGTGGAACAATTGGATGATCCAACGTTGCGGGGTCTTCCGGTGATTGTCGGTGGACATCGCATGCGTGGGGTGGTATGCGCCTGTTCCTATGAAGCCAGGAATTTCGGGGTGCACTCGGCCATGCCGATGAGCAGGGCGGTCCGGTTGTGTCCGGAAGCTATAGTGCGACCGGTTCGCATGTCCCGTTATCAGGGGGTGTCACGACAGGTTTTTGCAGTATTCGGTCGATATACCGACCTTGTCGAGCCGCTGTCCGTGGACGAAGCATTTCTCGATGTAACAGGCAGCAGACGTCTGTTCGGAAGCGGGTGGGATATTGCGGAAAAAATCAGATACGATGTAAGACAAGAAATCGGTCTGGCGGTCAGTGCAGGAATCGCCCACAACAAGTTTCTGGCAAAACTGGCATCGGAGCAGGCCAAACCGGATGGTATCTATCAAGTTCCCGAACAGGTCGATGCTTTTCTTTTGCCATTGCCTCTGAAGCGTCTGTGGGGCGTTGGGCCGGTAATGCTGCGTCAACTGCATAGTCTGGGATTGCAGACAGTGGGGGATTTACGGAACATGCATCGCTCTGTTCTGGAAAAGCGATTCGGTCAGGCGGGTGGCCATCTGTATCGCTTGGCACGCGGTGAAGACTCGCGTTGTGTTGAACCGGAACGAAGCATCAAATCCATTGGCCACGAGGATACCTTTGAATATGATATTCGCGATACGGATACGCTGCAGGTGGTGTTGCTCGATCTGATCGAGCGGGTCGCGCCAAGACTGAGGCGAAAAAACGTGATAGGTACCACCCTTACCCTTAAAGTAAAGTATTCCGATTTTACCACCGTAACCCGGTCGAAAACCGTTGCAGCTGGTATCCGGCACGCGGACGAGATGTACAAACTTGCCCGTACACTATTGGATAAAACCGAGGCGGGGAGAAAACCCGTTCGTCTACTCGGTATCAGTCTCTCAAACTTGACGGCAGCCGGAGGGGGCCAGGGCCTGCTTTTCGAGCAAGAAAAAAGGCAGGAAATGACAGATCTCGAGGAGGCGATGGACCGTCTGCGTGAACTTTACGGGGAAAAAGGCATCTGCCGAGCGACTCTGTTAGCCCGTCGACAGAGAGGATCATCGGGGGATTAACGGCTTTACGGTATCGACACAACGCAGCAGGGCCTCGCAGTCGTGGATTTCCAGGGCCATGGTAGGCGAATTTCGTAAGCCGCCGACCAGTTGAAAGAGCCTGGAGAAATCGATATCGCCCTCCCCTACCGCCAGGTGTGCATCGCGGTCTCCACAGTTGTCGTGAATATGCAGATGACGCATCCATGGGGCAAGAGCCTCAAACCACTTTTCCATGGAGCATTTTGCAAACAGGCGCCAGTGACCGGCATCGAAACAATGACCGAGCCAGGGGGAGTCGAGGCGCCGCAGAACCTCTGCCAGCGTCTCGGGTGTTTCCTCGAAGATGTTTTCCAGAACCAGCAACGATTGTTGACGTTCGGCCTGTTCCAGCAACGGCGGGAAAAAGTCCAGACATGCCTCTATCCAGGGGCGACTCTGTCCGCCGTAGCGCCAGCGATCGAAACCGGGATGCAGAACCACGACCCGGGCATGCAGGATTTCGGCAAATTCCAGTGTCTGCATCCATCGTTTTCGGGTCGCTTCGCGAACGAGTGGTTCGAGGGCACCGGGGTTGAGGTCCATAAAAGGGGCGTGCACCGTTACCTTCAGGCCCTCTGCCGCAAGGCAAAGCCCGGCCTGCTTGACCCTGGGTAACAGGGTTGGGTCCAGGTCCGGCCACTTGAAGGCGATTTCCGGTTGCAGACGATGCTTCTGCAGAAGAGGAAAGTGTTGATCAAATTGACTGAAGGGAATATGGACATGAAGCATATCAGGCATCAACGACACCTCCGCAGGCAACCTGCTCCAGTTTTCGGATGGCAGGAGGTTCTCCGAGGGTGATGAGGATATCCTCGGCTTCGATGGTCGTATCGGATTCCGGGTTGAACAGCATGGCACCGCTGCTTTTTTTGATGGCGATGATCATGATGCCCCAGGCTCGGCGAATGCCTGAGGAGACAAGGGATTTGTCGACAAGGGTCGAGGTCGGCGCGATGCGGATTTCTTCCAGTTGCAGTTCAATACTTTCGCTGCCGACGGCAATATCGATGAAATCGACCACCGATGGTCGCAAAACCGCCCAGGCCATGCGATTGGCACCGATGCGATAAGGTGAAATCACTTTACTGGCGCCGGCTCGTTTGAGTTTGATTTCCGAGCCCTCTTCGACACTGCGGGCCAGGATGAACAAGTCGGGATTAAGGCCGCGAGCCGTCAGGGTGATATAGACGTTGGCGGACTCCGAGGTGACGGCCGTAATCAGGCCCTTGGCTCGCAGGATGCCCGCCTGAATCAGGGTGTCGTCGTCGGTTGCGTCCCCCTGAACGAACAGTATGCCTTCCCGGGACAGGTGCTCGCAAATGGTTTGATCGCGTTCCACGACCACAAAAGGTACGGGACGGGAAAGAAATTCCTGGCTGATGAGGGCGCCGATGCGACCGTATCCGCAGACGATGTAATGTCCTGACATCTGGTTGATGCGCTTTTCCAACTTTCTTCTCCCGAAAATGCGTAGGATCTGTCCTTCGACCATCAATTGCAACAGGCTGCCCACGGCATAAGTGATGGTGCCGACTCCGAAGACGATCAGGCAGATGGTAAAAATCTTGCCTTCCGTGCTAAGGTCGTGTACCTCTTTATAACCGACGGTCGCCAGTGTGATGACCGTCATGTAAAGAGAATCCAAAACACCCCAGCCCTCAATAAGGATGTAGCCGATGGTGCCCAGCCCGACGGCCAGGACCAGAATCAACAGGGAATAGCGTAGATGTCGTACGGGATTCATGGGCTCTCCGGATACAGGTACTGGGATAATAGCTTTGCTGCGGCAAAAAGGCAAGGCGACCGGTTTTGCCTCGAAGGTTGCGGCGGCGAGGCAAAATCGTGCTACTTGATTTTTTATTGTATTATAGAGTGAAAATACCAGTGTATCGGATCGGATCAACAATCCTCTCCGGCAGCGACTCAACAGGATAAGCATGACGACCTTCGTAAAAACCCATCTGGCAGAACCGGTAAGATGCCGTGAAGATCTGTTGAACTATCTGTTGCGCAATATACGCCCGCCGGAACGATGGGGCATAGGCGTCGAAGTTGAAAAGCTGGTGGTGGACCGTCATACCGGTGAAGCGGCGGATTATGCAAGGATCGAGACGTTACTCAAAGAGCTTGAAACGACCGGGAACTGGCAAGGCCAGCGCGAGTCGGACCGCCTCATTGCCTTGATTGGAGAATCCTCTTCCGTGACACTCGAACCCGGCGGCCAGTTGGAGTTATCCGGGAAGCTGTGCAACGATCTGTGCTGTTGCCAGCGAGATCTGTCGCGTCATATCGAGCGTATCGTAACGGCTGCGCGGCCCCTCGGCCTGGCTTTCCTGGGCTTGGGCGTACAACCGATAACCCCCCTGGGAAACATCGAATGGCTGCCCAAACCGCGTTACGGCATCATGCGCGAATATATGCTTCGCACCGGCGATCTCGGGCAGCATATGATGAAGCTCAGTGCCGGGTTGCAGGTCAATCTCGACTTTTCCGACGAAAGCGACTGTATCGAGAAGCTGCGTACGGGGCAGCTGCTGGCCCCCCTCTTTTACGCCCTGTTCGCCAATTCTCCCCTCATGAACGGTCAACCTACGGGATATCTTTCCACCCGCGGCGAAATCTGGGCTCGAACCGATCCGGATCGTTCCGGTCTTATAATGAAGTTATTTCGGCAGGATGCCGGATTGTCCGACTATGTCGACTACGCTCTCGATGTTCCCATGTATTTCATTCTACGCGAAGAGCAGTTGATCGACCTTACCTCCAAACGCGTCACCTTTCGACGTTTTCTGAAGGAAGGATTAGAGCACTATCGTCCCACCCTCGCCGATTGGGATCTGCACCTTTCCACCCTGTTTCCGGAGGTTCGACTGCGACCTCAGATCGAGCTGCGAAGTGCAGACAGTCTGCCGCCGCACCTGGCCATGGCGGTTGCAGCTTTGTCCAAGGGGTTGCTGTACGATGCCGCTGCGCGCGACCAGGTCGAACGTCTGCTCGATCCGGGAGACGATGCCGGACGCATGGAGCTTTATCGCAATTCCTGGCGGCTGGGTCTTCGAACTCCCTGCGGATCTCATACCCTGAAAGAGGTGGCTTGCGAATTGCTGGTTGTGGCGCGCGAATCTCTCCTGCGTCAAAATTCGATGAGCTGTCCCTGTAGTGATGAAAGCCTTTTTCTGGACGGTATGGAGGACGTGGCCCGCAGCGGTGTGACTCTCGCGGAGCGTCTGTTGCAGAACTGGCATGGGAGCCGAGAGCAACGCCTTGCTGTGTTGCTGGAACACTGCGGATATTGCGAACACTATTGCCGGGAGCTCAGCCTTTGACAAGTTTCTGAACGGTCGGATTGTTTCCGGCCGGATTATCGAGTAAACGAGGAGGACAATCATGGAACAGGAATATCTGGACCAGAGACTGGCTCGAGAATCGATCGATACCATCCGTTTGCTTTCCGCCGATGCGGTTGAAAAAGCCCGTTCAGGGCATCCGGGAACGCCCATGGAGGCAGCTCCCATAGCTTATCTGCTCTTTACACGCCATCTTCGCCACAACCCCTGCAATCCGAACTGGCCGGGTCGTGACAGGTTCATCCTGTCCTGCGGTCACGCCTCCATGCTTCTTTACAGTATGCTGCATCTGACCGGATATGATCTGTCCATGGACGATCTGAAGCATTTCAGGCAACTTGACAGTCGTACCCCGGGACACCCCGAATTCGGTCATACACCGGGAGTGGAAACCACCACAGGCCCCCTGGGCCAGGGGTTTGCCGTCGGTGTCGGCATGGCCATGGGAGCACGTCTGCTCGCGGCGAGGGTCCACCCGGAGCTTTTCGATTATCGTATCTATGCTCTTTGTTCGGACGGGGACATGATGGAAGGCGTGGCGGCGGAATCGGCCTCTCTGGCCGGACATCTTCAGCTTGGCAACCTGATCTATCTCTATCTGGACAATCGCATCACCATCGAAGGACAGACGGATCTGGCTTTCAGTGACGAAACAGCCAGCCGGTTTCTTGCCTATGGCTGGCATGTACAGCATGTGGAAGGCGAAAATCTTAAAGAAATCGATACGGCACTAGGGCGGGCCAAGCAGGATTCTCGGCCGTCGTTGATCATTGCCCGCACGCATATCGGTATCGGAGCCCCTCACAAGCAGGATACTGCCGAAGCACACGGTTCACCTCTGGGATCAGAGGAGTTGCGTCTGACCAAAATGCATTATGGCCGGGATCCGGACGAAAGTTTTCATGTTCCAGAGCAGGTGGCCGGTCATCTGGCGGCGGCCAAGGATCGAGGCAGGGCTCTGGAAGCGCGCTGGCAGGAGGCTTTGCACCGGGCGCTTGGCGACAACAACGCGGGCCTGGCCGCCTGGCAACAGGCGACGGAGGCCGGTTTGCCGTCGGAGTGGCAGAGCGCCCTGCCCCGCTTCAGTTCAGAGGACGGCATGCTGGCAACCCGTCAGGCCAGCGGGACGACGCTCAATGCCCTGTCCGAACACTTTCGCCTGCTGCTGGGCGGATCCGCAGACCTGGCTCCCTCCAACAACACGGCACTCAAAAAGGAAGGATCATTCAGGCCGGGCATGGCAGACCGGAATATCCATTTCGGCGTACGCGAACATGCCATGGGCGCCATTCTCAACGGCCTGGCTCATACCCCCGGATTGATTCCTTTCGGCGGCACATTCCTGGTCTTTTCCGATTATATGCGGCCTCCCATACGCCTCGCCGCCATGATGGGGCTGGCACCAATTTACGTTTTTACTCATGATTCCATCGGGCTTGGCGAAGACGGACCGACCCATCAACCCGTGGAGCACCTGGCGGCTCTGCGAGCCATTCCGAACCTCACGGTCATTCGTCCCTGCGATGCCAACGAAACGGCTCAGGCCTGGCGCATGGCTGTGGACAATCGTCGCGGGCCCACAGCACTTATACTGACACGTCAGAAACTTCCGGTACTCGATCGTCGTGAGCACGGATCCGCGGAAGACTTGTCCTGTGGCGGTTATATCCTGGCTCGCGAACAAGGTGCCCTGGATATAATGCTCATTGCGAGCGGCTCGGAAATCCATGCCGCACTGGAGGCGCGCACCCTGCTGCAGGCCGATGGATACGGCGTTAGGGTGGTGTCCATGCCGTGCTGGGAATTGTTCGATGCTCAGCCGAAGACTTATCGCGAAGAAGTTCTGCCGGCCGGTGGGGCCTTGCGCGTGGCCGTGGAGGCCGGCGCCGGCATGGGGTGGGAACGGTATGTCGGCACAGGCGGCATGGTGATATGCATGGAAGGCTTCGGTGCCAGCGCTCCCGCAGGGGACTTGATGGAAAAATTCGGTTTTACCGGCAAGCACATCGTTGCCCGGATCAAGGCGGCATTGTAAATAGTTTCCGGATATTTTTTCTTCATGGGTGTAAACCTTCTCGAAGATGACGCGTCTTAATCAACAAAAAGACCATCCATGCGAGGAACCTGATATGGACTACCGGAGCACGGCAGCCGTTATAGAGGTGGACAAGGTGCCGCAACAATTTACCGAGCAGACCCCCGATGCCGAAGCTCTTCTGCTGGAGAGGATTCGCGAGGGGGACGAAACGGCTTTCGAACAATTGGTTTCGGGGCATTTGTCGCAGGTTATCAACCTCGCCTACAGAATGCTGGGCGACCGGCAGGAGGCCGAGGATATTGCCCAGGAAGCCTTTCTGCGGCTGCATCGTACCCTGCCCTCTTTTCGTGGCGATTGCCGCATTAAGACCTGGCTTTACAAGGTCGTTTCAAGGCTGGTGATCGATCACATAAGGCGGGAACAGATTCGACGGCGCGTCTTCTTTTTTCGCAGGAACGATGAAGATCCCGATCCGGTAACCGATTATGCAGATCCCGGAGCCTCGCCGAGTGATGTGTTGATGGGAATGGAGGCCCGACAGAGATTGTTTACGGCCATGGATAAGCTTTCCGCAAGACAACGAGCCGTGTTTGTGTTGCGTCATCAGGAAGGTTTGCCTTTAAAGGAAATAGCGCAGGTATTGCACTTGAAAGAGGGGACGGTCAAGGCGCATTTGCATCGAGCCGTACAGTTTTTACGTCAGGAATTCACCGACGAAAAAGAGGTGACATCATGAAACGCCAGACAGCCTGCAATGAAAAGGATCTGGTCCTGTTCCATTACGGAGAACTCGATACCGAAAAAAGGCGACACCTGCAGAAACACCTCGAACTCTGTCCTGAATGCAGTTCACGACTTGCCGTGTTGCAGGAAACCTTGACAAGCCTGCCGAATCCAGGCATCGAGTTGTCCGAAATAGAGAAGCGTCGCCTGACTGCAGTCATAACCGATCGCGTCGCGCAAAAGGCCAAACCGAAGCGCTGGGTATGGGGGACGGCCTTTGCCGCGGCAGCTACACTGGCGGTGAGTTTGGTGCTTATGCCCGGCGGATTTGGTACGAGGTCCGGACTCCCACGCTCTGAAGCCGAACTCGGCATGCTGCAGGATATGGAACTATTGCAGAATATGGATATTCTCCAGAATCTCGAGTTGTTGCAGGAAATGGAACGTACCGGTTAGTGCTATCGGTAAAATCGGTTGGAACAAGCGGCCATCTTGAAAAAAAATCGAAAGATAGGGGACGGTATGAAGGGAAAATGGTGGTGTTTTTTGCTGGCGGTTTTGTTGATGGCACCGCTGTCGAACGCCTGGGCACAACACACGATGAAGCAGGATCAAATCTGCCTGGTGGCTGATAATGGCCAGCGCTGGAAGGATTTGACGCCGGAACAACGTCACGAACTCAGGAATCGGTACCGGCAGTACCATGAGCTGGATCCGGCGGAGCGAGAGCGGCTGCGCAAGAGATACGACGAGTACCGGGGTCTTTCTCCGCAGGAGCGCGAGCAGCTCAAGCATCGCATGGAACGCTGGCGACAATTGCCTGAAGAAAAACGCCAGGAATTGAAGCAAAAATATCAACGTTACCGCCAATTACCGCCTGAAAAACAACAGGAACTACGAAAAAAATGGCGGGAACTGAGACAATTGCCACCGGAAGAGCGCCATCGACAGCATAAAAAGCTGCGGGAAGAGTATTTCAGAAAAAACGACTGACGATGCATCAAAAAAAAGCGTCGTGCCCTTAGAGGACACGACGCTTTTTTTTCAGGTTTTAAACTCGAACGTTTACGGATGGCCGGTAAACGGTACGATTTGCAGATAGGCGTTTCCGCTGCCGTCAGGTTTTTGATTGAGCAGCAGCAAGGCGGCCTTAACCGATCCTTGATTTTCGATCAGGGCGAAATCGAGCATGAACGCTTCAACGCCGGCAAAAGGTTCTGTAACCGTTACCTGGTGACCGTTCCAGTGCAGAGCGATGAGCTGATCACGCCCAGACGGCTTTCCAACCAGGGGCAGCCCTGCGCTGCGGCCCCGGCGAATGGTGTACGCGGTGCCGTCGGATGTGACCGTCACACGTGGCGGCAGATGCCACCATGTTTCACGTACCATGTCTTCTTTGCTGAAACCGGAGCGGTATTCGGGGGTCTCCAAAGAAACGGCGACGGGCGCACCTTCGAAATCACCGAGATCGTAAAGCAACGTGCCGCCGGGAAGCGGTTGGCCGTTCTCCAGGGAAACCAGCCGCAGTTGCCCGGCGGCGGTCCGCTGCAGTGCGACGGTATCGTCAAGAGGGGTGATGTCGAACAGGTTGCTCGAGGCCCATGATACGGGCTCATTGCCTGCCGTCCAGCCTTCTTCGCCGGTTTGCAGGGCACGCACCGGACCGTGCCAAAGAGAGTATTTTCCACGAAACTGAACCAACCCCTTGCCTTTCAGCAGCCGGATGAAGGCACCGGGCCCCTGTTGCGCGGAAAAGCCCTGCCGATTCGATTCCAGGATGGTGCTCGAAAGCCGGGAATCGGTTCCTGTATAGATACCCTGCAAGTCGTCCGCCCATACGGCGGCCAGCTCGGTAGCGCCATCGTGATCGGGGTCGCCGGATTCTAGATACAAAGCGCGCAGGGCTTTGTTTTTCTTCTTGAATTCGCCCAATGCCCGCAATTGATGGTCCTGCATCCGATAGCGAGTCACGCCGGTATCGCTTTGCAAGGCGATGATCAAATCCGCATCGGTGGTATTTTTTAAAACCGCCACGCTGCGTGGTTTTCCCGGCAGCGCCAGCGGTCCGGGCAGATCGGCAGCGAGGCGCGGTTCGGCGGCGACGACCGGCGCTGAAGGCACGGCCGGACTCGAAAGGGGGTTGACCTGCAACGGTGCTGTCGCGGGAGCCGCGGCCGGCCCGGCCTCAGGGGCCTGGACATGGCGTTCGAAGGCTATGATGGCCTTGTCCGAAGCGCGCCGTAAAATGGCCATGCTCATCTGTTTGCCGTCGCGCAGTTCCAGGATCAGTCCAGTGTCGTTATCCGCAACGGCGGCATCTATCCGTACCGCAAAACCATGCAACAAAACCTGTTCCAGCACTTGCTGCACCGCGGTTGTTTCCAGCGGGGTCTCTGCAGACGATATCAGCAACAGGTTTTTCTCCCCCTGCCATGCGGACAGGGCCGTATCGATTTTCGGCCAGGTAGGACCTGCCGCAACACCGGGACTGCCTGTCAGCAAAATAAATAAAACAACCAAAAAATATTTAGCTAGCTTCATCGATCATTCCTTTAGGAGGGGCTGCAGAGGGTACGGTCGGTGCACGCCGCCACGGACGTGCACCGACAAAGGAAGAAAAAACCTATTAATAACTCCAGGCCAATGTGAGGCAGTTGACAAAGGCCGGATCGTCGCCGAACTGGTCCTTGATGCCGTTGCCCGGAATAAAGGTGGAGAAGATATAATCGATGGAAAAGTTTTTGTTGAAAGCGTACAGCAACTGCAGATCGAAGGTGGTGCCGGCGTAATCGTCAACCTTCTCACCCGGGTTGCGGATGTTGGTCAGATTCGCCGTTTCGTCGTACCAGATGAAAAACGCCTGGGTCTTGTAAAGCAGATGCGGAATCCAGTGCGACAGGTCGCCGCGCGTTCCCACCGCCAGGAGTTTCTGGCCGGGGTTGTCGCCGCTGCCGCCATTGCCGATCCCGCCGTAACGGTTGGTCTTGAAGGATCGCTCCGGCGAGTAGGAATAAAGGGTGGCGCCGTAGCTCTGCCCCATGTCTTCACCCAGGATATTGCCGTCCATCCCGATCAGCGGGGTAAAGCGGGCGATGTCGCCGACGCCGACCCAGCCTTCGACATCGTTGTCGGAGGCATCGTCGTCGCCCTGGGTATAGCGGAAGGCGACATAAGGATTGAAAGCCTTGTTCATGGCCAACTCCAGGCCGGCGAACATGGCCCAGGCGGAGATGTCCTTGCCGTCGTCGAACTCGCCGTCGGCCGCTACCACTTCGAAGTAGGGCTTGAACCAGCCGGCCTGGCCGGTGGCCTCGACGCCGTAATAGTGGATCTGGGCCTGAGCCGAGTCGTTATCGCTGTAGGCATAGACCGGGCTGAACGAAAGGGACAGGGTGTTGTTGTGCCCGGTGCCGTTGCCGAAAAAGGGGCTTTGCGGAAGAAACGCGCTCTTGCCGCCGAAATCCCGGATCAGTTTGAGGGTATAAACCCGCCAGTCGTCCGCATCCGGACTGCGCAGAACGTCCTCGGTGTCGTCCGACTTCGGCAGACTGCTGCGGTTCTGAATCGGCAGGTAAAGCAGTTCGTAACGCAGGTTTTGGGTCACTCTGCCGCGGAAACCGAGAAAAGGGTGATCATCGCCGAAAAGCAGGCCACCGGTCTTGATGTCCAGGGCGCGCACATCCCAGCCGGTTTCCAGTTCCAGCCAGGGGAAAAAGCGGTAGAGCAGTTCGGCGCGTTCGATACCGAATTCACTGCCGGCATTGGGTTTGCCTTCATAGCTTACCGCGCCGACATAGTAGGAACGGTCGGCGGTATCCTTTTCCATGATGACATCGGCCTCGGCGATCATCTTAACCGACCAGCGTTCGCCGGTGGCCTTCCATCCAAGGCGCAGTTCGGCACGGATGTGCTGATCGCCGGTCAGACCACCCTCGTTGATGATGAATGCATCATTTTTGTTATCGTTGAAATCGAAATTGTCATAAAAGGTCGGCTTGATTTTGGCGGTGCCGAAAAAATCGATGGCCGCAATTGCGGGAGCGGTCGGCAGCAGAACCAAAAGAGCGGCTGCCAGCATCATGCTGCAGGCGATGCGTTGCATGGGTTACCTCCTGTTCACTGAAAAGAAAAATCCCGTCTCGGGCATACTGGCCGGAAAAGCCCTTGAAAGTAAAAAACCATATGATAAAGAGGGTCAGAAAAGTTTTTTCAGCGGTATAGCAGGATTTCGGAAGGCAGTCAATGAGGATAAAACGATGTTCTGTATGTGGAGAAAAAAGTTTGGTCGCACCAAAAGTGCGTTTACAAAGACAAAGCCCCGGTTTTTACCGGGGCTTTGGAAGAGATGCTGTCTGTTCTAAGTGAATTATTTTGCCAGAGGGAAAACCAGCAACTGGCTGCCGCCGTCCTTGCCGAAAATCGAGCCCGGCTGGGTGGCGACCATCAGAACGCGTTTGCGATCGAGGGTCAGTCCCTGAAGCGGCACATCGAGTTCTTCGCCCAGGGAGCCTTTGACAAACATGCCATCGCGGAATTTGACTACCGCCAGCCAGCTTTTGCCGATGTTGGCGGTAATGCCGGGCGCTGACATGAAAGACGATTCGGAAGCGACCGATACCAGCTCCTTGGTGCCGTCGTGATCGAGATCCACGGCGATGGGCGGCACTTCGAAGGCAACGGTATGGGTCTCGGTTTCGCGAGCGTTGGGCTGCTCCTCGAAGATAATACCGCTGATGGATCCGCCCATCATTTTAGGGGATTTATAGCGCTGTTTGTCGCCGGAGTAAACATACAGCAGGCCGTTGCGTACAAAGACCGTTTCGGGGTCGCGGTCACCGTCAAGGTCGGCCATCAGGCTGCCTCCGACGGTGAATCTGCGCGGCAGTTCAAAGTCGGGGTCGCGGGTTTCCAGTTCGTCGTTCGACAGCTGCAGTTCACGGATGACGGTACCCCAGAAACTTTCCCGATCAAAGGTCTGAGCCAGCAGCAGTTCGCGGCGGCCGTCGCCGTCGCGGTCGAAGCTCCCCAGGCTGTAAGGAAGAAGGGTACCGACGCGTTTGAAAGTCTTATTTTCATAACGATAGACCGTCGATGCCAGTCTGGTTTCCTTCCAGGCGGAAACGGCCAGGTAGAGCTCTCCGTCAGCGGGCTGCCACCAGTGCAGTGCCAGGATCTGAGGCATGGTTTCCGGCTGGAACTCGGCGACAGGGACCATCTTATCGCCGGCTTTGAAGAGCTTGATGACCGTCCCGTCGGTGGCCGCCAGGAGCTGATCGTTCCGGTAGCGGACAAAGTCGCCCATGACCGCGGTAAAACCAAGGGCGCCAAGCGTTTGGAAGCCAGGCATGGAGAGATCGTATTTTACGCCGTAGGGGCTTGCAGCAGGCTTGGCCGGTGCTTCAAGACGGTAAGGCGTCGAAGGCGCCGCCTTCTGCAGAGGCGCTGAAACCGAAGGCATAAGCGCCGCAGGCAGCGGATAGGCGCGCACCACTTTGAACTCGGGGCCGCGCACGGTGATGCCGTCTCGCGTGGCCACGATGAACAGGTCTGCAGAGGATTTTCCGGCTGTCGTCGGCCGGGCCGGTTTTTCGCTTTGAGCGGCGGCGTAATCCTGCCAGTCCAGGGCCGGCAAGGAGGCCTTGAGGGAACTGTAGAACCCTTCGGCTTTACCGGTATAATCCCAGAAGGAGGCATTCAGGCCGTCATAACGGCGAATCGCATCGCCACGCTTGATGGCCGCCCGGCTGGAGACCGCCCGGGAATGGGAGAATCCTTCCTTGATCTGGGTGACCTGCAGCACGCCTTTGCTGGTATCGAGGGTCCCGATGACCTTGCCACTCACCGGATGGGTGATCTTTTCCCCTGGCTGCACGACGTTGAAAAGATCCCCTACGGCCAGCCCGCTGGTCGCATCGAGGTCGATGAGATACTCGTTCTGTACGGGAAGCACTACATATCCGGGCACCGGCTGCAGATCTTCAACCATATCCTCCAGGGTTCCGGCCGGGGCAGTTCCGACCGCCATGAGCAGCAGCGCCGCCAGCCATATGCTTACTTTGGAAATCAAGGCCAAACCTCCTCTATCAAGCGGTACGTAGGGCTTCCTGAACGTTGCCCAACATGTTGAAATTACTTGTTTTTGATATTGTTTTTGTGCTAAAATATGCAAGGAAATCAGATGGTTACCCCAAAAA
>JASKKK010000068.1 GCA_030154185.1 Desulfuromonadales bacterium
CCTTATGGATATCAAAGACCTGAGAACCCTGATCAAGATGGTAACCAATACCGATATTAACGAATTCGAGTGGGAGCAGGGCGAAGAACGTATCGTCATTCGCCGGGGACAGGCTCCCGCGGCCGCGCCGGTAGTTACCGCCGCACCTGCAGTTGTGACCGCTCCTTCCGCACCTGCACAACCCGCTGCTCCTCCTGCCGCCGCTCCTGCGGAAGCGCCCTCGGAAGCCCCTGCGGCAGAAGCGGTCGAAGAAGGATGCGAGACCGTAGAATCGCCGATCGTCGGAACGTTCTACCGGGCACCGTCTCCTGATTCCGATGCCTATGTCGAAGTCGGAACCGTCGTGGAGAAGGGGCAGACTCTTTGTATCGTCGAGGCCATGAAGCTTATGAATGAAATCGAGGCCGAGTTTAAATGCCGGATCGTCAAGATACTCAAGGAGAATGCCCAACCGGTCGAATACGGAGATCCCCTGTTCCTCGTCGAACCGGTATAGATCGGAATTCCTTCGTGCTTTGCCGGCAGGGATCCGTTCCGGAGTTTGTCGATACCCGTCATATGGGGAACCGGATAGCAGAGTCACGGACTGCTGAATAGATTCGCAAAGCAGCCCTACGTTATCCGCCAATTGCAGGCGGATTGCATCAGGAGTCGATATTTTCATGTTTCATAAGATACTTATTGCCAATAGGGGCGAAATCGCCCTGCGCATCATTCGTGCCTGTAAGGAACTGGGGATTAAAACCGTCGCGGTGCATTCCGATGTGGACGGCGAATCCCTGCATGTCAAGTTGGCCGATGAAAGCATCTGTATCGGTCCCGCTGCCAGCGGCGCCAGCTATCTGAACATCAAGGCCATCATCAGCGCTGCCGAGGTTACCGATGCCGAGGCTATCCATCCCGGTTACGGATTTCTTGCCGAGAATGCCGAATTTGCCGAAATCTGCGAGGAATGCGGTATCACCTTCATCGGTCCGACGCCCGAAAACATGCGCCTGATGGGGGATAAAATCAGGGCCCGCCAGACCGTGACCAAAGCCGGCGTACCGATTCTTCCCGGCACTACCGAAGGTGTCGGAACCATTGAAGAGGCGCGCAAGATAGCGGATGAAATCGGTTATCCGGTGATTATCAAGGCCACTGCCGGTGGCGGCGGACGCGGGATGAAGGTTGTCCATTCTCCCGGATCTCTGGCCAATGCCTTTGCCGCTGCACGTTCCGAAGCCCAGGCCGGCTTCGGCAATCCGGAAGTATATATCGAAAAATTCTGCCAGAACCCGCGTCACGTCGAGGTGCAGATTCTGGCGGACAAACACGGCAACGTCGTTCATCTTGGAGAACGCGATTGTTCCATCCAGCGTCGCCACCAGAAACTTCTTGAAGAAGCACCTTGTCCAGTGTTGACGGAGAAACAACGCCGGCACATGGGAGAATGTGCCGTTGCCGCCGCCAAATCCGTAAATTATTCCAGTGTCGGCACCATGGAGTTTTTGCTGGACAGTAACGGTGATTTCTATTTCATGGAAATGAATACCCGCGTGCAGGTCGAACATCCGGTTACCGAGATGGTGACCGGCGTCGACATCATCAAGGAACAGATCCGCTCGGCCGCAGGGTTGCCGCTGACATACAAGCAGTCCGATATCCAGATTCGAGGACATGCCATCGAATGTCGTATCAACGCCGAACACCCTTTCAAGTTCATCCCTTCGCCGGGCATGATCGATGGTTATCATACGCCCGGGGGGCTCGGCGTGCGGGTCGACAGTGCGGTTTACGATCAGTACACGGTTTTGCCACACTACGATTCCATGGTCGCCAAGCTCATCGTGCACGCCGATACGAGGGACGAGGCCATCCGGCGCATGGCTCGAGCCCTCGATGAATATATTATCGGCGGCATACGCACCACCATTCAGTTGCACAAACGCATCATGCAGAACAAGGAATTCAAAGAAGGCGCGGTCGATACCGGGTTCATGGAACGGGTGGTATTTTGACCTCTTGCCCGTTTTCGAATTAAACCATAACGATTCTGATGGACTGGCGCGGGCCGGGCGGCTAGCCCGGCCTTCGCTTTATGCAGCCGTCATCATATGCGACAGGGGGCAGTTATGAGGCAGGTTTTTATTTCACTGATATTGGCGTTGCTGGTTGTTCTGTCGGCTGAGCCGCCCCTTGCCCGTGCTTCTTCCGAGCCTGCGGACACCCCTCCCGAATTAACCCTGCACGATGTTTTGCGATTGGCTCTCGAACGCAATCTCGACCTGGAGGCCCAACAGCTTGACACCAGGGCCAGCGACGCCGAGATCAACAAGGCTTACGGGCTCTACGATCCGACTCTCGAGTTGGAATATGCCGAAGGGGAGAGTCGCCAGCGACTCAATCTGCAGTTCTACAATGCGCAATCGAAGGATCGGTACCGGAATTTTAATCTCGGAGTTTCGCAAAAACTTCCTACCGGCGCCGACATCCGTATCGATTTTACCAATACCCGTTCCGACCAGGATCCGCCGCCCGGGATGAATCCTTCCTACGAGGGCGACGTGACCTTCAGTCTGGTACAGCCTTTATTGAAGGGATTTGGCAGTACCGTCACCGAACAGGATATCCTGTTTGCCGTTAAAGGGCGTGAGATTGCGATAGAGGATCTGCGCGAGAGTGCCTTTCTGGTGCTTGCCGATACGCGGGATACCTATTTCGAAGTATTACGCCTGCGTGACAATGTGCGCTATCGAGAGGCCTCCGTGGCTTTGGCCGCCAGCCTGCTGGAGGAAAATCGCGCCAGGGTCAGGGCGGGGGTTTTGCCGCGGGTCGACGAACTCGAAGCCGAATTCGGTCTCAAACAGCGCGAACGGGATCTGCTCGACGCCGAGAGGGAATATCGGGACGCTCTCGACGGACTGGCCCTGCTACTCGACATCAAGGGAGGGATCGCTCTGGTCGACCAACAACCGGAGATTCCCGAAATCGAACCCAACCTGTCAAAAGGATATGGCGAGGCGCTCGCCAAGCGGCCTGACGTGCAGCGTCGATTGCGTAATATTGAGCGGCTGGAGCTGCAAAGCCGTATTGCCCGCAACGCTTTGCTGCCCTCCCTGGATCTGTCCGCGAGTTACGGGCATAGAGGTCTGGGCGAGGATTACAGCGATAACCTTCGCGATCTCGGATCCGACGACTTCCGCAACTGGGAAGTCGGTCTGACTCTGTCCTATCCCCTCGGCAACCGTGAAGCCCGTCATGAATACCGGCGCAGCGAATTCGAGCGCAAAGGTCGCGAGGCGCAGCTCTCCCAGCTGAAAAATCAGGTCCGCACCGAGGTGCAGGCCGCCATCCGTCTTCTCCGTGTGAGCCGCAAGAAAATCGATGTTACCGCCAGCGAGTTGGCCTTCGCCGAAGAAAAATTACGCACCCTGCTCAAGCGCAAGGAGGTGGGGCTGGCCACCACCCGGCAAGTGCTGGAAGGGGAGGAGGATTATGCCCTGGCGCAGACCGATCAGTCGGCCGCCTTGTCCGATTATAACAAGGCCGTAACCGAATATCTCAAAGTGACCGGGCAACTCCTGGAGCAGGAACATGTACGATTTGTCGATGCATTCGACGATGAATCCCAATCCCTGCTCGGTTATGCGCCATGAGTCTGCGGGTCGGGCATATTGCCTATGCCAACTGCGTCCCGTTCTTCCATCATCTTCCGGACGTCGGCTTTGACGGTACCATCCACCGCGGCGTACCTTTGCAACTCAATGCTTTGCTGTCCGAGGGGCGCATCGATCTCAGCCCTTCGTCCTCCTTCGAGTACGGGTGCAACTGGCGCCGCTACAGTCTGTTGCCGGGACTGTCCATCAGTGCCTGCGGACCGGTAAAGAGCGTGCTGCTTTTTTCCTCCACCCCCCTTGAAAACCTCGCTGCTATCCCCGTTGTCCTGACCGGCGAATCGGCCACCTCCATCAATCTGCTGCGATTGCTCTGCCTTGAATACTATAATTTTCCCCTTTGCGAAATGTCCAATCCCGACCGATCGGTCGAAGAGATCATAGCTGCAGGCGGGGCAGGGCTGCTCATTGGCGATCGTGCCCTTAGAGCTGCGAAGCAACTTTCGGTGCCGTATGTTTACGATCTCGGTGCGCTCTGGTGGCAGTATACCGGTCTGCCGTTCGTCTTTGCTCTGTGGATCGTGCACCGAAAGGCAGCCAGAGATAAGAAGCAGGCTTTGACCCGTTTCCAACATCAAATACAGACCTCTCTGCAACGCGCTCTATCCGATTTGGAGAAACTCGCCCGACACAGCGAAGAAGCTTCCTGGATGGGAACAGCGGCGCTGGCCGCCTACTGGCGTGCCATGTCCTACTCCTTCACCGATCAGCACCGTCAGGGACTGGATCTCTATTTCCGGTTGGCGGTTAAACATTATCTGCTCAAGGAAATGCCGTGCCTAAGCTTCCTTGAGCCCGCCTTTTGAGTTGACGCCTAACGGCGAATCCACTAATATTGGTATCCATTTCAGCCCGGGTGGCGGAACTGGCAGACGCAAGGGACTTAAAATCCCTCGGCCGTATGGCTGTACGGGTTCGATTCCCGTCCCGGGCACCAATTGATGTAAAAAGGCTCAACCGATTTCGGTTGAGCCTTTTTATTATCCCGCTGGCTGATTTATTTGCATCAGTTGGTCAGAGACTGAATCGGCGCCGGAATCCTGCCGCCGCGGGCGATGAAGGTTTCCGAACTGAAGTTGTGTACCGGCATGACCGGGGCGCTGCCGAGCAGACCGCCGAATTCGACCGTGTCGCCGACCTGGGTCCCCGGTGCGGTGATGATGCGCACGGCGGTGGTTTTTTTGTTGATCATGCCGATGGCCATTTCGTCGGCAATGATGGCCGAAATGGTGGCGGGTGAGGTGTCGCCGGGCACGGCGATCATGTCGAGGCCGACGGAGCAGACGCAGGTCATGGCTTCGAGCTTGTCCAGGGACAGGGAGCCCCGTTGGACGGCCCTGATCATGCCTTGGTCCTCGCTGACCGGAATAAAGGCACCGCTGAGGCCACCGACGGATGAAGATGCCATGGCCCCGCCTTTTTTGACCGCGTCGTTGAGCATGGCCAGGGCGGCAGTCGTACCGTGGGTGCCGCAGCTTTCCAGTCCCATGGCCTCCAGGATGGCGGCGACGCTGTCACCGACGGCAGGAGTCGGCGCCAGGGACAGATCCAGCACCCCGAACTGGGCGCCAAGCCTGTGAGCCACTTCTCTACCGACCATTTCGCCCATGCGGGTGATCTTGAAGGCCGTTTTCTTTATGCATTCCGAAATGTCGCCGAGGGAAGGATCTTGCAGGGAACGGACCGCGGAATTCACCACGCCGGGACCGCTGACGCCGACGTTGATGACGCAATCCGGCTCGCCGACCCCGTGAAAGGCGCCGGCCATGAAAGGATTGTCTTCCGGGGCGTTGGAAAAGACCACCAGCTTGGCGCAACCGAGGCCTTGGGAATCGCGCGTAAGTTCTGCCGTATGCTTGATGATGTGGCCCATTCTGGCTACGGCGTCCATGTTGATACCAGCCTTGGTGGTTGCCACGTTGACGGACGAACAGATCTTTTTGGTCGAAGCCAGAGCTTGGGGAATCGAATCGATGAGTTTCAGATCGCCGGGGGTCATGCCTTTTTGCACCAGGGCGCTGAACCCGCCGATAAAGTCGACGCCGACTTCATGCGCGACCCGGTCCAGGGTTTCGGCCACGGAGGTCAAATCCTTGGTCTGACAGGCTTCGGCCACGATGGCGATGGGGGTAACGGAAATCCTCTTGTTAATGATGGGAATGCCGTAGAGTTTCTGGATGTCCTCGGTGGTTCTTACCAGTTTTTCGGCGCAGTGCATGATGCGGTCATAGATCTGCTGATTGAAGACCTTGATGTCGGGATGGCTGCAGCCGCGCAGATTGATACCCATGGTGACGGTTCTGATATCGAGATGCTCGTTGGTCACCATGTTGATGGTTTCGAGGATCTCCTCCGGATGGATCAGCATAATCGGGCCTCCTCAGATCCTGTGCATGAAACGGAAAACATCTTCATGCTGGACGATGACCTGTACGCCCAATTTCTTGCCGATATCGGACATGGCTTCCTGAAAGGCAGCCAGTTCGAACTCTTCCGATTTTACTTCAGCCAGCATGATCATGGTAAACAGATCGTTCATGATGGTCTGTCGGATATCCGCGATATTGACACTGTGTTCGGCCATGACCTGGCTGATGCCCGCCACGATGCCTACTCTATCCAGACCGATTACCGTAATGACGAAACGACTTGATGACATGGATTTTCCTTTTTCAGGTAATAGCAATGAGAATAAGCTTGAGCTGCGGTTTCTGCCTGAACCGGATAATAGCGAGTATGCGGGCAAAAGAGGCTGCGTGGACAGATAAACCGCAAATGCGTAAGTATGGCTACAAAGCGGTTTCAGGTCAAGATCCGGTTCATCTCGAACATATTTTTATCCCTTACTCCCGGGAGAAGTAAACCAAAACAGATATGAATCTCTGTTCCTGCCAATGTGTTGTTCTTGCGTTGGAGGAATCAGCGCCCTTTTGACGTTTGTGGCACTGGCGATGATGCTCGGGATGCACGAAGAGGATGATACAATCGCAGATCGGATGGAGTGATTCCGTGCCCTTTGCTGTTACTGTCTGATATGAAAAGAGTTACAGCAGATCCTCCGGCGCAAAGATGGCCATCAGGGCGTTTTTAAGGTGCTGCCACCAACTGGTCAGCGGCTCCTGATGGAAGGTGCACATGTTCCCTTCTTCCTCGGTTTGCCACACCAGTTTTTTCCGACCGTCTTTCCATGGTTTCAATTTCAATCGGTAACTGTTTTGCGGCTCCGTGTAGCGATCGAACAGGGTTTTCAGTTGTGCCGCCAACTCGGAACTGTCGATCAGGATGCCGACTTCCGTATTCAGGGTTGCAGAGCGGGGATCATGGTTGAAGGAGCCGACAAAAACCTGCTTTCCGTCGATAACATAGGCCTTGGCATGCATGCAGGCCTGGGAAGGGCCTCCGAAGGCCGAGCGCTTTTCCCGACGGGTATGGGACAGGGGAAAGGTCGGTTTGAATTCGTATAATTCCACCTGTTCATCCAGCAGCGAGCGGCGGTATCGATTGTAACCGGCCTGGACTATTTTAAGATCGGTTGCGGCAAAGGAATTGGTCAAAATCCTTATCCTCACCTTATTTTCTCTCAGATGCCGAAACAGCGCGATACCGTCTTTTCCCGGAATGAAGTAAGGGGAGATAATCATTAACTCGAAATCGGCTTTGCCAAACAGACCGTAAAACCGCTCAAAATGCAGACTGGCGCAATGGGGTTGCTCGGGGGTAAGTTTGCAGGGAAAGTCGGCCAGCACGGCACCTTTGGCCCAGATCATCTTCCACGGACTTGCAGGGGGGGCGGCAACTTCCTGGAGGTAGTCGGTTACGTCGCTGCGTTGTTTATGGTTCTGCAACAATCTGCGCAAGTTGTGCAGCCTTTTCTCCTCGGAGGAATGCCGGGCGATGGCGGCCACCGGCAAGGTCTTTTCGAAATTCCAATAGGCGTCGAAGCTGGCGGACAGTTGGGGTACCACCGGACCGACCGTCAACAGGTCCAGGTCGCGCAAATCGAGGCGCGGATGTGCCTCGAAATATTCGTCTCCGAGATTGCGTCCGCCGACGATCGCTACGGCATTATCCGCGATAAAGAGTTTATTGTGCATGCGCCGCTGGACCCGGCCGAAATCAGACAAAATTTCGAATATGCGACCCAGCAAAAGCGAGTGACGGTATAAAAAGGGGTTGATGATTCGGACTTCGACCTTGGGGTGGGTATCGAGATCCCGTAATGAAGCACCGCTTTTGTCGAAATGCAGATCGTCGATAAGGATTCGGATTCGCACGCCGCGATCCGCCGCTGCCAGAAGGTGATCCAGCAGAATCAGACCGCTGATATCGCTGCGCAGGATGTAGTATTGCAGATCGAGAGTCTTTTCGGCCTGATCGATCAGTTCAAGGCGTATCGACAGGGCTTCCAGTCCATTGTCGATGAGTCTGAAACCGGAATGCCCGCCATGCTCGGCCCGTGCGTCTTTATATCTCCCTTTCAGGCGAGTATCGGAAGGAAGGTGCAATGCCTGGCTGACGGGGCGTTCGATTTTCGCCAGGTCGATGGTGGCACATCCGCCAAGCAACAGCAAACAGAGGCATGTCAGATAGGGTGTCATCGCCAACAGTATAGCGTAGACACTCGGATTTGCAGGAGCAGGTTGCCATATCTGTCGTCAGCCCAGACTGCCCAGACTTGCCAGGGCCACAGCTCCGTCAGGCGGCTTTGGCGTTGTCGGGCCGGCAACCATCAAGGCGCAATCTCCACAGCGGCTGAAACCGCAATCCTCCAGCAACGCGCCGGCGCCGGATGATGCGAGAATATCCGTCTGCAGGGTGCCTCCTCCACCGGCGCGGGTTGCGCCCAGAATGATGGCTGCATGTTCTCTGGTCGTATCCTCCATTGCCAGCCATGGGCCAAGAACCTTGATGGCGCCATAATTTTGTACCAGGGCAATGCTTTTTGCGGTGCGGATGATTTCCCCGCCCGTGGCAAGATACTGCAGCACCATGCGTCGGTCCGTAGCCCAAGCCTGGCGATCGGCTTTGCATAGGGCGTCGAGGGCGTCGGGAAGGTTCGGGGCATAGTTGCGATGATGCGCCGGTATGAACATCTGCCACCGTTCCACGCGGTCACATTCCCGAAAGCCGCGCGAAGAGTAGAGAGGTTTCCCCTGATCCGAGGCTGCCAGCCAGATGGTATCGATTCCGGTTTTTCGGATGTTATCGCATATCCGGTCGAATAACTGACTGCCCAACCCCCTGCCGCGCATTTCCGGAGTGATAATCAGGTTTCCGATCCAGGCAAAATCCGGATAAGGGACGGCTGTAACGAAACCGCAGGTCTGGCCGTCGCATCGCAGGGCGAATGCCCAGCCGGACAGCGGTCCCCTGAACAGAGAGGCTTCCGGTGGCAATACCCTCCAGCCTTCGTCCTGGGCCCAGAAAAAGAACGCACCCCAATCATGAATTTCTGGTCTTACAAGTGTCAGGTGTTCGTTGATCACGGTGGCCGCCAACTTCATTGCCTTTCTCCCCTTACAGGCTTTCGGGCAAAAAATATCAGCCGATCTGGCGACCGAATTGATGGAATTCATCCAGGTTGCTGAATTCGGCATCTGCTAGATATTCATTGGGGGCATTGACGAATTCGTAAAACTCTTCGACCATGGAACAGTCATATTGTTCATGGTCGATCAATTGTTGCAACAGACCTTGTATGGCGCTGCTGGAGGCAAGGTTTTTAAGTTCCAGATAAAAGTCGGCGGTAGCCGATTCCAACTCCAGGATGGTACGGATCGATTCTTGAAAATCTTCCCGGTTTTCTCCGCACTGCATTGCCAGAAAGGATTGCAGCAGTGTTTCCGCAAGGCTGCGCAGATTCTGAGAAGTTTCGGTGGGGCAGGCGCTGCTGCCGGTCAATGCATTCAGAGTGCGGTAGCGGGTCTGGTGATCGGCGGCCAGGTCGGTGATGAGCGCTCGCAGGCTGGAAGGCCTCGTGGTGCGGGCGAGGTTGCTGTAAAGGTCGGAAGCATCTTTTTCCAGTTTTTTGGCTACGGTAAAAGCGTTCATAATTCACTCCTTGCCGATGAACGTTGACGTTATTCCTCCTTTTCGTCGACTCATATCGAAGGATCGCCTGTTTCATGAGTCGGCGTTTTTTCTCAGCCTGTGATCAGGCTTCGGCCGCTGTATTTCAAACGACAGCGGAATTTTCGGGCATCGTCGCACCGGGCAGCTCAGGGCCTTGCGCCAGAGATCGATACAACCCCTCGAGTTCGGCATCTTCGATCGGACGTTTTCGCCGCTGGGAAATGGCGCGGACTCGCCGCAACAGGGTTGACATGCAGACAGTGGCCGGATCAAGTCCAAGCCCTTGCACGCGAGCTGCAAGTCCGTGTCTGCCGGTATGTTTGCCAAGTACCAAAAGACGATGCGATCCCACTTCGTTCGGCTCAAAGGGCTCGTAATTACGCGGATCTTTGAGTACGCCGTCGACATGCAGCCCTGATTCGTGGGCGAAAACCCGTTCGCCGACCACCGGTTTCCACGCGGGAACCGGACGGTTGCTGGCTTCGCCGACATAGCGCGAGATTTCCATGAAACGGCCGGTGTCGATAGGGCTTTTGACCCCGCAGGCATGCTTGAGCCCCATGACGACCTCTTCAAGAGCCGCATTGCCGGCCCGTTCGCCGAGACCGTTTACCGTGGTGTTGATGAAGCTTGCACCAGCGCGGACTCCGGCGATGGCATTGGCTGTGGCCATGCCGAGATCGTTGTGGGTATGTATCTCGATATCGAGGTCGACACGTCGATTCAGATAACGGATTTTTTCATAGGTAACGAAGGGATCGAGCAGTCCCAGCGTATCGCAGAAACGGAACCGATTCGCACCCAGGCTGCGGGCCAGTTCCATAAGCTCGACCAGGAAGTCGAGATCGGCGCGGCTGGCGTCTTCGCCGCCGACGGATACGTAGAGATCGTGTTGCTTTGCGAATCCGAGGGCACGCTTGAGCTGTTCACGTACCCAATCCCGGTCTTTGCGAAGTTTGTGGCGGATATGCAGGTCGGAGACCGACAGGGAGATGTCGACAGCCTGAACGCCGCATTTCAGAGAGGCCTGTATATCTTCGACCAAGGCGCGATTCCAGGTCATCAACCTGGCCCGAAGTCCCATGTCGACCAATGTTTTGACGCTTTTTTGCTCGTCGTTCCCCATGGCAGGGATCCCGCATTCGAGTTCCTGTACGCCGATATCGTCAAGCATGCGTGCGATGGTCTTTTTTTCTTCCAGGGAGAACACCACGCCGGCTGTCTGTTCGCCATCCCGCAGGGTGGTGTCGTCAATGATGATGTCGGGAAGCTTGTCGGGATGCATGGCGCCTCGTTTCTTTACGGAATGGAGATACGGTCGATATTGTTGGCATCCTTGCCGGTTCCGGCGCCTTTGCTGGAAGGTTATTTATAATTCATGCAATCGACATACCAGTTTGTAAGTCGTTGAAAATAAATAGAAAGTGAAAATACCTACGTAGGCTTTGCCGATAAATAAGGCAGTATCGGTTTCGTGGAGATGATTTTTGAAGCAGCCTTCATGGTGCTTGTCAGCAACCATAACTCATGATTTTCACCGCAGAGCACGCGGAGATCGCAAAGAACTTCACCAAATCCAATAAATGGGTGGATAACCCCCCTTAGGCGTTAGCCCCAACCCCGCTTCCCGAATCTCTCTGCGCACTCCGCGTGCTCTGCGGTGGATGCTTGGCCTTTTTCTCTCAATACACCCGGCGGAAAGCATCGGCCTTGATGGCGGCATAAATTTCCTTACCGGGATTGACTCCGAGTTCCTCGGCCGCCTTTTTGACGATAGTGGCCACCAAAGGTTTTCCATTACAATCGAGTTCCACTCCGATACGCTGGTCGAGTTCGAAGATGTTGCCTACCGTGCCGCGCAGCAGGTTGCGGGCGCTGACGGACTCCGGATGACGGCGGAACAGCACGATATCCTTGGAAGCGAGGGTGAACAGACCTTTGTGATCGGATGTCGAGTGGGTGAGAGTGAGCCGGTTTTTCCCCCATTCATAGGCCCAAAGATGTTCATCGGGGACGGGGTTCTGCAAACTGAAAAAGTTCAGATATCCCAGGGGACACTCTTTCATGCGCAGGCGCGCCAGGGTTTCCGGGGATGTCTGGGAGGCCAGGTTGCCATTTTCGAGTACCAGGACCTCATCGACCAGCATGCGCATTTCATTCATGGAATGGGATACGTAAACCAGAGGTATGTCGTATCGGTCGAGAACGTCTTTGAGATATGGGATGATCTGATATTTGAGCTTTTCATCCAGGCCGCTTAAAGGCTCGTCCATAAGCAGCAGATGCGGATTGGCAAGTACGCCCCGCCCCAGCGCAACGCGTTGACGTTCTCCGCCGGAAAGGGCATTCACCGAACGCTTCAACAGATGGGAAATATCAAGCACCCGACACAATTCCCCGGGGTCGATAGTTCTTTCGGATGCCGGAATGCGGCGATAGCCATACAGCAGATTGCGTTCGACCGTCAGGTGGGGAAACAGGTGGCTGTGTTGAAAAACCACGGCAATGCGTCTTTTTTGCGGCGATACGCAGATCCCTTGGGCGGAATCGTACAATAGTCGGTCGCCGAAGCGAAATCTGCCGGCATCGGGAGGCAGCAGGCCGGCCAGCAGATTGACGAGGGTCGATTTGCCGCTGCCCGAGCGGCCGAAAATACCCAATCTTTTGCTGTCTGTACGGAATGCGACGTCAAAATCGAAACCGCAGAATTTTTTCTGCAAAGCCAGGTTCAGGTTCATGCCTTGCTCCTGCGAGCCAGGGTTCTTGTCAGAGTTTCGCTGCATAACAGAACGCCAAGCGACAGTCCGATGGAGAGCAGACACAAAGCCAGGGCGCCATGATCGCCATCCGGAGTGTTGACATAATCGTAGATGGCTAGCGGTATGGTCTGGGTCAAACCGGGAATATTGCCGGCCAATACGATAGTGGCACCGAACTCGCCCAGACTGCGCGCAAACATCAGCGAGGCGCCGGCAAGTATTGCCCGTCCGGACAGAGGCAGTACAACGGTCAGCAGGGTGTCGTACCAGGGAGCTCCGAGGGTACGGGCAGCCTGCAGCAGTTTTTCATCGATATCCTCCAGGCCGATGCGAATTGCCCGCACCAACAGAGGAAATCCGACCACCAGAGAAGCGGCCACCGCGGCCCACCATGTAAAGATGATGCGCACGCCCACGGATCGCAGAAATGAACCGAGAGGGCCGTTTTGCCCCAGCAGCAACAACAAAAGGTAACCGACTACCACCGGCGGCAGCACCATGGGCAGGTGAAGGATGCCTTCGAGTACCGCCTTGCCGCGGAAACGGCCGAAAGCCAGCAGGCTGGCGGCCAGAAAGCCGACCGGCAAAGCCAGCACGGTCGCCGTCAGCGCAACTTTTGCCGAAAGCAGCACGGCTTGATAATCTGTGGCGGTGAGGTCGAACATAAATTACAAAATCCTTTAAAGCATGGCGATTCTTTTCATCACCCGAAATCAGGCCTCATCGTAGGGCGATCCTTGTGATCGCCCGTCCCGGGGATCAGTTGAAACAACCCTTGTTGGCGGACTGCGGAGCTTCGTCCAGGGTCGACAGGTCGATATCCTGGCCAAGGATTCCGGCCGCGTCGGCGCGACACTGTTTGCAATGGCGTGCCTGAGGCAGGATTTGTTCGGCCTGATCCCTGATCATCGCCATCTGAACGTCGCTCGGAACGGGATTGTCGCGGAAAGCTCCCTGGGCGATAAGCGGCAGGATGTTCATCATGCTGGCGCCGAGACGTTTGGCGATCAATGCCAACGGCAGAGTTTCATGATCATTGACGCCCGGGATGTAGACGCTGTTGACCTTGACCAGCAGACCTGCGAGGGCCGCCGCCTGGATGCCGGAAATCTGAGCATCGATAAGAGCCGAGGCGCCTTTTTCTCCGCGCATCACGGTGCCTCCGACATTGACCCACCGATAAACCCTGGCGCC
>JASKKK010000019.1 GCA_030154185.1 Desulfuromonadales bacterium
TTCGCTGAGGCTTGGCGGTTTTAGCTTTGGAGAATGACGCGATGGTCTTCTTTTTTCAAGGGCACTGCCCTGTTACACCACTTGTTTGGACTCTAACTTGTCGACGAAAAGCACCAGGTACTTTACGCAAATCGGGGCACCTCAAAGATGCTTCGAAAGGATTTGCAGGATATTATCGGTCGAAAATGTTTCCGGACATTTGCAAAAACAGAGACCGCTTGTTCCTACTGTCCCGGAGTAAGCGCCATGAAGGACGGCCTGCCTCATTCTGTAGAGAAAGAAGGAAAGCGTGAGGATGGCAGCTCTTTTATTGTCAATGTTCAAGCCATACCGGTTTTCGACAAGGACGGAAAATCCCGTAAATTCATTGAAGTGGCCGAAGATATCACTCAGAAGCGTGCCATCGAAAAGGAATTGAAACTCAATCAGGACCGGATCAACTACCTTGCCCACCACGATCCGCTGACCGGCCTGCCCAACCGGACACTGCTCTATGACCGTTTAAAGCTGGCCATTGACCGTGCACAGCGTTACAAGGAACAGCTTTCGGTCATTATTTTCGAGCTCGACGGCATCAAAAAAATCAACGATGCTCTCGGGTTCGATGCAAGAAACCAATTGCTTAAAAATGTCAGCACGCGTTTCAAAGCGAATATACGCAAAACCGACAGCTTGTGTTTTCTGGGCAGGGATGTATTCGGAATGGTGCTGGACAAAGCCGACTCCTTTCAACGCTCTTCATTTATCGCCCGAAAAATCTTGTCTCTGTTAAAATTTCGCCCATTTTTTATCTTCGGCCATGAACTCCATCTCACAGCTTCCATCGGTATCAGTCATTACCCCGAAGATGGCCAGGATGTCGAATCCCTTTTGCGCGCCGCGGAATCCGCCCGCGGTCAGGCCCGTGAAAACGGCGGAGACGGATATCAGTACTATCAGGCTGAAATGGAAAAACGCTCCCGATATTTTCTGAGGCTGCAAGGAGAGCTTCACCGTGCCCTGGAAAAAGATCAACTGACCGTCTATTATCAGGCGCAGGTAGCCCCAGCAGAAAACAAACTCAGCGGCATTGAAGCCCTGGCAAGGTGGCGACACCCTGAAAGAGGTCTAGTTTCGCCCGCCGAATTCATCCCATTGGCCGAAGAGACAGGTTTGATTGTCCCACTCGGCCGCCGGGTGATGGAAATAACCTGCAAACAGGCCAAACAGTGGAAGGATGCAGGACTGTTGCCTTTCAGGGTTGCGGTTAATGTTTCGCCATTGCAAGTCACCAAGGGAAATTTGGAGCAAACGGTAAGGGAGGTTTTGAAGGAAACAGGCCTCCCCCCACAGCATCTGGAGATCGAAATCACCGAGGCTGCTTTGGCTAAAAATCCTGAAAAAACCCTGCAGGTCCTGACAAACCTGAAAAACATGGGGGTGGCCCTGGCTCTCGATGACTTCGGCACCGGTTATTCCTCGCTGGGTTATCTGCAAAAATTCCCTATCGACCGAATCAAGATAGCCCGGGAGTTTATCAGCAGCATACTGCATAATGATCGCGATGCCGCTATTGTCGAATCGATCATTGCCCTGGGGAAAAAATTGGGCATGGGCGTGATCGCCGAGGGGATCGAAACCAAAGAATCTCTGGACTGTTTGTTGGCGTTCGGTTGCACTAAAATCCAGGGATATTACTTCGCCAAGCCCATGGATGGGAAAACATTAACGGCTTACCTGAAAGATTGGTGCGGGAGACGTACGGTATACCCTCTGAAGATTTAGTCGCCAACGGGAAAAGTTTGGTTCTGAAAGCCCCCTCAGGGAACACCCGCCACAAAACCTTCACGGCAATTCTTTTTTCACCCGAGTCCTCCCCTCAACACCTTCCAAAAAAACATGCGGACAGAGACAGAATACCTCGGATGTCATGCCCGGAAAAGCTGTTTTCAGAGGGCCCCTTAAGTAGATTCGATAAATTATGGGGCTCGAAAATATCCAAACCGCGAATTATAATTGCTGGTCTGTCGAGAGTTAATCAAATGCCAGTACCTTGGATCTAACGAAGCCCCCTGGATGATTCGCATAGATCAAACGAAAGGAAGATGATTATGAAAGCATTTTTTTCCGGTTCCATTCGTGGAGGGAACAAGTATCGATCGTCCTACCTTAAGATTCTGGCGTTTCTGAAACATTATGGCGATATCATTTCAGAACATTCGAGTCAACAAAAGGACTGTGACGATCAGGGTTTGAGCGGCGATGGGGCCATTTATGCCAGGGATATTCGCTGGATCGGAGACGCCGACCTGCTGATCGCGGAAGTATCGCAACCCTCCATCGGGGTCGGTTATGAAATAGCGTATGCGGAAGCACGCGACATCCCGGTGCTGGCGCTCTATCATCTCGGAGCCGAAACCCCCATGTCCGCCATGATTTCCGGCAACCCGAGAATTACTTCCATCCGTTACCGTTCCCTTTCCGAACTGTGGCCCCTCCTTAAGGAAAAGCTTGCTGAAAGCGGTTTCTGACCGCTACGAACCATTCAAAATCTGACCTTATACCTGGTGATTTCCATTGTCCCCCTTTCAGGCAAATGCCACGACCAGGGAAAGGATGAGCATCGTCATCGCCGGTAAGGCTTTTCTCAAGGGATCTCTTATCTTCATATGCATCACAACCGCCCCCAACATCAGCAGAGCCATACCGGTGGCTGCAGGCCTGGTTAAAGCGGGGATCCATACGCCTGCAATCAAAAGCCCTGCCAGGCAAAGTTTCAGCCCCCCGACCACGATCATGAACCAGATTGGCAAGCCGTAGGCTTTGAACTCATCTCTCAAGGTCTTGGCTTCCCCGCCACGCCACCTGGTATCTTTACCAAAACGCAGAACCCATACGTTGACAATTCCCAAAGCGATGATGATCTGAAAGACGACTTTTACCAGGTCCATGTTGACTCCTTCTTGGAAAATGCCTGCTGGAAATCATTTGACCTATGATTTTATTACGGAGATTTTGAAGGTTTCTCCAATAAAATAGCAAGAACGCCATTCACCGGAGTTCGACCATCACCTCGTTTCGCCGCAAAAAAGGCGGGGTCCATGGCGGATTATAATAGGCAACCAGAAAATCACCTGCCGGTTGGAGACCGTCGCGAACCAGATGGGAAAGAAGCCTTTTACGCATTCTATCGACTGCCGTAGCGGTGGCGTAGCCGGAGAATCGAACCACCGCCATCCGTCGAACCGGAATACTGCGAATGCGGATGTCCCGGTTCTGGGGCTGCGGCGCCCCCTCCAGCGTGTAATCTGCCGGCAGAACGAAAGCGACCCGCGTGCCACCTTGCTCGTCCCGGCGCAGCACCGGTTTGGTCATGACAATTTGCTCCGAAACCGGCGCCTTTTCCAACACGGGGGCGGTCATGGCGATCTTCCGTTTGCCTTTATTTTCTCCGCTGATGTAGGCGAACAACATCCGAAATCCAGTCTCAAGGGCATCCTTCGTTCCGGAAGGAATGTGCACTTCGGCGATCAGAAAGGGTTCGTAGAGCCGGATTTCGTACCCATCGGCCATGCTTTCCACCCTATAGGCGGGTTCTTTTACTCCCCGCTCCGTCCAGACACTTACCCCAACCCAAACCAGCAACAGCCCAAGGATAACGGAAACTATATAGACGAGCATTCTCACGGTTACCTCCTTGCTTTTCGTTTCAGTATAGCTCTTTTCCCCCATGCTTCACCCGAAATCCCCTGACCATTTAAGTAGCCCGGGAACGAACCAGGAGGCAAATGAAAGCAAGCTCTTTGTTCAACTGATTTTTTACGCACATGAGGTAAACTTAAGCTCAGGAAACGGCAATTTCCGCCGCCTTACGACCAAATCAAAGATGGCGGGCATTCGCTTGTTTTGGGCCATGCCGGGCTGGGTCGACGACATCGTTTTGTTTCGATTAAACGGAGCCTGCAAACGGCTCCTTCCGAACGGAATGTATTCTTTACACAGCCTTCTTCAGAATACGGGGGAAAAAATGTGCTTATGAGTAATGTGTGGATTGCCATTGGCCTGACGCTCTTTGCGGGCATGGCTACCGGTATCGGCAGCGTCATCGCTTTTTTTGCAAAAAAGAGCAACTATCGTTTTCTATCGGTGGCGACAGGTTTTTCTGCCGGTGTCATGCTCTATGTTTCGTTTGTGGAAATCTATGCCAAGGGAACCGATGCCCTCACCCGGAGTTTCGGTGACTACTGGGGGCACTGGGCGAACGCGGCATCTTTTTTCGGGGGCATTCTTCTGATCGGACTGGTGGACAATCTGATCCCCTCCGCCGAGAATCCGCATGAGATCCATTCGGAAAAAGAGATCGCCCCCCTGCACAACCCCGAAGCACCGTTTCCGAACTTTGAAACACTGTCCCGGGAATCCGCCGGAGAACTTCCCTGGGGCAGCCATGATCATAGTCCTCGGGACGGAAAGCTGTTACGTATGGGGATGTTCACTGCCCTGGCCATTGCCATCCACAATTTCCCGGAAGGTCTCGCGACGTTTCTCGCCGCTCTGGAAGAGCCGTCTCTGGGATTGGCTATTGCCATTGCGGTCGCTCTGCACAACATTCCGGAAGGAATCAGCGTCTCGGTACCCATTTTTTATGCCACCGGCGATCACAAAAAAGCCTTCGTCTATTCCTTGCTCAGCGGTCTGGCAGAGCCGGTTGGTGCGGGCATCGCCTATCTGGCGCTACGGTTCTTTGTGGGGGGCACGACCGGAGTGATTCCTCCCCAAGTGATGGGACTGTTGTTTGGTGGCGTGGCGGGCATCATGGTTTACATCAGTCTCGACGAACTGCTGCCAACCAGCAGAGCCTACGGCAAGGGGCACGACAGCCTGCTCGGGTTACTGGCTGGCATGCTTGTGATGGCCTTGAGCCTGTTGATAATGAAGTAGGACCAGACGCAATAAGACAAGGAGCATTCTGCTAAGACAACCTGTTCAGGCGCTGATGTCCTTGTCTTTTTTCGACAGATAAAAGAATCGAACTGCACGGAAAAACAGGGGTTCTCCTGGTACCGAGCTTTTGCACTGTTAAAGTTTATAGTAATGGCTTAAAAAAAGTCTGACAGGAATTTATCCGGGAGGATTAAAATGCCACGAAGAAATGAATACAGAGTGGAGGGTCTCGACTGTTCGGAAGAAGTGGCGATTCTTAGGCGGGAAGTCGGCGGCAAACCGGGAGTGATCGACCTGGAATTTGATGTTCTGAATGCACGGATGTCCGTTGAATTTGACCCTGACGCACTCTCCGCCGGCGACATCATCGCGGCGGTGAATGCAACGGGGATGAAAGCAACACCTTGGGAACTCCGCCTTGAAAAAGAGCATCGCCCCTTCTGGGCACGACACGGCCGACTCATCATGGCGGCCGTGAGCGGCATATTGCTGCTGGCAGCTTTTTTCACCCACTGGGCAGTGCACGGCAACCTGGTGGAGATTCTGGCAGGGGGACATGACGGCACCCGCACCTTTCCGTTACCCGTGATTGCGCTTTACCTGGGCTCGATAGCAAGCGGCACCTGGTACGTCATCCCGAAGGCTTTGCTGGCAGCCCGCCGGCTGCGGCCCGACATGAACTTCCTCATGATCGTGGCTGTTATCGGTGCCATCATCATCGGTGAATTGTTTGAGGCGGCAACGGTTTCCTTTCTGTTCGCCCTGTCCTTATTGCTCGAACATTGGAGCGTCGAACGGGCCCGCAACGCCATCGGCGCACTGTTGGATCTTTCGCCTCCTACAGCCCGCTTTCTCTGTTCGGGTCATGACGCGTTTCACGAAAAGCCTGTTGAGCAGGTACCCCTGGGCGCCATCGTGCAGGTCCGTCCAGGCGAAAAGATTCCTTTGGATGGTGAGGTCGTCAAAGGGCTATCCATGGTGAACCAGGCCCCGATCACGGGAGAATCGATGCCGGTTTCCAAACAGCCCGGCGACGAGGTTTATGCCGGGACCATCAACCAGGACGGCACGCTGGAGTTCCGTACCACCAGGGCGGCCAACGACACTACGCTGGCGCGGATCATTCACATGGTTGAAAATGCTCAGTCGCGACGCGCAAACAGTCAGCAATGGGTGGACCGATTCTCCGCCTATTACACCCCGGCCATGATGATTCTGGCCGTTTCCATCGCCATTGCCCTGCCTCTGCTGACTTCCGCCTCATGGCCGGAAGGGTTTTACCGCGCCCTTGTCATCCTGGTCATTGCCTGCCCGTGCGCCCTGGTCATCTCCACTCCGGTAAGTATCGTATCGGCCCTAACGGCGTCGGCACGCCACGGTGTGCTGGTAAAAGGCGGCCTGTATCTCGAAGCGGCAGGCCGGCTTAAGGTCCTCGCCCTGGACAAGACAGGAACCCTCACGCAAGGCAGAGCGCAGGTACAGCAAATAGTGCCCCTTGCAGGTCATACCGAACAGGAACTTCTGAAGCGCGCTGCGGCTCTGGAGGCTACCAGCGAGCATCCTCTTGCGCGCGCAATCCTGCAAAAGGCTCGCGAATCGGGAATCGCTGTCGCGCCGGCCGAACATTTCCGTTCCATTTTCGGCAAGGGCGGAGAGGGGTATATCGAGGGCAGGCTGTTCTGGATAGGCAGTCATCGCATGATGCATGAGAAAGGCCAGGAGACCCCGGCAATCCATGCCATGGCGGAAAATCTCGAAGACGCGGGCCACACCGTCGTCGCCATCGGCAACGATCATCATATCTGCGGACTGATCAGCATTGCCGACGGCCTGCGCGAAAATGTTTCCCAGATCATCGAAGAGGTCAGAAAGGCCGGTGTGCAAAAGGTGATTATGCTTACCGGTGATAATGAAGGTACTGCCAGAGCCATCGCAACGGAGGCCGGCATCGACGAGTATCGATGTGAACTGCTGCCCGAGGACAAGGTCGAGGCCATCGGCCACCTTGTTCGCGAATATGAGGAGGTGGCTATGGTCGGTGACGGTGTCAACGACGCACCGGCGATGGCCTCGGCAACTTTCGGCATCGCCATGGGGGCGATAGGTACCGATGCAGCCCTGGAAACCGCCGATGTGGCGTTGATGTCCGACGATCTGTCGAAACTACCCTGGCTCATCCGTCATTCGCATCGCACTTTGAGGAATATCCAGCAAAACATCATCTTTGCCCTTGGGCTGAAGCTGGTATTCATCGTCTTGACCCTGTTTGGTCTGGCGACGCTGTGGATGGCCATCGCCGCCGATACCGGCGCCACCCTCCTGGTGATTTTCAATAGCTTGCGGCTGCTGAACAGAGCGGGATCGTCATGAGCCTGCTTGTCATCAAGATCAGGGATTTGGGCTGACTTTGCCCTTGCATAGCCATTAGACTTTCGTTATTAATATTCCATCCATGGATTTTTCCCACCATGGGGCGACTTGATTCTGCAATTCAATGAGAAAGGGGCATACAGTGAGGGTTAAATTGATTTTGTTATTTGCCGGCTTTTTGATTTTATGCGGATGCGCCCCGTGGAAATCGGTTGACAGAATTGATCTGGGCATGACGAAAGCGCAGGTTCTTCAGCAGGTCGGCAAACCCGAAAGCGTCAACGGGGCGGGCAACGAAGAATATTTCTGGTACATTCCCGCCAACAAGTTTTGGACACGATATTATGTGCGTTTTATCGATGGCAAAGTCGAATCTTACGGCATTGTCGAAACCAAAGGTGAATAAAGCATCACCAAACTGCGCTTCTGAACACACTCCTGCCAGCAGCCCGCATTATCCGGCCCATGAAGCTCCCCGCGTGGGAGCTTACAGGACGTTCTTCCTTCGGCAAGCCGTGACCGACAGCTTCCATCCGACCAACTGACGGGCTAATCCCGTTCAGGGGATTCCTGTGATTTCGCCTCCCTTTTACGCCGGCTCTTTTCTTCCTTTTTGGCTTTTCGGGCAATTTCCTTCTGTCGTTTCTCGTATCCGTAATTCGGTTTCCTTGCCATTGAACCACCTTTTTATAAAATTTTTCTCTTCTGCTCCGACAACGAAACAAACATTGTAAAAAAAAAGGGCCCCGCAACAATGGCGGGACCCTTTTGCAGATTAAAGCAATTTTTTACTTAAACTCTGCGCACATTAACCGACTGGGGACCTTTCTGGCCCTGGGTAACCTCAAAAACCACGCGGTCACCTTCAGCGAGGGATTTGAAACCTTCGCCCTGAATTTCGGAAAAATGCACAAACACATCAGGTCCGTTATCCTGCTCAATAAAACCAAAACCTTTTGCGTCGTTAAACCATTTTACTGTACCTTCAGCCATTTTTTCTCCATGATCCCGGATGGGAACTTTTTGTTGTGTAAATTTCGATCACCCGGAAAATAAAAAAACACACATCCCAAGAGGGTCTGTGTGTTTGATCCATGTTGACACCTTGTCAATCTGGTGAGCGAAGAAACGCTTACACAAACTTGCTTAAGTGCGAGAACAGTACCACGTCAGGAATTTGAAAGCAACAACTAAACGGCGATACAATAAAATATTTTTTGGGGGAGGACAATTTGGAGCAGAAACAAAAAAAGAGGGGCCGGTCTCCATTTGTGGAGACATGACGTTGTTGTCATGATCCGGCCTATGCCGGCCCCTATGCCATAAACGCCACACCAAACAGGAGAGACCGTCGCTCCCGCCACGGTTTGGAACAACGATAGAATGATTGCATCAATATAGTCTCCGAAAAGCGGAGGCCTTGATGACGGCGATGATCTCGCCCCCCACCTGAAGTCCGAGGTCGCGGACAGCGTCGTGAACCACCTGCGAAACCAGGTGCTGACCGTTGCAGTCGAGTTCCACCCCTACCCGGTTGCCGACATCGAAAACCTTTTTGACCTTGCAATGCAGCAAGTTACGCGCACTGGTAGCTTCGGGATGCTTTTTGAACAGGGTGATTTCGCGGGATGAGAGTTCGAACATGCCGATGGGAGCCTCACCCCCGGCCGTCAGAATAAAATCCTGATTGCCCCAGCGATAAACAAATAGACCATTTTGCGGGCGCGGATCGCGCAGCTCCAACAGGTTCATATAGCCTGTCTGGCTGGTTTCCATACGATGAAGAGCCAGCCGGTGCGCGGAAGTCTGGGCACAAAGCCTGCCATCCGCGAATTCAAGCACCTGGTCCGTCATCAAGCGCATCTCGTTGAGAGAATGACTTATAAACATGAAGGGAATCTCGAATTCGGCGAAAACCTTCTTCAAATAAGGAATAATCTGATATTTGAGATTCTCGTCAAGACCGTTGAGAGGCTCATCCATCAGAATCAGTCGCGGGCAGGAGAGTACCGTCCGTCCGAGCGCCACACGCTGGCGCTCCCCGCCGGAAAGGGTCCCGGTGCCGCGATCGAGCAAGGGACCGAGATTGAGGACCTCGACCAGGCTTTGCGGATCGACTCTGCGCTGTTGCTTGGGGGTGCGCTTATAGCCGTATAACAGATTGCGCCATACCCCCATGTGAGGGAACAGATGGGCATGCTGAAATACCACGCCGACACGCCGCTTTTCCGAAGATCGGTTGACTTTTGAGGAGCCGTCAAAAAGGATTTCGCCATCAAGCCGTATGAAGCCGCGATCCGGCTTGAGCAAACCGGCGAGCATGTGCATCAAGGTCGATTTACCGCTGCCGGAAGGACCGAACACGCCAACGCGACGGCTCTGCACGGAAAACTCCGAAGCAAAAGCGAAATCGCCCAGTTGTTTTTCGAGAGATACTTCGAGGGTCATCGATGCGCCCCCCGCCTGAAGCGTTTGATCAACCCTTCGTTGAATACCAGCACGGTCAGGGCCAGACCGATGGAAACCAGACAGAGACCGAGCGCCATCCGATCACCGCCCGGGGTACTGGTATAATCGAAAATCGCCAACGGAATCGTCTGCGTGACCCCCGGTATATTCCCGGCCAGAACAATGGTCGCTCCGAACTCTCCGAGACTGCGGGCAAACATCAAGGTAGCTCCGGCAACGATAGCGCGCGCGGATAATGGCAATATCACGGTGAACAAGGTATCGTACCAGCGCGCTCCGAGAGTACACGAAGCCTGAATCAGCCGATCGTCGATGTCCTCCATACCGATGCTGATGGAACGTACCAGCAGGGGAAAACCTATTACCATTGACGCGATCACTGCCGCCTTCCAGGTAAAAATGATGTGAATCCCCATATCGGCCAGCCACTCACCAAGCCAACCATGGTTGCCAAGAGACAAGAGGAGCAAATAACCGACCACCACGGGCGGCAGCACTAATGGCAGGCTGACAAGGCCATTAAGCAGGGTTTTCCCTGGCAAGGGCGAAAAAACCAGGACGTAGGAGACTGCAAAACCAAAAGGGATGGACACCAGGGTGGCGGTAAACGCCACCCTGGCGGAAAGCGCCATGGCCTGCAGGTCGGTCGGACTAAAGTGAATCATGGCTTGAAACATGTCAGTGTCAGAGAATTTCGCCCTATTTTCAGCGAACAACGAAGCCGTATTTTTTCAGAATAGCCGAGGCCTCATCGGTGTTGAGATAAGCCAGAAAATCAGCCGCTTCAGGCTTTTTGAGTCCTTGCAGGGTAAGAGCGATGGGATAGGTTACCTCGTTATAGAACTTCTGCGGAACCTCCAGCAGGATAACCGCATGTTGAGCCAACAAGGCATCGGTTTTATACACGAATGCTCCGTCGGTTTCACCCCGGTCTGCGTACATCAGGGCCTGCCGCACATCCTTGGCCAAAATAAGTTTGGTCTGGATTTTCGCATAAAGCCCGGCTGCCTTGAGAGCCTGCTCGGCATACTGACCGGCCGGCACGCTCTTCGGGCTGCCGATCGCAACGCGTTCAAGTTTGACGATATCGCCCAAGGCAGAGACAGACTGATTTTTCCGTCCGACCAGCACCAGGGAATTATAGGCGAAGGTTTGAACCTGTTCGGCCGGTATCCGTTTCTTTTCCACAAGATAGTTCATCCATTTGGGATTGGCGGAAATATAAATATCAGCCGGGGCTCCCTGGGCGATCTGCTTGGCAAGAGATCCCGAAGATGCAAAGTTCGGCAATAGGGTGACATCTTCCACTTTCTTTTCATAAGTGGCGGCGAGTTCCTTGACCGCATCGGTCATGCTTGCCGCCACCGAAAGACGTATTTCAGCGGCAAGGCCAGGAGACATCAGGATAAGGGACAGCAACAGGGCAACCAGGAGTGAACGCATGAGAATGTTTCCTTTCTGAAAAAATGGCTTTATCAAATCTGAGGCTGTCACAGCCCGAAGAATGTTGGCCGACACCGTTGCCGGTCAGCATCCCGCCCACACGCCACGATAGTGCCACCTGGCCACAATCATGTCAATTACAAAATGCATTCTTTCAGATTTGCAGTCGCCCCACTCGCAGTCCTGAACAGATAACAGATCGTCGACTTGCACAAAGAGCCTCCAGGCAAACACCTGGAGGCTCTTTGTTTTTCAACATGATAAGTCCATCCGAAAGTTACGGGACGGTATTCGCGATTTATTTATCCTGAGGTTCCACCTCCAGCAGCTCCACTTCGAACACCAAAGTGGCGTTGGGACCGATACGAGGACCGGCGCCGCGCTCGCCATAAGCCAGTTCGGGAGGCAGTACCAGTTGCCACTTGCTTCCTTCCTTCATAAGCTGCAAAGCTTCGGTCCAGCCGGGGATAACACCACCGACGGGAAATTCGGCCGGTTCATTGCGCGAATAGGAACTGTCGAATTCGGTACCGTCGACCAGGGTCCCCCGATAATGCACCTTGACAGTATCCTCGGACGAGGGCTGTTTACCGCTGCCTTCGGTGATAACCTTATACTGCAATCCGCTGGGCAAGGTGACAACGCCTTCTTTTTTGGCGTTTTCCTCAAGGAACTTTTTGCCTTCTTCCGCATTCTTGACGGAAGCTTCTTCAAGACGGGTCTTTTCACGCTCCATCATTTCCTGCTGAAAAGCCACCATGGTTTCGCGAATCTGTTCATCGGAAAGCAGCGGCTCAGTCCCGGCCAGGCCGTCCTCGATGCCTTTCATGAGCAAATCGGGGTTCAGCTCCACCTGCTGAGACTTGAAATCCTTTCCGATGCGCAAACCGATACCGTAACTTACCTTGTCCTGCAGCGACTCCATCTTCGCCACAGTCTGCTCCTTGCCGGAACAACCGTTAATAAGGAAAACCGTGGCCGCAACGGCCAGGAAAACTCCGGTCTTTCGTTTCATTGTATAACCTCCGTAGGTAATAAGGAATGGTTGAAGCCGGATGAATACTGTGCCACCAGTGCCCGGAATGGGCAAAGAAGTCCCAGACTACTTGCAGCACAGGGACTTTGTAAACTCCTTTTTATCAAATCTGAACCGTGTCATCTTTCCGTTCCCCGAATTAACCGGACGAATCCTCTGCCGTATCCGTCAGCGTTTCCATGCTCAGTCGCCCCAGACGACCGGCCTGCAGATCATGCAGCAACAATTCCGCCGCACGTTGCCGATCAACGACACCTCCGGCAGCCAGACAGCCACGGCGACGACCGACCTCTTCAAGAAGCAACTCGCCGTTTTCCGGAAGCTCTTTCAATTTGTAACGTTCAACGATTTGCCGGGGGTAGCGAACCAATAGAAAATCACCGGCAAATGCCGCAATGCGTTCGTGATCCATGGCGTTGTCCCCGATCGCACCGGTCGCAGCCAGACACATGGCGCCCCGCCGGTTTTCGAGATTCGGGGCCAGCACCCCGGGGGTGTCGAACAGCAGAATCCCATTGCGAAGGTCTACCTGCTGGGAGCTGCGGGTAATGGCCGGCTTATCCCCAACCCGGGCGATCTTTCGCCCGCACAGGGTATTGATCAGAGTCGACTTGCCGACATTGGGGATACCGACAATCATGATGCGCAACGGCTTGCCGGGTCCGCCCCGATGGGGTACAAGGCTCCGGCTGAGTCGGATCAACCGGGTCACATCGCTCTTGCGGGTGGCATTGATGGCCAGGGACTTGACCCCTTTTACGCCACCGTCAAAGTAGCGTATCCATTCGCTGGTGACCTTGGGATCTGCCAGGTCGCTTTTGTTCAGGACCTTGATGCAAGGTTTTGCTCCACGCAACTCGGTAAGCAAAGAATTACTGCTGGCCGCCGGCAGACGTGCGTCGAGCACCTCGATGACAAGATCGATTTTCGGCATATGCCCGGAGATCTGCTGCCGGGCGCTGTGCATATGTCCTGGGAACCAATTGATCATGCAATATCTCACTATCCAGCCCGGAAGAAGCGAACCTGCCAGGCCATTTATGACAGCGCTCCGCTACAACAAGCAAACTTTGTGCCGGAGCGCTTCGGTTATAAGTCGGGTCACCTCAACGGCGATTCGAATCAGTGTCGATACCTCTGCTGCAACAGTGTCAATACCCGGTCCGCCGCGCGTCCCGCGGAAGCCACGCAGTCGTTGAGACCGACTCCGTAAAAGGCATTCCCGGCAAGGATCAGGCCCGGATAGGCGGAAAGCTTGCCTTCCAGAACTTTCAAACGCGCCGAATGACCGGATACATATTGGGGGATGGCCGTCGAATGACGTATAATTTTAACAAAGTCGGGCATTTGTTTTATACTCATGGTCCGTAACAGATCTTCCTGAATACGAGCACGGACTTCGTCCGCACTTAAATCCGCCGCATCGGGACGGGTCGCTCCACCAAACATGGTACGCAACAATACATGCCCCTCGGGTGCCCGCCCGGGAAAAATCGAGGAAGACCACAAGGTGCCGAGACTGTGCAACCCCGAGCGTCGTGCCGCCAGGTAACCGAAGCCATCCAGCGACAGCGGCACAGCATCCTTTCGATAACCGAAACAGGCAACCTGCAGGGGGGCATAAGGGATCTGACGCAAGTGAGCCGCCATGGAGGAGGAAAACCCCTCTATTTGAGCCGCCAGAGCCATAGCCGGCACAGCCGCAACCAGCACTTCGGTCTCATATACCCGTCCCTGCCCGGTCTGCAGGGAAAAACCTTCCTTCAATGGAGTAATGGCGGCAATCGCCTCTGCCAGGTGCAGGTTCGGAGCAAGATGGCGCGCCAATCCATCTGTCAGTTCCTGGATACCACCTGCAAAGGAGGTAAGAACACCGCCGGGACCTGCCGCCCCGGCCACCGCCTTGCCTGCACGTCGTTCGGCGCGCTTTTTGCGCGCCAGCAGCAACAGAGCACGTATCAGGCCCCCATACTGCTGTTCCAGTTCGTGGATGCGCGGGAAACAGCTGCGCAAACTCATGGTCTCGGGATCGCCGGCAAAAATACCTGCCGCCATGGGACCGACCATTTGGTCGAGTGCCTCCTGCCCCAGCCGACGACGAACGAAATCAGCCAGGGTTTCATCGGCGTCATCCTTGCGGCGCGGCACGAGAATTTCGCCGGCCAGGCGCAACTTGCCGGGCCAGGACACCAGAGAAGACCGAAAAAAGTCTCCCGCCGTTTCAGGTACGCGCTGCAAGCGTCCGTGGGAGAAGATGAAACGTTTGCGGGCAGCGTCGTTGGAAGGCAACAACCGTTCTTCCAGACCTGCCTCGCAGCATAAGCCAAGAGTCGTCGGTTTGCTGTCGAGGAAACCGTTGGGCCCCCATTCGCAAAGATAACCGTCTGACCATTCGGAGCGGATCTTTCCGCCGGGGCAAGTATCCTTCTCGAATATCCGGAGGTTTATGTTCAAACCGAGCCGGCGTGCCCTCTGCTGAATCACAAAAGCCGTGGCAAGTCCGGAAATCCCGGCGCCGACAACAGTTACATTCATGCTGCGCTCCCCTCTGCGTTCAAGGTTCCCCCGATCGTCTGCGGCGCCTGCCAAAGAGGAACCTTGACGATGCCTTTCGTGCTACTTATATTACCATGTAGCCGCTGCGGCTGATCTTGTCTTTCTATCCAGGAGAAATTCATGGCCAAAGATTATTATGCCATTTTGGGCGTCGCCAGGGACGCCGATACCGATACCATCAAAAAAGCCTATCGTAAACAGGCCCTCAAGTATCATCCGGACAAAAACCCCGGCGACAAAGAGGCGGAAGAACGTTTTAAAGAAATCACCGAAGCTTACGCGGTTCTCTCCGATGCCGATAAACGCCGCCAGTACGATCAGTTCGGCGAGGCTGGCTTTCACCAACGTTTCAGCCAGGAGGACATTTACCGCAATTTCGATGTCGGCGATATGTTTCGTGAATTCGGCTTCGATACCGACGATATTTTCGGGCGTCTGTTCGGCGGGGGCCGGGGAGCTTCCTTCTTCCAGGGCGGTCGCCAGCGTGCCGTCAAGGGGCAGGACTATGTCATGCACCTCAATCTGCCTTTTCGCCAGGCCGTCATGGGTGGACAGCGCCGTATCGACTTCCGCGGCGAAAACGGCCCCGAACATCTGCAGGTCAACATCCCCCCCGGGGTCGAAACCGGCCAGCGCCTGCGTGTTGCAGGCAAAGGCGGCGCCAGCCCTACCGGAGGCCCCCGCGGCGACCTGTTTCTGGAAATCAAGGTCGACGCCGACAGCCGATTCACACGCGAAGGACGCGACCTTTACGTCACTGTGCGCGTTCCTTTCAGCGGAGCCTGTCTCGGAACCAGCGTGGAGGTGCCGACCCTCGACGGCGAAAAACGGGTCAAGGTTCCGTCCGGCATGACCAGCGGCGGCAAAATCCGGCTGAAAGGCTTCGGCGTACCGGCCCATGGCCGCAGTAAAGCCGGCGACCTGTTCGCCGTCATCGAAATCGCCGTGCCGAAAAAAACCACCGCCGAACAGAAAAAGCTGCTCGAAAAGCTTGCCGAAACGGGACTTTAACCGCATTGAAATGTTGCACTGCCAACCCACCGGTGTTCGGGGCGGGGAAAAGGTAAAAAAACGGTCTTAAGACGGCGCCTCCTGACAGGAAGCGCCGTTTTCCATTTGACCGCATTTCAGCCAGGAAACGGGAACGCGGGAAGCCACCAGAGCTGCCATGGCTCGCAAAAAACCGGCATCGTCGTTAAACGCCGCAACCCGTTCAAACCGATCCAGCCCCTTCTGCAGCGCGTAGCTTCGATATTCGATATCGATTTCGTGCAGCGTCTCGACATGATCCGAAACAAAGGAAACAGGCACCATCAACACCTCGCGACACCCTTCCTCCAACAACGCATCGAGGGTCTCGGTAACGCTCGGCCCGATCCAGCGAACCGGACCGCTGCGGCTCTGAAAAGCCAGCCTCGCGCGACAGCCGGGCAAACGTTCAAGGACCCCACGCATAGTCGACCTGACCTGATCGAGATAGGGATCGCCCTCGAGGATAAGCTTTTCCGGCAGGGCATGAGCACTGAACAACAAAACAACGTGCTTACGTCGTTCTTCCGCGAACTTTCGCAGTCCTTGCCGAATCTGGTGCGCCAGGGCATCGAGAAAAGGGGGCCAATCGAACCATTCGTGAATCAACCGGTAATCGAGTTCCGGATACAGGCGCACCGCCTGCCGACAGAAATCGTTTATACTGCTGCCGCTGGTAGCCGCCGTAAAATGAGGGTACAGCGATAAAACCATGGCGCGCTGTACGCCCAGGCGCCTCAAGTGGTTCAAAACCTCGTCCGCACGCGGCTCCCAGTAGCGCATGATCACCGCCGTTTGCCATTCATCCCCCAGCAAACGCCCGATACCCCGAGCCTGACATTCCGTCCAGCGGCGCAAAGGCGATGCGCCACCGATCGCCTCGTAAGCCCTGCGCGTTTTGGGCGCCCGTAAACGCGCCATGAGCCTGGCAAAAGGGCGTTGCAAAAACGCCCCGCCAGGCAGACGGATAAGTTCCCGGTCGGAAAACAGATTGCACAAAAACGGCTGCACCGCATCCAGATCGTCGGGTCCGCCCATATTCAGCAGAATCAGAGCGGTTTTCCCGGCCATGCCGGCTTCGGTCTGCCATACGGGACGATCCATGCTTTGCTCCATCAACACTTAGCTTAAGCGATGTACGCAATCGACCAGAAAAGCGGCATTCTCCGGCGGCACCTGTGGAAGAATACCATGGCCGAGATTGAAAATATGCCCGGGGCGTCCTGCGTTTTCGTCCAGGATGCGTCGCACCTCGCGTTCAATAACGTCCTGTCGGCCCAGCAACACAGCGGGGTCGAGATTGCCCTGCACCGCCACGTTCTCCCCAAGGATCATCCTGGCCCGGTTCAGTCCGATGGACCAGTCGAGACCGATGACCTGTCCGCCTGCCATGGAGACCAGATCGAGCATGGCCCCGGCCCCCTTGACAAAATGAATCAAGGGGATACCTAGATCGCCCAGAGACGTCAGCAAACGACGGCTGTACGGCAGAACATGACGCTGGTAATCGGCCGGAGAGAGAATCCCTCCCCAGCTGTCGAAGATCTGCAGCGCCTGGGCGCCGGCTTCGGCCTGGGCACGCAGGTAGACGATGCTGGTATCGGTGATTTTCTCCATCAGCCTGGCATAAACCTCGGGAGCCTGGTACATGAGACGCTTGAGTGCCAGAAAATGACGACTTCCGGCCCCTTCCACCATATAGCAGGCCAGGGTGAACGGTGCTCCGCCGAAACCGATCAAGGGAACCCGACCTTCGAGCTCCCGCCGCAACAGGCGGATGGTATCCAGCACGAATGGAACGTCCTGCTCCGGCTGCAGCACGCGCAAAGCGTCTACATCGGCCGCGCTGCGCACCGGCGGTTCAAGCACCGGAGCCGGACTATAATGCAGACGCTGCCCCATCGATTCGATGGGGACCAGGATATCGGAAAACAGAATGGCGGCATCGACCCCCAGGACGTCGACGGGCTGCAAGGTCACTTCGGCGGCCAATTCCGGGGTTTTGCATAATTCCAGAAAAGCGACCTTTTCCCTGATCTTGCGATACTGAGGCAGATAGCGCCCGGCCTGCCGCATCAGCCACACCGGAGTACGTGAAACCGGTTTTCCGTGACAGGCCTTGATAAAATCGTAGTTGTAATCCATGCTAATCATCTTTCGCGGCGGCGCTTTTGGCCGGCTGGTAACTGCAGAACGGTTCCTCGGCAAGATAATCGCCGTGTACGGCATCGGCCCTGGCCCGGCAACCGCCGCAGACCCTCAGATATTCACAGACTCCGCACTTACCACCGTATCTGTCGAAATTGCGCAATTCTTTCAGCAGCGGAGAATCAAACCAGAGTTTGCCGAAAGACGATCGTTTGACGTTGCCGACGGTCCGCGGAAAATAGGAACAAGGCTTGAGGTCGCCAAAAGCGTCGATGAAGCAGATGCTCTGTCCGGCCAGACACCCTTTGCCTCCGCCGGTGGAAAACGACAGGCTGCGCCTTTCCAGGCGCCGCCCCTCCTGCCGGGCCATTTGCGGTGCGATGCGATAATAGTGGGGCGCGCAGGTCGGCCGCATCAGAATATCCCGTTCATCCCTCTCCTGCCGATAATGCCAGGCCAGTATCTCTTCGTAATCCGCCCCGCTGATCAACTCCTTCAGGAGCTCCTCGCCCCGACCGGTAGGCACAATCATGAACAGATACCAGGCTACTGCGCCAAGTTTCTTGGCCAGTTGAAAAGTCGCCGCGATATCGGCCTGATTGCGCCGGGTAAAAGAGGAGTTTATCAGAAACGGCAGACCATTGCGACGCAGAGTCGCGGCGGCCCGCACGGTGGCGTCGAAAGCTCCGACGCACCGACGGAAATCGTCATGAACTGCCGCACTGGCACCGTCCAGGGACAGGGACACCATGCGGATGCCGACGGATTTCATTTTTCGGCAGATCTCGTCGGTCACCAGCGTACCATTGGTTGCCATACACATGCGCAGTCCCTGCTCGGTGCCGTAAGCGGCGATCTCGAAAATATCGTCGCGCAACAGCGGTTCCCCGCCGGACAAAACCAATACCGGTCGTGAAACGCTGCAGATATCGTCGATCAGTCGAAATGCTTCTGCGGTGTTGAAATCGCCATCGGGCGCATCCGGATCGGAGGAACAGCGACAATGAATGCATTGCAGATTGCATCGCCGCGTCGTTTCCCATGCGATCCATTTTGGCAGATACTGTTGTTGGGTATCGCTCATTCACATTCTCCCGGCCAAGAATCTCCCGGCCAAAAACGGCACTGATTCTGAGATGATACATCACAAAGGCAGGCGGGTACAAGGGACGACACAACCGAGTAAAAACAAGAGGCAAAAAAAAAGCGGGACCCGCCGCAGCTCGTCCCGCTCCATCAAGCTTTATGAAGGAATGCACCCTCAGGCGTTTACCACCAGACACCGGTTATGCTCGTGGGCATCGCGGGAGAGGATGAAAAGTTCGTCAAAAACCGCCTGTACTGTGGTGATGCGATCGGCCTTCCAGGCATTGGTACCGCAAAAGATCAGTCCGGTATCGACATCTCCACGCTGGGCCCGGTCAAGGGCCTTGATGATGCAGAAGCGATCCCCGTTTTCCTTATAGGTGCACTTTTTCAGACAGGCGCACATGCAGCCGCTGCCGGAATCGAGATCGGCCTGGCGAATGCGTTCGATGTTGCCGACCAGGGCCCTGCCCGGCAAACCTGCAGGACTCATGACAAGTCCGATATCCTCGGGACGACTGTCGACATAGGCCTGCTTGAAAGCGGGATCCGCATCGCACTCCTCGGTACAAACGAACCGACTGGCCATCTGCACCGCATCGGCTCCCTGCGCCAGGGCTTGCAATACATCTTGACGATCCCAGATGCCGCCGGCGGCAATAACCGGTACGTGCTTTTGATAAACCTGCTGAAAATGGTCTTTGACCTGACGAACCGTTTCGTACTGATCATAACGGCCGGTACCGATATTTTCGGGTTTTTCACCCAGATGCCCACCGGCCGTATCGGGATCCTCTACCACCACCGCATCGGGCAGGCGATGGTAATTCTGCGACCACTTGCGTGCAATCAGCTGAGCCGCACGGGCCGATGAAACGATGGGGATCAACGCAACCTGGGGATAGTCGGCCGTCAGAGCCGGCAGATTCATCGGCAACCCGGCACCGCTGACGATGAATTTGGCACCGGCTTCGCAAGCGGCTCGCACCATATCGTCATAATTGGTTACAGCCACCATGCAGTTAACGCCGATGACGCCCTCCGGCGCAATCTGGTATGCCTTGCGGATTTCCTCCCGGAAGGCCTGCACGTCGGCGGCGAAAAAGTTACGTCCGTTGTAGTAGGGGCTGTTGACGCCGATACCGGCTGCGGCCACCGTGCCGAAACCGCCGCATCGAGCCACGTGTCCGGCCAGACGAGCACCGGTGACCCTCACTCCCATGCCGCCCAGAAGCAGGGGAAAGGGGGCGGAATGTTGCCCGATGACCAGTTTTTTCACAACGGTATTTTTCATAATCGACTCTCCAAATGAATAGCTTTTACAAAGGTACGGCCATATTACCAGAATGGCCATGACTCAAATGTAATACTTCTGTAAAAGACCGCTGGCGATGGCCGTACGCCGATGCCTTTTCCCTTGTCCTGAATGATTGTGAATGGTAAACAGAAAGCATGAAAACATGGCGACGCATCATCAATCCGTTAATGGCCCTGATCGGTATCCAGCTGGCATGGGTGCTGGTCGTGGTCTCCTGGGTAACCTGGTTTCTGCAAAACCACCGCAAGCTACGCTCCCTGGCCGAAAAATATCGTCCGGAACTGCTGCTCGGCCATTATGATTGGCTACTCCTTATCGAGGGACTGGTGTTGCTGGTTGCGATCCTGGTCGGCGTCTATGTCATTTTTCTCTACTGGCGCCGGCAGTCATCGTTGTACCGAGCCCAGAAGCAGTTCATCTCCCAGGTCAGCCATGAACTGAAATCCCCCCTCGCCTCCCTGCAACTGCATCTGGAAACGATCCGCCTGCGTCAACCTGACCCCGAACAGATGAAAGATTTTCTCGATACCATGCTGGACGATACCGTGCGTCTCAACAGCATGGTGGAAAACCTGCTGACCGCCAACCGTCTGGAACAACGCTGGCCACGCCTCGAGTTGCGCCTTGGCAATATCTCCGAAGCGGTCGCGGACTACCTGCAACGCCAGGCACCAGCCATTCCCGAAGGCGGAACGCTCGAAACCGATATCGAACCGAATCTGGTTTGCCGCTTTGAACTTCATGCCATCGAAATCCTGTTGCGCAATCTGCTGGAAAACGCCGTCCTTTACAGCAACGGACCGGCCCGCATCCGGGTACAACTTGCCAGAGACAGGAATCGGTGTCACTTGAGCATCTCGGATCAGGGACGCGGCATCGACCCAAAAGAGCAGAAAAAGGTATTTCGCATGTTTTATCGCGGCAGACACGATGGCCAGACCATTCGCGGATCGGGCCTGGGTTTATTCATCGCCCGCACCTTGGTCTGGCGCCACAAAGGCAAGATCTGGCTGGAAAGCAAAGGCATCGACCAGGGCACCACGGTCCACATTCTGTTACCATGTGAACCCGAACCCCCATCGGAAGCGACCTCATGATCCGTCCACATATATTGCTGGTTGAAGATGAATTGCATATCGCCGGGGGACTGATATTCAACCTGGAGCAGGAAGGTTATTCGGTCGTCCATGTCACAACCGGCGAACAGGCCCTGAAGCAGGCACCCTGGTCGGAATGCCTGCTGGTGATCCTGGATCTTATGCTGCCCGATATGAGCGGCCTGGACGTCTGCCGGCAACTGCGCAGCCGGGACCCCCGCCTGCCGGTTCTGATCCTGACCGCCCTGGGCAAGGAGCAGGACCGCATCGCCGGTCTGGAAGCAGGCGCCGACGACTACCTTACCAAACCGTTCAGCCTTACCGAATTTCTGTTACGGGTACGCGGCATGGTGAACCGGTCCAGATGGTATCGCAGCCCCAAGGCCGACGACGAATGTTTCCGCTTTGGGGATAATCTGGTTTTTCTCAAGGAACACCGGGCTCGAACAGTGCACGGCGACATCGACCTGACCGACCTGGAAGTACGCATGTTGCAGGTCTTTTTCGAAAACGAGGGCACCGTTCTATCCCGGGAAAAGCTGCTGGAATCCGTCTGGGGACTGGCCCCCGACACGGAAACCCGCACGCTGGACAACTTCATCGTGCGGCTGCGCAAATATTTCGAGCCTACCCCGGCCCGTCCGAGACACTTTCTCACCGTTCGCGGCAAGGGGTATCGATTCTGTCGCGAAACAACCAAGTCCTGAGACGGTCGATTCGTCCAGGGGGAACGAACAACGGGGGAGCCAGAGGCTCCCCCGTTGTGTTTTTGCTCACCGGCGGTCTATATCGGTTTATTCGCCCAGAACTTCCTTGCGAAAAGCATCCAGACCCATCTCCTGGATATGCTTGCCGATACGCCCCTTACGGTTCTGTTTCTTGAACCAATCGACCACCTTGGTTACGATTTGCATAGCTTCCTCGTCGCTGGGCACATGCTCCACAAGCTTCTGCGACAGGCGCGGTTGACCACCGCCGTTACCACCGACCATGACGTTCCAGCCCTTGGGAGTACCGATCACGCCGACATCCTTGATACAGACCTCACCACAATCGTTGGCACATCCGGAAACGCCTATCTTGAATTTCCAGGGCAATGCCATGCCATGGTAGGTTTTATCCAGTTCCAGACCGACACCGACGGAGTCCTGCTGCCCACGCTTGCAGAAGGTGGTACCCGGACAGATTTTAACGGAACGTACACACATGCCGATGGCCGCCCCCGGTTTTTCGCCGACGGCCTCCCATATCGCATCGAGTTTATCCTCTTCGATGCCGACAATGGCGATACGCTGCGCGCTGGTCAACTTGAGAGCTTTGGCATCGAATTGCTCAGCCACATCGGCGATCTTGCGCAGAGTCGCCGGAGAAGTGATCCCTCCGGGGATATGCGGAGCGATGGCAAAGGTTTCCTGGTCGCGCTGAACAATGGCACCTTTTTCCAGCAGGTCTTTTTTCATAACGGTCTCCTTTTTTCTTCACATGAATGCCGATTCGGCACATTTCGGCGAGGTCCCAAAAAAACGCCAAGTCAGGCGATAAACTTATCCACCTGATCCTGAAGAACGTCGAGACGAAACGGCTTGGACAGATAGCCTTCCACCTGCATTTCAGCGGCGCGTCCCCGTTCGGACTGCTGATCCTTGGCCGTGAGAATAAGGACCGGACAATCCTTGATGGCCGGATCGCTGCGCATCCTTTGAACAGCTTCAAACCCGTCCATCCCGCCCGGCATCATAACATCCATAATCACCAGGTCCGGCGCCTCCCGCCTGGCGAGCTGCAGGGCCTGTTCGCCACTGTCCGCCAGAAAAACTTTGCGGTCCGGACCATCCAGACTTACCTCCAGCAACTGCCTGATCGTCGGTTGATCGTCTACTACCAAAATCTTTTTCACTTTACAGCATGCCTCACTCTCCCCAAATTGTCGCATCGTTCGACCACGACATTTGAGCGGACACTATAGAGCATCTTGTACAACGGAGCAAGGACGTCTTAACCTGAATCATCTAACGTGCTTTCACAAGCCGGGGCCGGATAAAAAATGCAAATATCGTAAGCCTTCCGAAAACTCCGGACAGGGTAATCACCGTGCTCTTTCTCGTTGGAATATCTTCAAACATAAGAGTAACAGACACTCGGCTCCCGGCAAGCAGATCCGGCCGGGGTTGGAAGAGCGTCATAAACCCCCTATAATCGGCAGACATCATGCTCGCGCGAATTGCCCTGTACCGAATTCACGAGGAGGTAAGATCATGGCCCTGTTTCTCTGCGAAAAAGATGTGTGTCAGGTCTTGAACATGCCGCTGGCGCTGGAAGCCGTCGAAACAGCCCTGCGCGAAAATGCCCTGGGCGGGGCAATCAGCATCCCCAGAGAACGGACGCGTATCCGGAAAGGAGCTTTGCATATTCTGCAGGGTGCCGTCGACTGTGTGGAAGTCATCGGCTTCAAGGTGTATACCTCGACCCGCGAGGGGAATCGTTTCCTGGTCCATCTCTACCATGCCGCTTCCGGCCGCTTGGAAGCCATCCTGGAGGCCAACTTTCTGGGCATGCTGCGTACCGGCGCGGCCAGCGGGGTTGCCAGCCGCTACCTCAGCCGTCCGGAAAGCTGCGTCGTCGGAATGTTCGGAGCCGGATGGCAGGCACGGGGCCAACTGGCCGCCCTCTGCCAGGTAAGGCCGATCAGCCAAGCCAAGGTACTGGCGCGCAACCGGGAAAAACTGGAAGAGTTCTGTCGCGAGCAGTCGCATCAACTCGGCATCGAGGTTGTTCCGGCAGACAATCCGCAAGACGTAGTACGCGGCAGCGATATCCTCACGACCGTTACGACCTCCCCAACGCCCTTGCTCGAAAGCGATTGGCTGGAGCCGGGCTGTCACATCAACGCCGTCGGCAGCAATGCCCTGATTCGTACCGAACTCGACGAAAAAACCATCCGCCGCTGCGACCCGGTAGTTGTCGACGCCAGGGATGTTGCCGCTCGTGAATGCGGAGACCTGCTGCCCCTGCTGGAAAAAGGCCGGATTCGCTGGACCCAGATCGGGGAATTGGGCGAAATCATCGTTGAACGGCGGCCCGGACGAACCCGTGCGGAACAGATCAGCCTGTTCGAATCCCATGGGATGGCCATCCAGGACCTGACCCTGGCGGCTCAGGCCCTGCAACTGGCCAGGGAACAAGGCTTGGGCCTGGAACTGCCCTTTGGCGATTAGCAAAATGCATTTCAACGGCCAGCCGGGGCTTTTTGCGGACACATCAGGCTACAACATATCCAGCGGGTCGACATCGACTGTCAATCCCACCTTCCCGGGCAGGGTACGCCGCATCCCCGGCAAGCGGGTCAGGAGATGGCGCAGTGGAGGCCGTGTCGGCGCCTTGAGCAAAACCTGGTAGCGGTTCTTGCCCCGCAGTCGAGCCAGGGGACAAGGCGCCGGACCGAGAACCTCGACGCCCAGCTTCGCCGCCGGCCCCGACAGCTGCGCAACCAGCTTTTGGGCCGCGGTTTCGACCTGTTCGCGCAAGACTCCGGAAAAAACGCAGTTAACCAGAAAACCGAAGGGAGGGTATCCCAATTCCTGCCGCAGACGCAACTCCTCCCGGGCAAACCCTTCGTAATCATGGCGGACACTGCACTCCAGGGCAAAATGCTCGGGTGCATAGGTCTGCACATAGACCTTGCCGGGACGCTCGCCCCGACCTGCCCGCCCGGCAACCTGGGTAAGCAGGGTAAAAGCGCGCTCGGCCGCTCTGAAGTCCGGCAGATTCAGCAGGTTGTCCGTCTGCACCACTCCCACCAGCGTCACTCCCGGAAAATCGAGACCTTTGGCTACCATCTGCGTACCGACCAGCACATCGACAGCACCGTCCTCCATGGCTGTCACCATGGCTTGATGGGCCCCCTTGCGTCCCGTCGTATCCCGATCCATGCGCGCGATGCGCGCCGCCGGTAACAGCTCCTGCAGTTCCTGTTCGAGGCGTTCGGTACCGGCACCTTCCGGCATGAGATTGGCCCCCTGACAGGAAGGACACTGGTCCGGAGGCTGGCGATGAAAATCACAATAGTTGCAACGCAGCTCCTTTTGCGCCAGATAGTAAGTCAGGGTGATATCGCAATGCGGACAGCGTAGCGTATCGCCGCAATCGGCGCATAGCAGATACGGAGCAAAGCCGCGCCGGTTCAGCAACAGCAGCGATTGTTCACCGCGTTCATAATTGGCGCTCAACGCATCTTTGAGCAATGGCGCCAAGATACCCTCGGGCCGCTCTTGCGTCAGGTCGATCAATTCCACCTGCGGCATGGAACGGTTCATGACCCGCTCCGGCAACTCCAGGAAAGTGATTTTCCCCGAACAGGCACGCTGGAAAGTCGTCAAAGCGGGGGTGGCACTGCCGAGCAGGACCACGGCCTCTTCCATCTGCCCCCTCATTAAAGCCAGGTCCCGGGCGTGATAGCGGAAACCGTCGCCCTGCTTGTAACTCGACTCATGCTCTTCATCGACGATGACCATGCCCAGACGCTCAAGAGGCGCAAACACCGCGGATCGGGCACCGATAACGATATCGACCTCGCCGCGCGCCACGCTGCGCCAGGCATCGAAACGCTCTCCTGCCGAGAGTCCCGAGTGCAGCACCGCCAGGGTTGCGCGGCCACCGGCGAAACGAGCCCGGAACCGACTGACCAACTGGGGGGTCAGAGCTATTTCCGGCACCAGTACCAGAGCCTGCCGATCGGCCCGCAGCACCTGCTCGATAGCTCTAAGATAGACCTCGGTTTTGCCGCTGCCGGTAACTCCATGCAGCAGCATTTGCCGAAATCCCCCTTCACGCAAGGCCTGATCGATGACATTCAAGGCTTGAGACTGCGGCTCCGTCATTTCGACCTGGGTATCTGCGGCGGGCGGCATATCGGAAAAAGGGTCGCGCATCCGTTCCTGTTGCCCTTCCAGGACAAACCCTTTCTCCACGAGCGCTTTGAGACTGGCATGACAACCGGGAAACATTGTCGTCAATTCGCTTCGGGAAGCGCAACCCACCCGGTGCAGATAATCCAGCAGCTCGCGCTGGCGGGGTCCCCGCGGCGTGCCGGCAGCGGCTGAAGAACGGTAGATTCGCTCGGCAAGCGCCTTCACTTCGTTACCGCCTCCGGACAAACCGGCGGGCAAGGCCGTGCGTATCACTTCGCCTATGGGATATTGGTAATAGTCGGCAGCCCGGCGATAAAACTTTTCCATAGCCGGCGGGAAAAGGGGTTCCGAGCCGAGAACTTCATGCACCGGCTTCAAGGCGTCCAACTTCCCCGGGCCCACCTCGAGCACGTAACCGATGGCGGTTCGCCTGCCCAGCGGAACGCGCACCCGCATACCGCAACGCACCTCGGCTTCGAGAGACTCGGGCACCCGATAAGAAAGAAGGCGGTCCAGAGGCGCCGCTACGGCTATCTGTGCAATCAAACCATCCATAAAATCATGTTCCTGTGCTGCTAGACACGACGCTCGACTGCGAAGCAAAAGATACCAGCATGCAGGCCGGTTGCCCCGCCCGTCCGGTTATGGTACATGTTGACGGCGGTATAGCAGGCTCTCGAACCCAGGTCATAATCATGCCTCCTTCCAAAAAAAACATCCAGAACCCTTCGCGCCGCCGCTTCCTTCTCGGCGGAGCGATCATGCTGGGAGGATTCCTGACTGCCGACGTCACCTTGCGGCAGCCTCAGGACCTGAGGATCGAAAAACACATCTTGCCTATGAAAAAAGTTCCGGAAGGCAGGGAATTGCGGCTGGTTCAGCTGTCCGACCTCCACCTGCGGACCTCGCAGGGCTACTTCGAAAGAGTGGCTCGAAAGGTCAGTGCCTTAAAGCCGGATATCATACTGCTTACCGGGGACTACCTCGAAGAAAACCGCAATCTGGCAGGAGTCCTCAAATTTCTGCGCCGGCTGCGGGCGCCTGCAGGGATTTTCGCCGTCCAGGGAAACTGGGAATACTGGGCCCGACTCGAAGGGGAAAACCTGCGCCGGCAGTTCACCAGAGCGGACACGACCCTGCTGCTCAACGAACGCCGCGACGTACAGGTAAACGGCCTGCGTCTATCGATATTGGGGGTCGATTATCCATCTCCCGGGGATCAGGTCTCCCGACTGGTCAAAAAAGCGTCTTCTGAGCGGATCAATCTCATGATGTCCCATGTTCCGGCCTTCAATCATCAGTTACTCGACAAACATATCGACCTGGTGCTGGCCGGGCACACCCATGGCGGGCAAGTCCGGATACCGCTGCTGCCCCCACTTTACCTGCCCCGCTTTTCCGGCTCCTTTGTCGCCGGTTTCTATCAGGCAGGCTGGGCCAAGGTCCCGCTTTACGTCAACCGCGGGCTGGGCACCAGCATGCTGCCGGTTCGCTTCCTGTGCCCCCCCGAGATAACCTTGTTCAGACTGGTTTCCCAAAAGCGGGATCATTCAGTCGCACAAAACAATCCTGCAAGAATTCCAGCTCCTTCATCAATACGGCAAAGCCCTCCCCGGTGAGGCTCTGCGCACCGTCACACAAAGCCTGATCCGGAGATGGATGCACCTCGATCATCAAACCATGCGCACCGGCAGCCAACGCAGCACGCGACATGACCGGAACCAGGGCACGTCGCCCGGTGGCATGACTCGGATCGACAATGATCGGCAGATGACTCAAGGTTTTGACCAGAGGCACAACCGACAGGTCCAGCGTATTGCGGGTCGCGGTTTCGAAGGTACGGATTCCCCGTTCACATAAAATCAGCTGATCGTTGCCCTCGGCCACGACATATTCGGCCGCAGCGAGAAACTCCTCGATGGTCGCACTCATGCCTCGCTTGAGCAAAACGGGGCAGCGCAAGCGCCCCACTTCCTTTAGCAGATCGAAATTCTGCATATTGCGGGCACCGATCTGCAGAAGGTCGGCATAGCGACAGGCCAGTTCCAATTGCTCGATCCGCATCACCTCGGTAACGACCGGCAGTCCGAACGCCTGCCCTGCGGCATGCAGATACCTGAGTCCTTCAGCCCCCAGCCCTTGAAATGAATGAGGACCCGTCCGGGGTTTAAATGCCCCGCCACGCAGGATTTGAGCTCCGGCTGCCTTGACCTGTCGAGCCGCCTTCATTATCTGCTCTTCGCTCTCGATGGAACAGGGGCCTGCCATGACCACTGGCGAACAGCCGTCGCCAACCGCCATATCACCGACTTTCACCACCGTCGAGAGGGGATGAAAGTCTCGAGATACCATTTTGTACGGCTTGCTGACATGGATAACCTCCAGGACGCCGGGAAGATCCCGAATGGTCGCATCATCTACATATCCGCGATTGCCCAGCACACCGATGGCGGTACGCTCACCACCGGGAATCGGCTGAGCCGTCAGCCCCAAAGCGGCGACTGCCTGTTCCACGGCACGAATCTGCTCTTCAGATGCGCTATGATGCATTACAATAAGCATAAAAGCCTCCTTGACGGCTTCATGGAAATTTTCCGACGCCCCATGCTGGCGCAACAGAACAGTCGGAACGCGTTTCAGCCTTGCGTTCAACAGGAATCCCGAATGAAAATCAGCCTAGCTTCTGAAGCAATGAAAAACAACTTTTTTCTGCTTTGGATGCCGTCTCCGGACATGGCTTACATCACCAAAAAATCCTTGCCAAACCATAACCGGAGGGATATTCTAAGAACTTTTCCAAATAAAACGGGACACAGCCATGACTCAGCGCATGATCGAGATAAAATCTGCTTTGTTCCTCAGAGAAGAGGATTTGTCGTCGCCGGCGGATTTCTCCGCGATATTCGGAAACCCAAACCCCCTGGTCCTGGAGATCGGCTGCGGCATAGGAGATTTCGTTACGCAACTCGCCGCCGAAGCGCCGGAGCGGAATTATCTCGCCATCGACATATATAACAAAGGCTGCAGCAAAACCTGCAAAAAGCTCGAACAGGAAAACATCGCCAATGTGCGCGTCATGCGCATCGAGGCCCGCTACCTGCTGGATCGCTTTCTGACGACGGAAAACCTGGCAGCCGTTTATATTAACTGCCCGGATCCCTGGCCGAAAAAACGTCACCGGAAAAGGCGCCTGGTCAATCGCTCGTTTCTACAAACCTTGCTGCACTACCTGAAACCCGGAGGAGAATTTTATTTCAGCAGTGATGTGGCCGACTATGCTCATGAAGTTGCCGATCAGCTTGAACAGATCGATGGGTTTGAAAACCGACTGGCCACTCCCATAGCCTTCGACCTCACAGGGTACCCCCGGTCGAAATACATGCGTCGTTTCCTGGCCAAGGACCAGCCCATCCACTTTATTCATCAGCGCAAAGACCCGCGGCACAGCTCCGCCCCCGCCCCGCCGCCCGCCGCTCAAAGGGGCTTTCGCGCCGCCTGGAGCAGTAATCATGGCTGACTTTCTGACCGCAAAGATCCCCGGTACCGGCGGCGACATCAAAACCTGCCCGGACGACTTCCTGGTCGAAGAACTTCCCCTCTATCCCACCTGCGGTGAGGGTGAACATCTTTACCTCGAGGTGGAAAAGCGCGGCATCACAACTTTCGAACTGCTCAAACGCATCGCCAATGCCCTCCAGGTTGACGAGCGCACCATGGGGTATGCCGGCCTAAAGGACGCCCAGGCCGTCACGCGACAGTTCATTTCCTTAACCGGCTGCTCCGCCGATAAAGCCCTTGCACTTCGGCTGGACAACATTCGCATCCTTTCGGCGCGCAGGCACCGCAACAAACTGCGCCTTGGACACCTGGCCGGCAATCGTTTTACGATCACCATCCGGAATGTCGACAGCGGCGCCCTGGAAAGGGTCCGCGACATACTGCATATCCTGAAAATGACCGGAGTGCCGAATTTCTTTGGCGAACAGCGCTATGGAGCCTTGGGTAATTCCCACCTTACGGGACGGGCGATCGTGCAAAAGGACTTTGCCCGAGCTGCATCCTGCATTATCGGCAACCCCGATCGAATAACCCATCCGGAATGGCGGCAGGCGGCCATTCTGTACGCACAAAATCGTTTAACCGAGGCTCAAGAGATCATGCCCCGCCGCATGCGCAACGAACACAACCTGATCCGCCGCATGCGCCGGGGGAGCAGTCCTGAAGAGGCGGTACGTCGCTTACCGGGCAAACTGCTGCGCCTCTACCTTTCGGCCTATCAATCCCATCTGTTCGATCGGCTGGTTGCCATGCGCCTGGACAGCATTGACACCCTTTGGGCCGGCGACCTGGCTTACAAACACGACAATGGTGCCTGTTTTCTGGTCACCGACCCGGCAACGGAGCAACCCCGGGCCGACCGTCTCGAAATCAGTCCCACGGCTCCCATGGTGGGCCACAAAGTAAGGATGGCCGAGGCGCAAGCCGGCATCCTGGAACAGGCACTGCTTGCCAAGGAAGGCATCCGCCCCGAAGACTTTCGAGTCGGAAAAGGCCTTTCCATGCCGGGAGAGCGCCGACCACTTAGAATTCCCATATCCGCGATTACGACTAACCAGCAGGACGACCGGTTGACCTTGTCGTTTGCACTGCCCAAAGGAAGTTTTGCTACCACCGTTCTACGGGAAGTCATGAAATCCCCTGAGCCAGCTCGCATACGATAATTTGGCCTGATACTTGCTGTTGAAGTCCCGATAAAAAACATCGTCTTCCGTTCGGGCGACGCCAAAAAAAAACCCTTCTATCCCGACGGTTGAGGTTGACTTCTATAAAACATAGTTTTATATTCAAAAAAACCTGTTAATTCGCCCCAAGAAAAAGCCTTCAAGAGCACCGCCGCAATCGGTTTCAAAAACGCCCGAAAAGCGGCGTTCCTTGTTTGGACACGCTGTCCTTTATTTTCATCAAACCGGCCGATAGCCGGAGTTTTTTATCCAAGAGGGACCTGAAACATGGCAAAAAAAGAAAAATCCGAGTATATGATTCAAGCGGTATCGCACGCCCTCGACCTGCTTGAACAGTTTCACAGCGACGAGGTTGACGAACTTGGCGTTACCGAGTTGAGCAAGCGTCTTAGACTGCATAAAAACAATGTTTTCCGCCTGCTTGCGACCCTCGAGTCGCGCGGATACATAGAGCAGAACAAAGTGACGGAAAACTACCGGTTGGGACTCAAGTCCCTCGAGCTCGGCCAAACCTTCATCAAAAAGATGGGCTTGCTGCATCAGGCCAAGCCGGTTCTCGATGAAATGGTGGAAGACTGCAACGAAACATCCTACCTGGCGATTTTCAAGGAAGGCCACATCGTCTACCTGGATGTTGTGGAAACCCACCTGACGGTGCGCGTCGTCTCCCGGGTCGGGTCGCGGCTTCCCGCCTACGCAACCGCTGCCGGAAAGGTCCACCTGGCCTTCATGTCGGAAGAGGAGCTCGACAACCTGTTGCCCGAGGACCTCAAGGCATATACCGAATACACCATCACCGATCGCAAAAAACTCAAGGAAAACCTCAAGCAGGTTGCCGAACAAGGTTATGCTCTCGACAATGAAGAGCTGGATCTCGGGGTTCGTTGCGTCGCGGCCCCGATTCGCGACTACACCCGCCGGATCATCGGCTCCCTGAGCATCTCCGGACCATCCATTCGCTTTACCGATGAGCGCATCGAAAAGGAGCTCATGCCTCTGGTTGTGAAGGCGGCGGATGAACTTTCCAGCCGGTTGGGCTTTCACAAAAGCTGAGCAGAATTCGCGTCGCCGGAATCCCGTCGACGACGTGTTCATTGATGCACCATAGCGAGCCGTTTTTCCTGTTGCAGAATGTAACATGAAAGGCGGCTCGTTCCTTATGGCAGGGCAATCATGTTCCGACACAAAAAAAGTCCTTCAGCGTATTCCGTAACACATCAGGGAAACAAAGCATTTCACCTTTATCCATCCGTCCCGGGAAAAGCCGGCATTCTCCTTATACATGGTTTCACCGCCTCTCCCTGGGAGATGCGCCCCCTCGGAGAGATCCTCTGCCGGGCTGGCTATACGGTTGCAGCCGTGCGCCTGCCTGGTCACGGAACAGCCCCCGAAGACCTTAGTCAGCGGCGCTACGAAGAATGGATCGAGGCAGCCCGCCGGACCTGCGACACCCTGCAGCAGGAAAACGACCACGTGCATGCCATGGGCATAAGCACCGGCGCCCTGGTATCGGTGGCCCTTGCTTCCGAACAACACCTTTCCAGCCTGATATTGTTGTCGCCCTTTCTGGCCATGCGACACCGCCTGGCCCCTTTTACCGGCGCACTACGCCACGTCCGAAAGTACCAGTCTCGGGAACTGCCTGATCACCTGACCGACTTCTACTATGACCGGCGCCCCCTCAACGGCGTTTATCAGATTTGCAGACTCATCCGCCACGTACGCCCTGTCCTGCCCCGTATCACTACCCCCACGCTGGCCGTCAATGCCCTCGGAGATCGAACGGTCAAATTCGCCAGCGGCTACGATCTGTTCCTTCGCCTGGGAAGCCCGCGCAAAGAATACCACCTTTTCGGTCCGCAGACCGGCCACGGCCTGGCTACCCCGGACCATCCATCATGGCAAGCCATGCTCGACCTCATTCAACGCTTTCTGAGGGACATGGATCACCTTCAGTCGCACCGCGGCTAAGCCGCGCCATCAGAGCCTTTACCTGCCTACGCGCGTCTTCCAGGGAACCGTTATTATCGATAACATAGTCCGCACGCGCCACTTTAAGGCTCAAAGGCATCTGTGAATCCATGCGCGATCTGGCCGCTTGTTTATCGAGCCCGTCTCGGGCCATCAGGCGCTTCAACTGCAAAGCCTCATCGACCGCCACGACGACCACCGCATCGACCTGTGCATCGCCACCGGATTCAAAGAGCAAAGGAGCGTCATACACAACGATACGCGCCTTTTGTTGCGCCAAAGCCTGAAATCTTTGTCGTGCCAGGTCGGCGATGGCCGGATGCGTTATGCGATCGAGTTCCTGGCGTGCCTGTTTGTCGGAAAAAATTCTTTTCGCCAGCCGCGGACGATCCAGAGAACCGTCGCTGCGCAGCACATCGACTCCGAAACGCTCAGCGATGCGAGCGAGAATATGCGAGCCGGGTCGTACAATCTCCCTGGCGAGCTCATCCGCACTCACCACCTCGGCCCCCAGATCACCAAACATCCTTGCCACAACGCTCTTACCGCTGCCGATACCGCCTGTCAATCCCAGAACCAGCATGCTTTCTCCTTTGCAAAACGAATCGACTCGTCCTCCTGCTGCAAAAACCTTATTTCTTGCGCCATAAAAGCTATTTACAAGCTGCTCGCGAAGCGATAAGGTAGAGTTTCGTAAGAAAACCCACATGTCCTCCTGGAATGAAGTTGCATGACCAGAGCCCGCCTATCACCACAGCCCATGGATTTGCTGAAGACGGCGCTGATCAAATTGATCAAGCTGATCAAAACCGTCCGCTTTTATCCGCCGGAGCATCCCACCCTCAAGCATGTAGGCGAAGAAACGGCGCATGCTTTTGAACCGTTACTGCGAAATGGTAATCTGGTCATAAAAGTGCGCAAAGACAGCATGGTGTATGATACCGAAGCGATCGGTCGGGAGCACGCTTCGATCCGCAGCCTGGGTCATTTCCTGTTTACTCGGCGCGTGCAGCAATTGCTGTTTTTGCCGGAACTGACAGTTCGCGACCTCATCATATTTGCCCGACAGGCCACTCTCAAACCCGCGGACATCCAAGCCGGGGGCGGACTGCAGGAACTTCTTCTTAACCAGCAGGCAGCCGGCATATGGATCAATGAACTCGATCTGTCGGTAATCCGAGCCACCAAAGAGCGCATGCGCCATCTGACCGAAACGCCTGCCGCCGGCAGCGAGCCTGCCTCAAAGACACCCGGGAAGGGGGATCAGCAAATCCAATACCGGGACGGCATCACCACGGAAACAACTGGAGACGCTCAACTGAATGAGCATATCATCAATCAGCTCTCCCTCACACAGATTCTCAACCAACTGCCCGGTGAATCTTCAGAGCGCCGCTTCCAACAGCTTCTTAATAGAATCCCGACACTGCTTGTGCAGCATCTTTCCGAGCAGCATTTGCCGCTGGTACTGCAGACATTCCAGGCGTTGACCTCTTTGCTGAACGATCGCCAGCTCAGCAAACCACGGCGCAACAATGCCATCAACTGCCTAAACCGAACAGCGGATCAAGACACCATCATCTACCTGATTAATATGCTTTGCATGCGCGGCGTCCCTCGAACGCTACGCGATCAAAACATACAGACCCTGGTTTTGCTGGGGGAAAAATCGGCCAAGCCATTGATAAACCGCCTTGCCGGCGAAAAAGACACCCTGGCCCGCAAGCTTCTCTCGACAACCCTGGCAACTCTGAAAAATGCAGCCGTACCCGATCTTCTCAAAGCACTTCATGACCATCGCTGGTACATGGTGCGCAATGTCGTCGCCATTCTCGGACAAATCGGCAGTCCCGGTATCGTCGACCATCTTATACCGCTATTATGGCATGCGGACTTACGCATAGCTCGTGAAAGCATCCGGGCTCTTGCACGCATCGGTGGCGACAAAACGGTCGAGGCACTGCTGCAACTGATTGACAGCGGTCAAAGAGAGCTCTATCCTCAAGCCATTATTGCATTGGGAATCATAAGGAATCCGGCGGCGGTACCGAGTCTTGTAAGAATCGTGAAACGACGCGATCCCTTCAAGAAAAAAACCGAACTTAAGATTTCGGCCATCAAGGCTCTTGGGCGTATAGCATCGCCCGAAGCGACCCCTGTTCTGGAACGCCTGGCTAAGCGACGTCGCAGATGGGGACGGTCTCGGCAGGCAGCTTTACGCGTTCAGGCAATTGCCGCTCTTGCGCAGATAGGCAATCCCGGATCCCGTCCGACCCTGGAGGCCCTTTGTCGCGACCCTGACCAGCGCATCGCCCAATTTGCCTCCAGACAACTGAAGCAGTGGCCCAAGGCGTAACATCATGCAAAGCGATGCTCTAAAACAATGGGTAAGCAGTCTGTCGGGAGCCCTTAAAGGACTGCGCCTGTACCCTGTCGAACACCCTCTTATCCGGAAACAACTGCGGGAAACACACCGCATGCTCGGCAACCTGCTGCAAGGCAACTCAAAATTGCGCCTCGGGGTGTTGCAGGACACCCTGTTTATCAATGATCACTTGTTTACCGACAATCATGCGCCGGCGGAAAACCTGGGTCGCGTGCTGCAGGAAAAACAACTTGCCGGCATGGAGTTTCTGAAAGGAATCCCCGAGGTCGAACTCAAACTCTTCATGCAATTTCTCAACGGCACCGCATTGGGACATGAAGAATTCGAGGCCCTGTTCCAACAACACGATATCCGCCATATCCGATTTTTGCCCGAAGAGCAGGAAGAAGACACCGGTCGACAATCGGCACGAAAAATTTTCGGGCGGGCCCTGAAAGTCGTCAACTCCATATTCCAAGATGTCCGCATGGGACGCATACCTTCATCGGCAGAAGCCCACAAGGTGGTAAAGGACATGGCCCGCATGACCATTGCGGATCCCCACGCCCTGCTGGCACTGAGTCTCCTGAAAAACTACGACAACTACACATTTACCCACTCGGTAAACGTCTCCGTTCTTGCCCTGGCCGTCGGCAGGGCGGCAGGGCTGTCGGAAGAGGAATTACGGACCCTTGGAATCGGCAGCCTGCTTCATGACATCGGCAAACTCAAAATAGACCTCGCCATAATCAACAAACCGGGAAAGTTGACGGAAAAGGAATTTGCCGAGATTAAAAAACACCCCCAAATGGGAGCGGAAATCTTTGATCAAATGGGAGGCATGAACCACAATGCGCGTACCATTGTCCTCGGACACCATCTGCATTTCGACCGACAAGGCTATCCTCAGGAGCCCCTTATCGACGGCCCATTCGACCTCATCGACATGACCACCATCGCCGATACCTACGATGCCATAACCACTCTGCGCCCATATCAGCGTCCGATCACTCCGCGAAGGGCCATCAAAGAATTGCTTTTCCACGCAGGCAGCCTGCTGCACCCCGAGTACCTGGAAAAATTCATCTTCTCACTCGGAATCTACCCCGTCGGGACAATGGTCCGCCTGGATACCAACGAAATAGCCATCGTCGGGCAAGTCGGGATTGACAATCCAGATTCAGTTCAATTGAAAATCCTATTCGACTCCACGGGAACCCAACTCGAAACCCCACAGATCGTCAACCTCGACGCCGATCAGAACAAGCGGATCATTTCCGAAGTCGACCCCTTTATAAAAAGGGTGGAAGTCATCGATTATCTCTGACCCCCTTTCCAGCCTCGCCCAACGACATCCACATCAGGAAGATGGTTTGGCCGGGGCATCGACCCCCAGGCACCCCAGAGCCTTGACCGCCGCCCGCCGAACCCGCAATCTTTCGTCCTGAACATGCTTCAGAACGACACTCTCGGCATCTGCGGATGCAATGCGGCCAAGCGATTCCAGGGCAGCGACAACCAATTCTTCGTCGTCACTGCTCAATACGGAAGCCAGAAAGGGTACGAGGCGACGGTCGGAGTAATTGCCCAGGGCACACGCAGCATGCACCCGCACGGCAGGATGCGGATCTTTCAAATGGCGCACCAGATATTCCATTGCCTTGGCCTGTTTTTTCCGGCCGAGCACCTGGATGGCGGCACATCGGATATCCGCATCGGCAACCTTGAGCGCCGCGAGCAACGGTGGGAAAACCCGGGAACTCTGCACTTTTTCAAGGGCAAAAACAGCACGCACCTGCTGACCACGGTTGCCCGATTTCAGAATCTGAAGAATATCATCCAAGCCCTGAGCGGCCTCCAGCCGCTCCAAAGCCTCCGCTGCAGCTTGACGGACTTCTTCATCCGCGTCGCGCAATGCATTGCACAAGGCCTGCCGACGCTTTTCGAGCATAGCACTCACCTCATCGTATGGTTGCGACTGTCAGAAAGATACAAGAAAATATCCGAAAAACACCCCTGCCATCTCGGAGCAATCTGCGAAATTGTATTCCACCTGTCCTTTGCGGAAACCGTTCGAGAGAGTTGGCCCATCCCGAAATTCATAAAAAAACTAGCAGAAAACCTCCTCAGGGACAATGATCTTATGGTCCGAAAGTGGCTGCTTGCCGTTTTTACCGACAGTGCTCGCCCTTGCGATTTGCCTCTCTCATAACTTGTTGACATTGTGGTCCCAAGGAGCCACCATCGACATTCCAGCCTCTCCGTATACACAAAAAACCCCATGATGCAAGCTATTTGGTTGAATTGAAAAATCCAAACTGTTATCATCTTATGGTTATACTTCTGCCTTGATGCCATCCTTTTTAGGCCGTGCGGTTGAGAGCAGAAGCAGGAAATGCTTAATTTTTGATCTCTCACGGGATCAATTTTGCCGTTTCTATTTTATGCTGGAGAAAATATGTTTGAAGTTTTGCAAAACGATATGCTGGCACCCAATGTGCACCGCATGGTTATCCGTGCTCCACGCATTGCCAAAGCCAGACAACCCGGCCAATTCGTCATTGTGCACCCCGAATCCGGAGGTGAGCGTATTCCTCTGACTATCGGGGATGCCGACCCTCAGGCAGGAACCATCACCCTGTTCATTCAGGCCGTCGGAGCCTCTACCCTTAAAATTGTGAACACTCCGGTGGGCGATTCCCTGCGTGACATCGCCGGCCCTCTGGGCAAACCGACGGAAATCGAAAAATGGGGACGCGTCGCATGCATCGGCGGCGGACTCGGCACCGCGGTTTTGTATCCCCTGGCGAAGGCTCTGGCAGATGCCGGCAACGAAGTAACAACCATCATCGGCGGACGTTCGAAACCGTTTATCATTCTGGCCGATGAGCTGAAGACCTTTTCCAAGGAACTGCTGATCGCAACCGAGGACGGCAGCCTTGGGCAAAAGGGATTCGTGACCAACGTATTGCAGGAGCTGATCGATGCCCCCGACAACCGTCCTCACGCGGTTTTCGCCATAGGTCCGGTCCCCATGATGCGGGCTGTGGCGGAACAAACCCGCCCGTTCGGAATAAAGACGATTGTCAGCCTGAATCCTATCATGATTGACGGCACCGGCATGTGCGGGGGGTGCCGTGTCAAGGTCGGGGACGAAACCAAGTTCGCCTGCGTCGACGGCCCGGAATTCGATGGCCACCTTGTCGACTTCGGACTGCTCATGGATCGCCTGTCCATGTATCGCGAAACCGAAGCAAAAATTCTTTCGGAATTGCCGGAAGAGTTGCGCGATAAAATCATTAAAGTGAAAAGATAATATACATTATGAATAAAAAACTGACCTCCAAAGATCGCATGGCTATTGAGCGGGTAAAAATGCCCGAACAGGATCCCAAGCGCCGCAACAGCAATTTTGAGGAAGTCAATCAGGGACTTACCGAAGAACAAGCCATCCGCGAAGCGCAACGTTGCCTGCTGTGCAAAACCCGGCCCTGTGTCGCCGGCTGTCCGGTACGGGTCCGGATCCCCGAATTCATCGCCGCACTGGCCGAGGGAGACCTGCCCGAAGCAGCGCGCATTCTTCTCGAAGAGAATACCCTGCCGGCTGTTTGCGGTCGGGTCTGTCCGCAAGAAACCCAGTGCGAAAAAGTCTGCGTACGTGGGTCCAAGGGCTCACCGGTTGCTATCGGCTACCTTGAAAGATTTGTTGCCGATTGGGCCCTGGCGCACCCTGAAAAACTGCCCAAGGAAAACAAACCCGAACCGACGGGCAAAAAGGTTGCCATTGTCGGCTCCGGACCGGCCGGACTCACCATAGCTGGAGAACTGGCCCGCATGGGACATGCCGTGACCATATTCGAGGCGTTGCACGATACCGGTGGGGTTTTGCGCTACGGCATCCCGGAATTTCGACTTCCCAAGCGCATTGTCGATATAGAAGTTGAGCGACTCAAAAATCTGGGCGTTGAAATCGAATGTAATGTCGTGGTCGGCAAAACGGTAACCCTCGAGGAACTGCGGGAAGAATTCGATGCCGTTTTTATCGGCAACGGCGCCGGCCTGCCGATTATGCTGAACATCGATGGCGAAAATCTCAAAGGTGTCTACTCCGCCAATGAATACCTGACCCGCGTCAACCTGATGGCTGCCTGGCGCGAGGATGTGCCGACCCCCATCATCCACGGCAAGCGGGTGGCGGTCATCGGCGGAGGCAATACTGCGATGGATGCCGTTCGAACATCCAAGAGGCTGGGCGCCGAACGTTCGATCATTGTATACCGACGCACCGAAGTTGAAATGCCTGCGCGCAACGAAGAGATCCAGCACGCCAAGGAGGAGGGCATCGAATTTATCCTTCTGGCGTCACCGATCGAAATTCTCGGCGATGAGAACGGTTGGGTCAAGGGGCTGTTGTGTCAGCGTATGAAACTCGGAGAACCCGATGCCTCCGGCCGACGAAGACCGGTCCCCATCGAAGGCGACACGTTCGTTCTGGATGTCGATGTCGTGGTCAACGCCATCGGCACCCGAGCCAATCCTTTACTGACTGCAACCGCACCGGACCTGAAACTGAACAAATGGGGCAACATCGAGACCGATGACAACGGTGCCACCAGCCTGCCCGGCGTATTTGCCGGCGGCGACATCGTGCGCGGCGGCGCAACAGTCATTCTCGCCATGGGCGATGGCAAATCGGCGGCCGTGGCTATTGACAAGTACCTGAACCAAAAAAACTGAAACACGTTGTGCCCATGCCTCTTAAAGCCCGTGCCGATATCGGCACGGGCTTTTCTCGTGTATTCGAGCAACACTGGACCCGCACATCAAAAAACGCTATTGTGAAACGATGAACACACATCCCCGCGACTTACAGGATCACCTTGCCACCATTCTCGACAGCGTTGCAGACGGCGTTTTCACCGTCAATGGCGATATGTGCATCACCTGGTTCAATCAGGCGGCGGAACGCATCACCGGCTTCTCTCGTGAAGAAGCTCTCGGGCAACGTTGCTGCGAAATATTCCGCAGTTCCATCTGCTTTACCGACTGCCCGGTGAGAAAGGCCATGGAGACCGGTTCGAGCGTGGAGAACAAGGAAATCGACATCCTCGACCGTCACAATCGAGAAATCCCTATTTCGGTTTCCGCCTCGGTGCTCCGCAATGCCGAAGGCGAAGCGGTTGGTGGCGTGGAAACATTCAGAGATATGAGCCGTATCCATGCCCTGCAACGAGAAGTCACTGAAAAATATCGTTTCCAGGATATGGTCAGCCGCAACCCGGAGATGCGCAAACTCTTCGACGTCCTTCCGGACATTGCAGCCAGCAACGCCACCGTTCTGCTTCAGGGGGACAGCGGCACCGGCAAGGAGCTTTTCGCTCGCGCCTTGCATAATCTCAGTCCGCGTAAACATGCTCCCCTGGTTATTCTGAACTGCGGTGCATTGCCGGAGCAATTGCTGGAGGCCGAAATATTCGGCGCACGCAAGGGAGCCTATACAGGCGCCACCGAGGATCGACCGGGCCGACTGCAGCAGGCTGAAGGCGGCACCCTGTTTCTCGATGAAATCGGCGACCTGCCTCTCCCCTTGCAGGTCAAATTACTTCGGGTGCTGGAAAATCGCGAATATCAGCCTCTTGGCGCCCGGCGGCCGCGCAAGGCCGATGTCCGATTCATTGCCGCAACCCACCAGGACCTCGAATCGATGGTCCAGAAAAAGCTTTTCCGGCAGGATCTTTATTTTCGCCTCAATGTCGTTCCTCTACGCATTCCTTCGCTGCGACAAAGAAGTGAAGACATCCCCCTGCTTCTCGAAATGGCGCTGGAGCGCTTCAACGGTATCTATGATAAAAAACTGCGCGGCTTTTCCCCTGAAGCCATGTCTCTTTTACTCGACTACGATTATCCGGGAAATGTGCGGGAACTTCTCAATCTGATTGAACGCGCCGCCATCCTTTGCCGGGGTGAAATTATCGAAACGCAACATCTGCCGTCCTCTTTGAGTACAGCCGTTCCCTTGCATGCATCGAGGGACTCCGCGCACCCCCGAACCATGCCCTCTGCCGACCAGCTGCACGCCCTGCTGGCACGCTGCAACGGTAACCGCACGACCGCCGCCCGCCAATTAGGCGTTAATCGAAGCACGCTATGGCGTTGGCTCAAACGCCTGCAGGAATCGGCCTGACCGTTGCCCAACCTGCAACGAATGCAACACATTTTGCAACACTCATAACTATCTGCAATTTTACCAACAATCCATTCCACCGTTGCAAGTGCAACACTCAACGCCTTTCCAAAATATCCTCCACCATCTCTCTCAAAAAACACAACATACCGTAATCCCTGATTTTTTTGAAAGATTTCTCTTCTTCAGCAACATGGCATGATCCGTGATAATACTCTAAATCATGAGCCAACACTTCTTACCTTCTGGATCTTTACGCCTGGCACTGCCCTGCTACGAGAACCGTGTCATGCCGCGATTCGGCATCGCTCGGACCTTCGTATTTGCAGATGTCCGTAGTCAAACCAGGCAAATTGTACAAATCGCCGAGCAGACCTGGGAGCCGGATAAAGAATTGGACCTTCCGACCTGGCTTCATTTGAACCATGTAGACGGAATTCTTTGCGGCGGCATACACCCCCGTTTCCAGATTGCCCTCGAAACAGCAGGCATGTGGGTTATATGGGGATTTCGGGGAGAGATCGATAGCGTTTTGCATCAATGGCTGAATTCGGACAATTTGGAGACAATTTCCAAGGATAACTTCGGATTCGTCAGCTGTTGCCGCTTGCAAAAAACCTCGAAGCCCGGATCTTTTTTAAATCAACCTGCCAAAGGAGAACAAAATCATGAAAATCGCCATCACTGCCCAAGGAAACAGTCCCGATAGCATCGTAGACCCTCGCTTCGGACGGGCTGCGTGGCTGCTCATCCACGATGATGTCAGTGACAGTTGGGAATCTATCGACAATACCGCAGGGCGCAATACCGCTCACGGCGCAGGCATTCAGGCCGCGCAAAAGGTTGCCGACCACCATGTCGAAGCCTTGGTCACCGGGGCCATCGGCCCCAAAGCCTTCACCTCGCTGCAGACAGCAAAAATTCGTATCTTTCATGGTGCCCGGGGAACGGCCCAGGAAGCGCTTGCTGCTTACAAAGCAGGCCAGTTGCAGGAAGCTTCCGAATCCGATGCCACCGGAGCCGTGTAAATTGCGGATCGAGTAAAAAGTAGTTCGCTGCGGACACTTATCTGCCACAACATCAGATACATCCCAGCAATCCACGGCCAGATATGTTTGTCAGCAACAACCTCGCTCAGAAAGATGTGTCAATGAAAATCGCCATCGCCAGCGGTAAAGGCGGCACCGGCAAGACAACGGTTGCTACAAATCTTGCCCGTTTGGCCGCCGACCAGGGCTATCATGCAGTCTATGTCGACTGCGATGTAGAAGCTCCCAACGGACACCTGTTTTTACGCCCGGAAATAACCGAAACAATCGCTGTAACTGTCTCCGTTCCCGACATCGATGCCTCCCGCTGCAGCAACTGCGGCGCCTGCGCACGTTTCTGCCAGTACCATGCGTTGCTTTGCCTGCCCGAAGAAGTTCTGCTCTTTCCGGAACTCTGCCATAGTTGCGGGGGCTGTCGACTGGTCTGCCCGAAGCAAGCTGTCGATGAAATCGATCGCCCTATCGGTCAATGCCAGACAGGCCGCTGTGGGCAACTCGATTTTGTTTCCGGTTGCCTAAATAGGGCTTCCTGAACGTTGCCCAACATGTTGAAATTACTTGTTTTTGATATTGTTTTTGTGCTAAAATATGCAAGGAAATCAGATGGTTACCCCAA
>JASKKK010000069.1 GCA_030154185.1 Desulfuromonadales bacterium
TGCTACGCAACGGGCCGTCGCCATCGTTGCGGATTTATTGTCACAGAGCATAAGCCGGGCTTGTGACCGGCTTGAAAATAATTGTTCAGGAGACCCTAACTAACGAATGAATTCATACAGTTTTGCCCCGGTTATCTTTCGGGAGCTTTTTTTGTTCGATCAGGGTGCAGGATGCTTAGATGCGGGTGAATTTGTCGCTCTTCACGCCACATTTGGGGCAGATTTTGGGAGGCGTGTCGCCTTCATGTTTGAGTCCACAAACGGTACATTGCCAGGTTTTGGTGTTCGGCATAACAAGTTTCTCCCTTGGTTAGAGGTTCTGAAGCTTCCCACTCTCGAAAACGTTTTTTATATATAACCTTCAAGGTTATATATGTCAAGGGTAAACTGGTGCCGTGTCTTTTTTCAGGTGAGCCGGGAAAGCATGCGGGCAGCGGTCTGCCGCAAGAGAGCGGGGCGGTCGCTCATCAGGCCGTCCACGCCCATGCTTAAAAGGCGCTCCATGTCCGAGGTTTCATTGACTGTCCATACATGCATTTCCAGGCCGAGGGCATGTGCTGCTGCGACGGTCTGGGGTGTAACCAGGCTTTTCCCTTCATACTTCTCGGGAATCTGCAGGGCCTGCGCCGGCGGATGGTAATCCTCGCGTCCGCCGGCTTGCAGCCAGGCGAAAAAGGTGACCAGTTCCCCGTAGCTGAAGCTGGTGGGAATCTCGAGAGTCTTGCATAAAGGCCGCAGGCGATTCATGACCGTATCGTTTTCGGCGGCCAGCAGAACCTGAGCGGTCCTTCCTGTTCGCTGGATAAGCTCCAGCACAGCCGTTTCCATGGCCGGCATCTGCTGCTTTATTTCAATATTGAACAAAGCCTCGGGAAAGGCCTGAAAAACCTCCTCCAGGGTCGGCACCTTGATGCCGCGCCCGCGATGGGGATAGGTTTGCCCATCGTCAGGGGTGAAGGTGGCGCCCGCATCGCAGTTTTGCAAATCCGTCAGACTCAGGTCGGTTACAGGCCGATTCACCCCGCAGGTGCGCAACAAGGTTTCGTCGTGGATGACAACAACCTGACCGTCTTTGCAGGTCCGAATGTCGAGTTCCAGGTAGGGAGTGCCGGAGGTCAGGGCATCGGCGAAAGCTGGCAGGGTGTTTTCCGGATAATCGAACGAATTTCCGCGATGTCCGAACAACCGAGGTCGTGGCGGGTCGAAAAAAACGGATTTCATGGATTTCTCTCCAGTGCAATGCGGCGGCCGCGTTCCACGTTGACGGTGAGAAGCAGTCCGATCCCGACAAGAAAGAAGATTCCCAGACCGAGAATCGCCAAACGGTTGGAGCCGGTCAGCTGGGCCAACAGGCCGAAAGACAGGGGGCCGAGAATGGCGGCGAACTTACCGCTGACGGCATAGAAACTGTAGAATTCGGCATTCTTTCCGACCGGAAGCAGGCTGCCGTAAAGAGATCGGCTTATGGCCTGGCTGCCGCCGAGAACCAGGGCGACAACCAGGCCCATGAGCCAGAACTGCCAGGCATATTGCATGTCGTAAGCATACAAGGTGATCGCAAGAAACAGACACAGAGACAGCAACAGGGCTTTTCTGGAGCCCCGGGATTGAGCGAATCTGCCGAACAGCAAGGCACCCGGCATGGCGACGAACTGGATCATGAGAAAACAGCCGAGAATGCTGGTTGTGCCGAGGCCCAGTTCGTCTTTGCCGAAAATGGCGGCTACGGCAATAACGGTTTGAATGCCGTCGTTGTAAAACAGGTAAGCCAGTAAAAAACGCAGCAGGTCGGGGTAGTGCGGCAGATCCTTCCAGACCTGCCACAAGACTTTAGGACCTGCGAGGCCTGCGGATTTTGCCAGTGGCGGAGGGATCATTTCCTCGCGCAGGAAAAAAAAGGTCGGCAGGGAAAAAAACAGCCACCACAGGCCGGTCAGGAAAAAACCGAGGCGGGTAGCCTGGGCGGAAGAGGCAAGTCCGGCCAGGCCCGGGTGCCGGATCAGCACAAATGTCAGCAGCAGCATCAGGCCGCCGCCGATATAACCCAGAGCGAAGCCGCGCGCCGACAGGCGATCCATTTCCGTTCCTCGGGCCAGGGCGGGCAAAAAAGCATTGTAAAAGATGTTGGCCGCGGCAAAGCAGGCATTGGCCAGCATGAACAGGCCGGCCGCAAGTAGATAGCGACCGGGGCCGGCCAGGGCCAGCAGGCAGGTGGTGCAGGCGCCGGTCACGCAGAGGATGATCAGCCAGCGTCGCCGGCGGCGCGTGCGGTCGGCAAGGGCACCAAGAACGGGCGCGGTCAGAGCCACCAGTATCATCGATCCCGCCACCGCATAACTCCACAGGGCCGTGGCGCTGAGCGGTCCGCCGAGAATCGGCAGGACCACTCCCTGATCGGGCACCAGAGTGGCGAAATAGACGGGCAGCACCGCCGCCAGAATAACCGTAGCGAAGGCCGAATTGGCCCAATCGTACATGCACCAGCCGAACCAGGCCCGCCGGCGCGATGGTAGGGGATTATTTCCAGAGGCGTCTGGCATGGCATCGTTTCCCTGATCGAGGATGGATGGTCTTCGCACAGCGGACGGACTATGAGACCTGCCGGACTCTCAAGTCCCGCAGGTCTCATATCGTCACTTCTGTTTTTCGCGGCGCATGTGCTGCACGTACGCACAATTTTCGGGCAGCCAGTCCGCTTCGCGTACCACTTCCGGGGTCAATTTGATGCAGCCTTCGCCGACATCGAACCTCTTATGGTAGACCTTGCAGCGGCGGGTTGCCACATCCAGAAACCGGCATGGGATATTGCTGGTATAAAGGCGGCCGTGCTTGTCGGGCAGCTTTTCGAAGCAGCATTCGCCGCATTGCTGGCAGATGTTTTCCCAGTCCGGCATGGTTGTCTTTGCGTCAGGCACATTCGGAATAGCCACAGGCATGGCAGACGCAGCATCCCCCTTCGTGTTCGACGGGGCCGCCGCATTCCGGACAGGCTCCGCCGCCATTGTTCACGGGTTTGACTTCAGGGTCCTCGTCGGTTTCCGTATGCATGTGCATCTGGATGGCCCTCGCCACCGCATCGGCGCAGGAGGTAACCCGGTTTTCGCCGAACCCGGCGGGTTTGTGGCATGTAATGCCGATCAGTTGCTTGACGACCTGGCGAGCCTGCACTCCGCTGCGCCAGGCCAGGGATACCAGCCTGCCGATGGCTTCGCACTGGCTGGCGGCGCAACCTCCAGCTTTGCCCATGGTGGTGAACAATTCGAACAGGCCGGTGTTGTCCTGGTTGATGGTGACATACAAAGGGCCGCAACCGGTGGACATCTGGTAGGTCTTGCCGACCAGGGCCCGCGGACGGTCTCGCTTGTGGCCGGTTTTGCCCGATTCGATACGAACCGTGTTCTCCTCAGGTTTTTCCTCTGCCTTGGCGACGGAGAGTACCTGCATGTCTCGCGAACCATCCCGGTAGATGGTCACGCCTTTACAACCTTCCATGTAGGCCAGGCGGTACACCTCGGCCACCTCCTCGCGGGTCGCCGCACGCGGAAAATTGACCGTTTTGGATACCGCATTATCGGTATGTTTCTGGAAAGCAGCCTGCATGTGAATATGGTCTTCCGGCGTGATGTCGTGGGCGGTCACAAACAGGCGTCGCACTTTTTCGGGGATCTCTTCAAAGCTTTGAATGGTACCCTTTTCGGCGATGGCCTTCATCAGTTCGGGGGTGTAAAACCCTTCCTTGCGGGCCATGGCTTCGAACAGGGGATGAACTTCCACCAGCACGTCGTTGTCCATCACCTGGCGGACGTAGGAGACGGCAAAAATCGGTTCGACGCCACTGGAGGTGTTGGCGATGATGGAGATGGTGCCGGTCGGGGCGATGGTGGTGCAGGTGGCGTTGCGCAGCGGCGGTTCACCGGCCTGATCGTAGCGGCATCCGGAGAAGTTGGGGAAGGCCCCGCGCTCCTCGGCCAGATTGCGGGAGATGCTGCGAGCCTTGTCGGTGATGAAACGCATCAGCTTGTCGGCCAGTTCTATAGCCTGGCTGCTGTTGTAAGGCAGGCCGAGGTGGATCAGCATGTCGGCCCAGCCCATGATGCCGAGTCCGATCTTGCGGTTGGACAGGGTCGTTTCCTCGATCTGGGGCAGAGGGTAGCGGTTTATCTGGATCACGTTGTCAAGAAAACGTACCGCCATGGCCACGGTGGCGCTCAGTTTGTTCCAATCCACCTGGCCATCGTCCGAGACCATGCGCGACAGGTTGATGGAGCCGAGATTGCACGATTCGTAGGGCAGCAGCGGCTGTTCGCCACAAGGATTGGTTGCCTCGATCTCGCCGACATGGGGAGTCGGGTTGTCGCGATTGAGGCGATCTAGGAAAATGATGCCCGGTTCGCCGCTGGTCCAGGCCATGTCGACGATGCGTTCGAAGACCTTGCGGGCATCGAGTTTTTTGATCGGTTCGCCGGTGCGCGGATTGATCAGATCGTATTCGGCCCCGGCTTCCACGGCCTGCATGAAAGCTTCCGTCAGGCCGACGGACAGGTTGAAGTTGGTCAAAACCGTGAGGTCTTTCTTGACCATGATGAAATCCATGATATCCGGATGATCGACCCGCAGAATGCCCATATTGGCCCCTCGCCGGGTGCCGCCCTGCTTTATGGTTTCGGTAGCGGCGTCGAATACTTTCATGAAGGAAATGGGGCCCGACGAAACACCCTTGGTGGAGAGCACCACATCGTTGGCCGGACGAATGCGTGAAAAGGAAAAACCGGTACCGCCGCCACTCTTGTGGATCAGCGCCGTCTGCTTGATCGCTTCGAAAATGCTTTCCATGGAATCGTCAACCGGCAGGACAAAGCAGGCCGACAACTGCCCGAGTTCGCGACCTGCGTTCATCAGGGTGGGGGAGTTCGGCAAAAACTCCAGGCGCGTCATGGCGTCGTAAAATTCGTCCGCCAGCGAGCCGACATCCACCTGTGATTCGAACAGGTTTTCCGCTCCGGCCACGGCTTCGGCGACGCGTCGAAACATGTCCGCCGGGTCTTCGAGGATATGGCCTTCCTGATTGCGTTTGAGATAACGGCGCTTGAGTACGGTCAGGGCGTTTCGGCTCAGCAGGGATTCAAGATCCGCGGTGGTCATCATGGTGTATATCCTTTGCAATTCATGGCTTGTGGTCTGCATACGCTTTGCGAGGTTTGGACAATATCATGTATTGTGACCGCCTTTAAACCACAATATCTTGGGTTGTGTCAAGGAGCCTTTGCCATTTTGCAGATGGCGGCCGTGATCTGGCAGTAAGGATGCAACCCAAGGCGCCGCACCACAATATTTCTTCTATAATGAATTTTACCTGCAAGGATCTGTTGTTGTACAATATCCCTTCGAAGATTGGTTTCGATGCCGCCCGCAGGCAGACTATAAAGGGGTTGCCAAACCGCTTGCCTGGTGGTAGTTTCACACGACTTTTCCAACTGTCCGGATTTTTCTGCGGACCTTGTCGGAAGCATGACATGCTTTCGGGAAAGCTGTGATGTGGCTTCGATTTCCATCTGTTGCCGAGAGGTTTTGACATATTGAAGGGAGCACCATGAAAAAGGTCTTCGTCCTCGATACCAATGTTCTGCTGCACGATCCTCAGGCCCTGCTCCGCTTTAAGGACAACGACGTGGTGATTCCCATCACGGTTGTCGAAGAAATCGACACTTTCAAGAAGGACCTCAGCGAAACCGGGCGTAACGCCCGGGAAGTTTCCCGGTTGCTTGACAGTTTTCGCGCCAAGGCCCATCTTATCGATGGTGTGGATCTTGGCGAAGGCGGCTTTTTGCGTGTTCTGATATATACCGAACAGCTCATGAAGCGCATGCCGCCCGAATTACGCGCGGACCGCGGCGATAATCGCATTCTTGCGGTCGCCCTGCAGTTGAAGGAAGAAAGCCAATGTCCGGTGGTGTTCGTCACCAAGGACACCAACCTGCGCATCAAGGCCGATGCCGTCGGCATCGTTGCCCAGGATTACGAATCGGACAAGGTCTCCATCGAGGAACTCTACTCCGGCATGGCGCAGATCGTATTGCCCCGGGAGCAGGTCGACCGGTTCTACGGACAGGGCTACATCGAAATTGACGAGCAGCTTTACGACAACCAGTGCCTGACCCTGATCGACGAAGGGAATGCCTCCCATACCGCCGTCGGTCGTTATGAAGCGGCTTTGGGGCGCGTGGTTCCCCTGATTAAAACGCCCAAGGAGGGATTGTGGGGCATCACTCCGCGCAACCGCGAGCAGCAGTTTGCCATCGACCTTCTGCTCAACGACGACATTCAGCTGGTAACGCTGGTCGGCAAAGCCGGCACCGGCAAAACCTTGCTGGCCATTGCCGCCGGATTGACCAAATCCGCAGATGAGGGCGGATACAGCCGATTGCTGGTTTCCCGTCCCATCTTTCCCCTGGGGCGCGATCTTGGCTTTCTGCCCGGCGACGTCGAGGAAAAGCTGGCCCCGTGGATGCAACCCATATTCGACAATGTCGAATTGCTGCTCGGCATGGTCGACGAACACGGCAAGCGCAAACGCGGCTACAAGGAGCTGGTCGAAATGGGGCTGCTGGAAATCGAACCTCTCACCTACATTCGCGGACGCTCCATCCCTAAACAGTACATGATCGTCGATGAAGCGCAAAATCTTACGCCCCATGAGATAAAAACCATCATCACCCGCGCCGGGGAAGGGACCAAGATCGTTCTTACCGGCGACCCCTATCAGATCGACAATCCCTATATCGATTCTTCGAGCAACGGTTTGACCTATGCCGTCGAAAAATTCAAGAATCAATCGATTGCGGGGCATGTGACCCTGATGCGCGGGGAACGTTCTCCGTTGGCTGAACTGGCGGCGAATCTGCTGTGATGTGTCTCCAACCCGTTTCCCGTCGGATGGGGTAAGAAAGAAGATATCGTTTCATGTTGCTGCTGACTATAGAATCATCCTGTGATGAAACCTCGGCGGCCGTCGTGCGCGATGGTCGCGAGGTCCTGTCCAATGTCGTCGCCTCCCAGGTCGATGTGCACGCCCTGTACGGAGGCGTGGTGCCGGAGCTGGCTTCCCGCAAACATATGGAGGCCGTGGCAGTGGTCGTCGACGATGCCCTACGCAAGGCCGGCCCAGGCTTGGCCGATATCGAAGGTATCGCCGTTACGCGCGGTCCCGGCCTGGTCGGTGCTTTGCTGGTCGGGTTATCCATGGCCAAGGGCATGGCCCTGTCCCTGGAAATCCCCCTGGTTGGCGTTCATCACATGGAGGGACACATTCTGGCTCCGCTTCTGGAACAGCAGGTGCCCTTTCCTTATCTGGCACTGGCCGTTTCCGGAGGTCATACGCATCTGTACCGGGTGGACGGCATCGGTAAATATCGGATACTTGGTCGGACTCTTGACGATGCGGCCGGGGAAGCATTCGATAAGGTCTCAAAGTTGCTCGGGCTCGGATATCCGGGGGGGGCGATTATCGACCGTCTTGCCGCCGACGGCAATCCCAAAGCCTTCGACTTTCCCAGGCCCTTGTTGAAAAAACCTAATTTCGATTTCAGTTTCAGCGGCATCAAAACCGCGCTGCTGTATTATGTCCAGAGCCAGGAGGGCCCGATACAGGGGGATCACCTTTGCGATGTGGCAGCCAGTTTTCAGCAGGCGGTCATCGAAGTACTCTGCGAGAAAACTCTGCGGGCGGCCAAAGAGACGGGACTGGAGCGTATCGTGGTGGCCGGCGGTGTTGCCTGCAATAAAGGGCTGCGCCGCCTCATGGAACAGAAAGCAACCATGGCGGGTTTCCGGGCGTTTTTCCCCAGTCCGTCACTTTGTGCCGACAACGCCGCGATGCTCGGCGTGGCCGGTGATGCCTACCTGGAGGGGGGCTGCGTTGCCGACCTGAACCTCAATGCTCGGGCAAACTGGCCCCTCGATCAGGCCGGTTGGCCGCAGCAGCGATAGCCTTTTAAACGGACGGAGCCATATGTATCGACGATGGCCTGTGGTTCGGCAAATCAAATTGTTGGTGGTGCGGTTTCTGCGTTTGCGCGGGGCGCCTGAAGAGATCGCCAAAGGGCTGGCTCTCGGCATTTTCATCGGGCTCACTCCCACCTTCGGATTCCAGATGGTGCTGGCCGTCTTTCTGGCCATCATGCTCCGGGAAAATAAGGTCGCCGCGGTTCTGGGCGTATGGGTGACCAATCCCCTCACCGCCCCCTTCATATATGCTCTGGAATATGAATCGGGGCGGATTCTGCTGAATATGGATTATGTGCACATGCCAGCCTCGTTAAGCTTTTCCGCCTTGAAGGAACTCGGCTGGGATGTGCTGTTGCCTCTCAGTGTCGGTAGTCTCCTTTGGGCCGTTCTGTGTTCGATGGCGATCTATCTTGCCGCCATTCGGATCATTCCCGTAACCCAAACCTGGAAGATACCGCGTTGGCCCCGACGGCCACGGCGCAGGCGGGAGAAAGATTCGTGAAACATCGTCCCAAAAAACGTTTCGGACAGAACTTCTTGCAGGATCGCCATGTGGTCGAAGGTATTTTGACCGCCGCCGACCTCGATTCCCGGGATCGGGTGCTGGAGATCGGTCCCGGTCTGGGGGCTTTGACCGAGCGTCTTTTGCCGCAGGTATCCCAGCTGCATGTCATAGAAATCGACCGTGATCTCGCCGCCGGCCTGCAGGCGCGGACCGATCAAAATCTTGTCGTACATCCCGGCGATGCTCTGGCTCTCGATTGGAATCATTTTCTGACCGAGCCTCCCTACAAGCTGATCGCCAATCTGCCCTACAACATATCAAGCCAGATCGTATTCAAGATTCTTGATCATCGGCACCTCTTTTCGCGGCTGGTGCTGATGTTTCAGAAGGAGGTGGGCGAGCGGCTGTGCGCCTCGCCCGGCGGCAGGGATTACGGGATTCTGTCGGTCCTCTGTCAGGTCTGGTTTGATGTCAGGCGCGTTTTACGCGTACCTCCCGGAGCCTTTTATCCGCCGCCGAAGGTACATTCGGCGGTTCTGTGTTTCGACGCTCTTGAACATCCCAGGATCGACGTCGCAGACGAGGCGTTTTTCAGGCGTGTCGTCAAGGCGGCCTTTGCCCAGCGCCGTAAGACGCTGCGCAACAGCCTTATCGGGTCTGGATTCGGCTTCGAAGGTCTCGAAGAGTCGATGTTGGCTGCCGGCATCGATCCGCGCAGGCGCGCCGAAACTCTCGATCTCGAGGAATTCGGTCGCCTTGCCCTGTTGCTGTCGCGCCATTGCTCCTGATATTTCCCACCTCTAATGGTCCCATTCCGACGGTACCGAAGGTTTTACCGTCGCGACTCTTTTTTTGCTGAATTATACTTCTTAAAGTCGTAAAAACCCTGCAAAAACGATTGTTTGTGTATTGCAAGTTGATGTTTGACAGGAAGTCCCCGGGGGAGCTTCCGCCTCGGCAAAGTAAGGGGAAGGTCGTCTCCTCTGCGGTTGTTCAAGCATCCCGCAGGGAAACCACCGGTATGATTCCCGCCAGGTAACGGTATAATATATTCTCATGCAGCAAATTGCGCTGGTTCCTCATGCTCGTTAAAGAGATATCTCAGGAAGCAGGGAGAAAATCGGGAAGACCACGAGGTGACGTGATGCGTGTGCCCGATGCCAAAAAGACCGGGACCGACTTGCCGGATATTCTGGCTGTTGCTCGTGGCGAGCGTCGTGCCGATGTGTTGCTGCGTAATGCCCGGGTCGTCGATCTAGTCGGCGGTAAAATACTCGATGCCGATATCGCCACGGTCGGCAAAGCCATAGCCACGGTCGGCAAAGGACTCGAAGGACGCAGGATCGTCGACCTGCGGGGGCAGTATGTCGCCCCCGGTCTTATCGACGCCCACGTTCATGTCGAGAGCGCCATGCTGCGGCCCAGGGAATTCGCACGGGTGTTGGCCCCTCATGGCGTCACGACAATCATCGGAAATCCTCACGAAATTGCCAATGTGTGCGGCACGACCGGTATTCGTTTCATGCGGGAGGATGCTCGAAACTCCCCGGTCGCCATGCTTATGACGGTACCCTCCTGCGTGCCGGCAACCTCTCTGGCCGGTACGGGCGGCGTTATCGACGACGAGGATCTCGGTCTTCTGCTGCGTCTTCCCGATGTTGTCGGCCTGGGTGAGGTTATGGATTTCTACGGGGTGGTTCGCGCATCTCCGCGCTTGCTGCACGAAATCGAACGGGCCGAGGGGATGCCGATCGACGGGCACGCTCCGGGACTGATGGGAGCCGCCCTCGATGCCTACGTTGCGGCCGGTGTATCTTCCGATCATGAATGTTGTTCGGTCGATGAAGCTTCGGCAAGACTTCGCCGCGGTATGCGGGTGTTTTTACGCGAAGGCAGTGCCGCACATAATCTACGCGCCTTGTTGCCAGTAATTTCGCCATTGAGCGAACGCTTCCTGGCTTTTTGCACAGACGACCGTGATGCGGTGGACCTTGTCAGGCAGGGCTCCATCGATCACCTGGTACGGCTGGCGCTTGACGAAGGCGTGCCTCTGGTGACTGCTTTGCGGATGGCTTGTCTGAATCCGTCCGAGCATTACCGGCTTTTCGATCGCGGTCTGATCGCCCCGGGAAGACGAGCCGACCTGGTTGTTTTTCCCTCCTTGAACGAATTTGTCCCGCAACAGGTCTGGCAGGCCGGTCGTCTCGTCGCCATCGAGGGTGATGCGATCGACGATGGCTGCGGGGAGGCGGACGTTCCCGCGTCCATGGCCGATCTTTTCGGTACGGTTCGGGTCGACTTGGATAAAGTCGATTTGCGCATTCCCCTCAGGGAAGGAAAAATCCGCGTCATAGGGGTGTTGCAAGGTCAACTGCTTACCGAACAGCGCATACTGTCGCCAAGTTTACGGGGCGGGGAGGCGGTTGCGGATTCCGGTCGCGACCTTCTGAAACTTGCGGTCATCGAGCGACACCGCAGCACGGGGAGGTTCGGCATGGGATTCGTACAGGGACTCAAACTGGCGCGAGGGGCTGTAGCCAGCACGGTTGCCCACGATCATCATAATCTGATCGTTGCCGGGGCTGACGACCTATCCATGATGACGGCTGCGCGTGCCGTGGTCGATTCCGGTGGCGGTCAGGCCGTGGCCGTCAGAGATCAGGTGCTTGCACACCTTGCCTTGCCTTTGGGAGGTCTGATGTCGATGGATCCGGCAGGAAAACTGGTGCGGACACAGGAGAGGGTGGGGGAGGCCCTGAAACGTCTGGACTGCCGGTTGCCGGAGATTTTCATGACCCTGAGCTTTCTTGCCCTGGAAGTCATCCCCGAGTTGAAGCTGACCGACATGGGGCTTGTGGATGTCGCCAAGCAGCAGATCGTACCCTTGTTTACCGGTCTCTAAGGAGAAAAAATCGTGCCTGCACTCGATTCCACTATCATGCTGTCCGAAAAAACCATACAGGCTCGAGTCAGGGAAATGGCTCGCCGGATATCCGAAGACTACGCGGACGTCGACGAACTTTTCATGATCGGTGTCCTGCGTGGCTGTTATATTTTCATGGCCGACCTTTCCAGGGCGTTGAGCATTCCGAGGCATATCGATTTTATTGCCTTGTCCTCATACGGCAAAGGCACGGTCAGTGGTGCGGTACGCTTGATTATGGATGTGCGCATCGATATCTCGCGGCGTCATGTTCTGATCGTCGAAGACATCGTAGATACCGGCCATACGCTCGATTATCTGTTGCGATTGTTTCGGGCACGAAATCCCGCCTCGTTGAAAACCTGCTCTCTGTTGCGTAAATCTGGTTCGGCGCAGGTCGACGTACCGGTTGATTATCTGGGATTCGAAATCCCGGATGTCTGGATCGTCGGTTATGGATTGGATTGCGGCGACAAGTACCGGGCCCTGCCTTACATTGCACAGATATCCCCGCAAAAAAAACAGAGAACATAATTTTATATGCCGGAAACGGATGTTCGCCCGGGGGGAACCCCCCTCGTTATATCTGCGAACTTTGTCGACGAACACCGTTTCCCTGCAGGGTTGGGTGTCTGTTTTTCACGGATTTGAATTCTTCTAATTTCTTAATCATTTTTCTTGTTTTCTGTAACTCTCCGAAAACATATGCTTTTTTTTAAACAATGAGGATTGCCTGTTTTGAAATGAAGTAAAATTTTGTTGAAATGATATTTTATTGGTGCTATCAATCATGTGGCCTTTTTTGGCAGAAAAAAACGATAGTGGTCAACAGGGTGCATTGAGGCCCTGAGGGGAGGACCCAGACACTGGCGCCGTCTGTGAAAACCTCAGTTTTTGCCATGTTTCGTTTTCTTCCGTTTAGGAAGGGCTGACGTTTGCATGTTGTTATTGGAGGAGGAGAAATGGCCGAGTTTCTTGCTCGGCCCTTTCTCTGCACATCTCATCTTCTCGACTCAAAACTAGCTCGTTTTCATTCGGAAACGGCTCTTTTCCGCCGTGGCGGCGTCAAGTTGTGGTCTTGCTTGCGTGGCGTATTCATGTACGTCTGCGCGCATCTCCCCACTTGTTTTGCCACGACGAAAAACGGCTCGTTTTTTCGATGAAAACCACGCCGTGTCCAATCGGGGTACCGGATGGATACGGGCTGGAAAACCCGCATGGGTGTGCGATACCCAGCACCGCGCATCGCCATGCGGAGTATTTCAACCGGGACCCCAGTGTTTCGGCCAGCGGTACAGTTGCACCTGGTTGCCGATCGCTCAGGCATGCCGAGCATGCGTGTCGATTCTGCACGTGCGTGTAGAAACCGGTGGCCTGTGCCTGGATGCCCATTTTTTAGATTCAGGGGAGGATCTATGTCTAGCTGCCAGGAAAAACAGCAATGCGGGTCGCAGCAAGGGTCCGAGTTGCCGGAGCATCTTTTCCGGGAACTCGATGCTTTTATCGACACCTTGCCGACCAAGGAGGGCCACCTCATCACCGTTTTGCACAAGGCGCAGAGCCTGTTCGGGTATCTGCCCGAAGAGGTTCAGCAGTATGTTGCCGATGCCTTGAACGTGCCGGTGGTGCAAGTCTTTGGGGTGGTCAGTTTCTACACCTTCTTCACCATGATTCCCAAAGGGGAATATCCCATTTCCGTCTGCATGGGGACTGCCTGTTTCGTTAAGGGGGCCGGCAAGGTTGTCGATGCTCTCAAGCAACAGCTGCAGGTCGATGTAGGCGAAGTGACTCCCGATGGCAAATTCTCCATCGATTGTCTGCGTTGCGTTGGTGCCTGCGCTCTGGCGCCTGTCGTTCTGGTCGGCGAAAAGGTCTACGCTAATGTGACCACCGACCAGGTCAAGGACATCATTGCTGACTTTGCTTGATACGGGGAGGTAACAAAGAAATGGCCAAGATCAATTCTCTGGCGGAACTGCAGAAAAAACGCGAAGAGCTGCAGGCAGCCGCAAACAAGACCAAAAGTGAAAAAATCATAGTGAACGTATCTCTG
>JASKKK010000070.1 GCA_030154185.1 Desulfuromonadales bacterium
GACAAGACGACGGGTAATGTGCCTTTCAATGCGATTATCATGGCCGAAAACCCGCACCTGCCCTTTATCGATGCGACACACGCCGCTTATCATGTTGATGGTGGTGCTTTTGCCTGCACCGTTAGGTCCGAGCAAACCGAAAATTTCCCCCCGATGCACGGACAAGGAAAGATCGCGCACCGCCGGAGTTCCGTCAAAATTTTTATGCAGATGAGTTATATCGAGAGCTGAAGACATAACGGCACTATAACGCCAATCGCGCCGTTAATCAATGTGGTGGGGAAGTTGCCGGTTTGGAGGAGCCGTCGCACTGATTGTGGACGGATTCCATCACAACATGGTTTCGCCCGAGGAGTTTGGCCCGATAAAGGGCCTGGTCGGCGGTTTTAACAAGCCGAAATGGTTCTTCACCGACAGCGGGCGTCACGGTCGCCACGCCGACGCTGACCGTTACCACGGGCCTGACCGGCGATGCATGATGTGGAATTTTGCTTCCGGCCACGGTCGCCCTGCAGCATTCCCCCAATTTTTTGGCGCCGTTTTGGGTTTGCGGCAATATCAGCGCGAATTCCTCACCGCCGTAGCGGGCGACCAGGTCGCCGGGGCGCGCCACGACGGTCTGGAGCAGCCGGGCCACCAGTCGCAGGCAATCGTCCCCGGCCTGATGCCCGTAATAATCGTTGTAGGCTTTGAAATGATCGATATCGACCATGATCAGACTCAGCGGATGTTTTTCACGCTGGGCACGTTTCCATTCCTGGTCGAGGTGATCGTCGAAAAAGCGGCGATTGGCAATGCCGGTCAGGCCGTCAGTCAGCGACAAACTGGCGAGTTTTCGATTGGCTTCATCAAGTTCACGGGTTCTCTGGGAGACCAGGGTCTCGACGGAAGCCGCATGTTTCGTCATCAGCCACAAATACGAAAGAATCATTAAAGCGATGAAGGAAATGGCCGATATATACAGCCAGGGCGTCATGCTTCGATAGCGACTGAAATAATCGCCGATCGGCATCGCCTGCAGTTTCCAGGCAGGTTTGCCCGCCACTTGCACATTCCGCTCATAGGCGATACTGGCAGGTAATGACACCTCTTTCTGCGCTCGATGTATATAGATTTCACCTTTTGCGCCGAACCTGCCGCCATCGATCAGGCATACCGCGGCCAGGTTCTGAAAACCTTTCCATCCTGCGGCCTCGAAAAGTGCCGTAAAGTCGAACACTCCGAGAATAAATCCACGCAGGTTTTTGCGCCGCGATGCTACCGTATCCGGCCTGCCCGCATAGACCGGCAACAAGCCGAAAAATGTCGTCTGGTCGGTGTTGTTGAAACCGCTCCGACCGGAAAAACCACCTACCTGAAGAGAGCTGTTGTCCCTGGCATCATCCAACAGCGAGCCAAACGCCGGGTCGGTGCCAAGGTCAAAACCTACCATCTGCCGGAAAGACTCTTCAGGCTCCAGAAAGTAAATGGGATAATATTTCTCCCGACGAACCGCAGCTATCCGCCACCCGCTTTTTGAAACCTCATGAAACCGGAACGCGGGATTGTCGGCAAAGCGCTCGGATTCGAAAGTCCGACGCTCTTCCCCGTTAACCTGAGGAACCCAGGCGAGGGCGCGAATGCCTTTATGCCGTTGCATGGCCTCGAAGGCAGCGGTGCGGAACTCGCTTTTTTCTACCTTGCGGGAAGCGGAAAACAGGCTTTTGAACGCAAACAGAACCTCCAGATTCAGGCTGATCTCGCGCTCAAAAGCTACGGCCTTGGCATCGATCACCCGACGGAACTCGCTCATAAGTTCCCGCTTTTCGACCACCCGGAAACGCCAGCCAACCAGCAGCGAAAGAAACACTCCCAGCAGAACCACCGCGACCATGATGAACTTGAAAGCTCTGTTCATCACCCGCCCTTTTGTTCGGAAGCGGCAACGCGCCTCCGTTTTCCGCCAAAACGCGCAACGAAAATGCTGATCTCGTACAATATCGCAAAGGGGCCGGCAATCGCCAACTGGGAGACGATGTCGGGCGGCGTCAGGATGGCGCCGACGACGAATGCCAGCAACAGGGCCATGCGACGACGACGAGCGAGCCAGCGATGATCGACAAGACCCAGGCGAGCGAGAAAAAATACGATGATGGGCAATTCGAAAATCAGCCCGAAGGCGAGCAACAGCCGGCAGGAAAGGGAAAGGTAGGCCCCCATGGACAGCATGGCACTGATATTGCCGACCTCGGTACCGTAACTGACGAGAAAACGAAACACCAGCGGAAAAACATACCCGAAGCCGAACCAGGTTCCGACACCGAAACAGGCACAGCTGGCCAGGACGAAAGGTACGGCCAGCCTCTTTTCATTGGCATAGAGTCCCGGGGCGACAAAAGCCCAGATCTGCCAGAAGATCACCGGAAGACTCAACAGCAGCCCGGCCATGGCCGAGAGTTTGATATAAGTGAAGAAGGGCTCGGTGGCCTGAATGAACACCAGGGAACTGCCCTCCGGCAAAACCTGGCGCAGGGGATCGGAGATCGCCTGGAACAGCTCCTGCGAAAACGCGTAACAGACCAGCGTACCGATCAACCAGGCGCACCCCGCCACAATCAGACGATGCCTCAATTCGTCAAGATGAACGATCAGCGACTGTTCAGCCATGAGCGGAAGGGGGCCGCGGTCCGGGCGGGTCCTGCGAATTCTCGTCGTTCAATGCCGCGGAGTCGATACGTTCGGTTTGTTTTTGGGAAAACGCCTCGTCCTGATCGTCGTGAAAATCACGGGTGGCGCGCTTGAATTCGGCCAACCCCTTGCCGAGAGCACGGGCCAGCTCGGGCAGCCGACGCGGGCCGAGGATAATAAGGGCCAGACCCAGGATCAGCAACAGTTCTGTGGGACCTATGTTAAACATGATAATGTACCTCTTTTGAGTTGTTGTCAGGCTCGAAAGTATCCGATTTTTCGACGCAACCTGACAATAGCCGCAAACAGGCCGGCTGTCAAGTGAGACAAGGCGGTAAGGGTTTGACAAACAAGGGGTTTTACACTATCATGCGCCACATTATAACACCGTTTACCCCACTTCCGGAAAGGCCCATAAATGAATTCGCAACAACTCAAGGAGGAAATCCGCCGTCTGGCCAAGGAACGCAATGCCTTGATCATGGCGCATTTTTACCAGCGCGACGAAATTCAGGATATTGCAGACGTCGCGGGGGATTCCCTGGCCATGGCCATCGAGGCGGCGCAGACCGAACGCCAGGTGATCGTGTTGTGCGGCGTGCATTTCATGGCGGAGAGCGCGGCCATCCTGGCTCCCGACAAAACCGTACTGCTGCCGAGGACCGATGCCGGCTGCCCCATGGCCGACATGGTTGAAGTCGACAAATTGCGAGAAATGAAGGCCCGCCTGCCCGGACGTCCGGTGGTGACCTATGTCAATTCCAGCGCCGCGGTTAAGGCGGAAAGCGACATCTGCTGCACCAGTGCCAACGCCGTAAAGGTGGTCAACTCCCTGGAAGCCGACGAGGTAATCCTGGTGCCGGACCGCAATCTCGGACGCTACATCGCCGCCAACACCGATAAGAAATGCTATTTCTGGGAAGGCTTCTGTCCGTTCCACGACCAGTTGCCTGAAGAGGATGTCATGGCGGCCAAGGAAGCCCATCCGGACGCCCTGTTCCTGGCGCATCCCGAATGCCGTCCCCAGATCCTGGCCATGGCCGACTATGTCGCTTCCACCAGCGGCATTATCGATTACGTCGGCAAAAGCTCTGCCAAAAAATTCATCATCGGCACCGAGCAAGGCATCCTTTATCGGCTGCGTAAGGAAAACCCCGATAAGGAATTCATCATGCCGAACTCGCTGTTGTTCTGCAAAACCATGAAATACATTACCCTCGAAGAAATTCTGCACTGCCTGCAAACCCTGAGCCCCCAAGTGACGGTTCCGAAGGATGTCGCCGACGGAGCCCGCAAGGCTCTCGAGCGCATGCTGGCCGTGCCGCGCGATTGAGGACACCGGAAACGTTCATCTAACAATAGGACGGGGGCGCGCTCGCACAGCGCCCCCGCTCTTTTTTGAGGCATGACACTACCTGACCCCCATACCGAGCTGCATCCCGCTCTTGAAGAATTCTCCGCAACCCTGGACAACCTGAAGCATGCGGAACTGCCGGGTACGGCCGGCAGCAGCTGCGCATTTCTGCTGGCACGCCTGCTTACGGAACGTCCCGACCCGCTGTTGATTCTGACTGTCGACCAGGAGCAGGCGCTGCGCATTACGGCCGACCTGGAGTTTTATCTCGGACAACCCGGCCGGGTTTTTTATCTGCCCCATTGGGAAATGCGCCCCTACGAGGCCCTGCAACCCCACCCCGAAATCGAAGCCACCCGCCTGGCGGCCCTTGCGGCGCTGAGCGACGGTCGAGCCCGGGCGCTGGTCATGACCGCCCGTTCCGTCATGCAGCGCGTCATGCCCCGGCCTGTTTTGGCCGGACTTCGCAGTTGCCTGCGGGAAAACGACCTGCATCCCCGGGAAGAATTGCTCGCCCGACTGGCCGAACTCGGCTATCACAGCGTACCGCTGGTTGAAGACCCCGGCACCTTCTCCGCACGCGGCGATATTCTTGACCTTTACCCGCCGACCCGGAACGAGCCGGTACGCATCGAATTTTTCGGCGATCAGATCGAACGCATGCGTCCCTTCGATCCCGTTACCCAGCGATCCGAAGAGCGGGACATCTCTTCGCTGGAGTTGCTGCCGGCGCGGGAAATGGTGCTGGTCGGCAGTCACCTCGAAACCTTTGCGCGCCTCCTCAAACAGCGCTCGGATGCCCTCGGCATTGCTCGCCCACAGCGCGAAGCCATTCTCGAAGAAGCCCGCGAAGGATTGCTCGGACCGGGCCACAGCTTCTTGATGCCGCTGTGCTACGACGGCCTGGACAGTGTTTTCGATTATGCTGCCTCCTGCCGCCTGGTGCGCATCGATCCTCCGTCCATTACCCGTGAAATGGATCGTCTCAGCGATGAAATCAGCGAAGGCGAGGCCCGCATGGCGGAACGGGGCGAACTCTATCTGCCGGGGGATGCTCTCTACCTTCCCGGAGAAGAACTCGCCCGCCGCATCGCCGGCCTGCCGCAACTCGACGTCACCCCCTTGCGGCTCTATCATCTTGACGACCAGCCGGCGCGCCTGGTACTGCGCACCGAAAGCAATACCGAGCTGCGCGCCACGCAACAGCAAGACGGCGGTCTGGCCGCACACCTGGCCGGACGGCTGCATGAGTGGCAGCAACAAGGTTGGCGCCTGCTGCTGGTTTGCCATCATCAGGGGCAGGCCGAACGCTTGCAGGCACTGTTGGCCGGGCGGGGACTGGACCTGCCGCTGCGCAAAGGCGTCGCCCCTTCCTCGCTGAAACCCGGCTCCCCGATGATCACCCTGGGGGAACTCTCCGGCGGTTTCCGACTGCCGGACGAGCGCCTGGCGATCATAACCGAGGAAGAGATCTTCGGCCGCCGGACCCGCCGCCGGAGCGGAGCTGCAGAAGCCCGGGCCAAAGCGCGCCTCTCCTCTCTGGCGGAGCTGCGCGAAGGGGACCTGGTGGTGCATGCCGACCACGGTATCGGCCGTTTTCAGGGGCTGCTGCACCTGCATCTGCAGGACAGCGAGGGTGATTTCCTGCATCTGGAATACGCCGGTAAAGATCGTCTCTATCTGCCGGTTGAGCGCATCGAGAAAGTCCAGAAATATGTTGGAGCCGAAGGCGCCATGCCGCGCCTCGACCGCATGGGCGGCGGCGCCTGGGAAAAAGCCAAGCTCAAAGCGCGCGCCGCGGTCGAAGAACTGGCCCGCGATCTGCTGCAGATCTACGCACGCCGTGAAATGCACGAAGGGTTTCGATACTCGCCCCCGGATGCCATGTTCCGCGAGTTCGAGGCGGCCTTTCCCTACGAGGAAACCCCCGATCAGCTTGCCGCCATCAACCAAGTACTGTCCGACATGCAGACTCCCCAGCCCATGGACCGCGTGATCTGCGGCGACGTCGGCTACGGCAAGACCGAAGTGGCGATTCGGGCGGCCTACAAGGCGGTACTGGACGGCAAACAGGTGGCGGTGCTGGTACCGACCACCATCCTGGCCCGCCAGCATGGACAAACCTTCGCCGAACGCCTGAAAGACGCGCCGGTCACCACCGCAAGCCTTTCACGCCTGAACAGTCCCGCCGAACAGAAACAGATTCTGCGACAGGCTGCCGAAGGCAAAATCGACATCCTCATCGGCACACATCGGCTACTGCAGCGCGATGTCCGGTTCAAAGACCTGGGCCTGCTCATCGTCGACGAGGAACAGCGCTTCGGAGTAACGCACAAGGAACGGTTGAAAAAACTGCGGGCCGAAGTCGACATGCTGACCCTGACCGCCACCCCCATCCCGCGCACCCTGCATATGAGCCTGCTGGGCCTGCGCGATCTCTCGGTGATCGACACGCCTCCGGTCGACCGCCAGGTCATCCGCACCTATGTCAGCCGCTTCGACGACGACCTGATCCGCCAGGCCGTCCTTAACGAACTGCGCCGCGGCGGACAGGTATTCTTCGTTCACAACCGGGTGCAGAATATCGGCGCCATGGCCGAGTTCCTCCAAAGCCTGGTCCCCGAAGCGAAAATCGCCGTCGGACACGGTCAAATGAGCGAAAAGTCTCTCGAAACGGTGATGATGGATTTCGTGGAAGGCAAAAGCAACGTGCTGGTCTGCAGCACCATCATCGAAAACGGTCTCGACATACCGCGCGCCAACACCATCATCGTCAATCGCGCCGACTGCTTCGGCCTGGCCCAGCTTTACCAGTTGCGCGGAAGGGTCGGACGCTCCCACCTGCGAGCCTACGCCTATCTGCTGATCCCCGGCGAAGCCACCCTGACCCATGAAGCCCGCGAGCGCCTGCGGGTCCTGGCCGAACTGACGGAACTCGGCGCCGGCTTCCGCATCGCCAGCCACGACCTGGAACTGCGCGGTGCCGGCGACCTGCTCGGCCCCAAGCAATCGGGTCAGATCGCAGCCATCGGTTTCGAAATGTATGCCGAACTGCTGGAGGATACCATCGCCGAACTCAAGGGCCAGGAGCGGGAGGACCGCATCGATCCGGAGATCCGGCTCGGTCTGTCGGCGTTCCTGCCGGAAAAGTACCTGCCCGATCCCAACCAGCGGCTGATTTTCTATAAGCAGCTTGCATCAGCGGAAGATGAACAGAACCTCTACGAACTTGCCGATGAACTGCGTGATCGTTTCGGGGAGTTGCCCGATCCGACCCTGTTGTTGATGGAGGTCATGAAACTGAGGGTGCTGATGAAACGGCTGCGCATCGCCGCCGCCGATTACGATGGACACACTTTGACCTTCGCCTTTGCCCAGGATACGCCGGTGGCTCCGGAAAAAATCATCGCCCTGCTGGAACAGGATGCCCAAAAGTACAGTTTTTCACCCGATTTCCGACTCGGCATCCGGCTCGGTCGACAGCCCGGCGAAGAGGCTCTGGGCGAAGCTAAAAAAGCGTTGCAAGGCCTTCTTTAGCTATGTTACGTTTACCCACTTGGCGAGACAGGTCGCCCGTTTCCGGTCCCAAGGAGTCTGTCCTGATGCCCCGTCGCGGGTTCGTCTTCATCCTTTTTCTTATCATGTTTCTTCCGGCCTGCGGAAACCAGGACCGGCTCCCGTCCCAGATCCTCTTGCGCGTAGATGGGCGTACCGTATCCCTGGAGCGGTTTCAACGGGATTTCGAGCAGATACTGCCCGGGGACCGCACCCTGCCGAAAGAGGAGGAACAGGCCCTGCGCCGCTCGTACCTGGCTCAACGCATCGACCATGAGCTGTTGCTGGCCGAAGCGGCAAAATTGCATTTGAACGTCTCCCTGCAAACCGTTCAGCAGGCCATGGACAGTCACCGGGAATCCTATCCGCCCGGCGAATTCGACCGCATGCTGGTCGACAAAGGTCTCACCACCGAAGACTGGCAGCGCATGCTCAACGAAGAGTTGCTGGTGGAAAAAGTGTTCGACCGCGTGGTGCGGGACAAGGCCACTGTAAGCGAGGCGGACATCGAGGCCTATTTTGCGGCCCACCGTCAGAGTTTCATCCGCCCCGAAAGGGTCAGAGCCCGCCAGATCACCGTTAACGACGAATCCGAAGGTCGCCGGATACTGGAACGATTACGACAAGGCATGCCTTTTCAGGAAGCCGCACGCCGTTTTTCCATTTCACCGGATGCCGAACAGGGCGGAGAACTCGGGATCTTTGCCAGAGGCGAAATGCCCGAGGCTTTCGATCTGGCGGTATTCGACCTGCCGGCAGGCCGCATCAGCGAGCTGATCAAGAGCGAATACGGATACCATATCTTTCTGGTGGAAGAACATCTTCCGGCCCTGAAGCCCGACCTGAAAACGGTCCGCGAGGAAATCATCGCCATTTTGCGCCGGCAGAAAGAAGAAAAAGTTTACCAGAACTGGCTGCAGAACCTGCGACAGGAGGCCTCCATCGAGGTTGACTGGACATTGTTTTAATCCTGTTTTCGTCCGGTAGCCACGGATGAAGACGAACTTACTTCACCCCATGCGAGGAACGGCATCCATGAAACGTCTTGTTCTGTCCATCGCCGTGCTGATCCTGGCGGCCGGCCCCCTTTCGGCCGAAACCATCAGCCGCATTGCCGCCATCGTCAATCAGGATATCATCACCACGGCCCAGCTTGACCGGGAAATCGACAAAATGCTGTCTGCCGAAGCGCGGGAGACCGGCATCCCCACTGCGCAACGCGACGCGATGCGCCAGAAGATACTGGACAAGCTGATCGAAGACACGCTGCTCCGACAACGTATCGAAAAGCTCGGCCTGAAGGTGTCCGACGAAGACCTCGAACAGGCAATCAACGATGTTCAGGCACAAAACAACATCACTCGCGAACAACTCAAGGAAGCCCTGGCCGCCCAGGGCATGAGTTTCGAGGAATACCGGGAACAGCTGCGTCAGCAACTGCTCAATTTCAAACTCGTCGGCCGGGAAATTCAGAGCAAAGTCGAAATTACCAATACGGAAATGCGCGACTATTACCGCGCCCACCTTGAAGACTTCCGCAACGAGCCCTTCATTCGTCTGAGCCGCATCACCTTTCGGTTGGCGCCGGGCCATACAGCTTCCGATATCGCCACCATGCGCGGTATGGCCGCAGACGCTCTAAACCAATTGCGTCAAGGCAAGGATTTCCTTGAAGTCCTCATGCAGTACGCTACCACTGCCGGGGTCGATGGCGGCGACATGGGAAAAATCACCGAGGGAAGCCTGTCCGAAAGCTTCAATCGTGCTGTCGAGGGGCTCGCAGCAGGCCAGGTTTCGGACGTCATCGAAACCCCCGAGGGCTTTCATATTCTGCGATTGGAGGAGCGCAACCCCGGCGAAACCCAGACCTTTGAATCCGTCAAGGAACAGATCCACAAAAAAATGCTTGAGGACAAACGCGCCGAAGCTTTTGCAGAATGGACCGAAAACCTGCGCAAGGAAGCCGACATCGAGAAACGCCTGTGAGAATCGACCGGTTTGCCGATTCCATGAACCCCGCCTTTCGAGGCGGGGTTTTTTGCGATAACCGGGGGAATTTTGCGGTTGTAGGAGCCGGACCCGGAGCGTTATACTAACGGGTCATCCTGAAAACGGAGATTCGCCATGCACACCCCTTTGATTCTTACCATGGGCGACCCTACCGGGGTCGGCCCCGAAATCATAGCCAAGGCCTGGCTTGACGGTGCCTTCGAAAGCATCGGACGCCCGCTGTTGGTAGCGGGAGATGCCGCCGTGCTGCAAAGAGCGACCCGACTGTTCGACGCGAACTCTACCGTCATCGAATCTGCCGGCGAACTCGCCACGCATCAACTACGCGCCCGCGGCCGCAAGCTGGCGATACGTGCCCTGTCGCAGCTACCGGCCGAACAGCTGATTTGGGGCCAACCCGATACCGCCTGCGGGCGGGCCATGGTGGCCTATATCGACTGGGCATGCGATATGTGCCTGAAGGGCCAGGCGGCGGCCATGGTAACCGGTCCCATCAACAAGCAGGCGATCTTCGCCGCAGGCTGCGAGGCCCCCGGTCATACCGAACTGCTGGCACGGCGCTGTGGTGTCGAAAAAGTGGTGATGATGCTCGCGGGCACGCGGCTCAAAGTCTGCCTGGCAACCACCCATCTGGCTTTGACGGAAGTCCCCGAAGCTCTGAACGTCGAGGAAATCCTGGCCACCATCCGCATAACCGATGGCGCATTCCGCCGCTTTTTCGGCTGCCGGCAACCTCGTCTGGCGGTCCTGGCCCTCAATCCCCACGCCGGCGAGGGTGGCCGTTTCGGCGACGAGGAAAACCGTATCATCACCCCCGCCATCGAGGCGGCCCGCGCTCTGGGCATCGACGCCACCGGACCGCACAGCGCCGACACGCTGTTCCATTTCGCTGCCCGGGGCGACTACGACGCCGTCATCTGCATGTACCATGACCAGGGCCTGATTCCCCTGAAACTGCTGCATTTCGAAGACGGCGTCAACACCACCCTGGGGTTGCCCATCATCCGCACTTCTGTCGACCACGGCACCGCCTACGATCTGGCCGGCACCGGGCGGGCGAGCTGCCGCAGCCTGATCGCCGCGGTAAACATGGCCGCGGAAATGGCGGGAAAATCCGGGATCAGCAATGAGTGATTGGTGACTGGTCCCGGCGTTGATCAAATCTTCAAATCCCGGCGTGCAGAAGTAATTATGGTAAGAAAGTTGCGAATTTAAAGAATTTTACCAATCACTAATCACCAATTACCAGTCACGGGTTTCAGCCTGTCGCTGGTCTCAAGGTTTTAACGCACCATGGCCGATAAAATTGTCATCAAAGGCGCCCGCGAGCATAACCTAAAGGGCATCGACGTCACCATTCCCCGCGATCAACTGGTGGTGATTACCGGGGTATCCGGCTCCGGCAAAAGCACGCTGGCCTTCGACACCCTTTATGCCGAAGGCCAGCGGCGTTACGTGGAGAGCCTGTCGGCTTACGCCCGGCAGTTTCTGGAGCAGATGTCCAAACCCGATGTTGAAAGCATCGAGGGCTTATCGCCGGCCATCTCCATCGAGCAGAAAACCACCTCCAAAAATCCCCGTTCCACCGTCGGTACCGTCACCGAAATCTACGATTATCTGCGTCTGCTTTTCGCACGTGTCGGTCGCATTCACTGCCACGGCTGCGGCAAGGAGATCTCTTCCTGGACGGTGCAACAGATGGTCGACCGCATCATGACCCTGCCGGAAAAAACCCGGCTGCTGTTGATGGCCCCGATCGTGCGCGGCCGCAAAGGTGAATACCGAAAGGAACTGCGTCAACTGCAAGCCGACGGTTTCGTGCGCATCCGCATTGACGGCGAAATGCGGGAGCTGGCCGAGGATATTGCTCTGGATAAAAACAAGAAACACACCCTGGAGGTGGTGGTCGACCGCCTGGTGATCCGCCCCGGCATCGAAAGCCGCCTGGCCGACTCTCTGGAAACGGCTCTGCGTCTGGCCGACGGTATCGTGCGGGTCGAGGAAGTCGACGGGGAAAGCCGTCTCTTCTCCGAACGACATGCCTGCGCGGACTGCGGCATCTCTTATCCGGAAATCACCCCGCGCATGTTTTCCTTCAACAATCCCTATGGAGCTTGTCCGGACTGCTCGGGGCTCGGCACCCGCATGTACTTCGATCCTGAAGAAGTGGTTCCGAATCCTGAACTGTCACTACGCGAAGGGGCGGTGGTGCCTTGGGAGACCCGCACCGGATTCTATTATCACCAGTTGCTGGAAGCCCTGGCCGACCATTACGAGTTCGACATCAAAACCCCTTTCGCTCTCCTGCCGGAGCGCATCCGCAGCATTCTGTTGTACGGTTCGGGCAAGGAAAAGGTGCGATTCTTCTACGACCAGGGAGAACGCCGTCACTATTATGAAAAACCTTTCGAGGGCATCATCCCCAACCTGGAAAGACGTTACCACGAAACCGACTCGGACCGCGTACGGGAAAATCTCGAACGCTTCATGAACGTCATGCCCTGTCCGACCTGCCAGGGGGCTCGCCTGCGTCCGGAATCCCTGTTCGTACGGGTCGGCGGCAGCAATATCCAGGAGATTTGCGCCTTGTCCATTCATGATGCGGAACAGTTTTTCCAGACCCTGAGACTTTCGGAGAAGGAATTCGCGATCGGTCGTCGAGTCCTCAAGGAAATCCGCGAACGCCTGTCGTTTCTGACTTACGTGGGTCTGGACTATCTGAGTCTGGACCGAGCCTCGGGAACCCTTTCGGGCGGCGAAGGCCAGCGGATCCGCCTCGCCACCCAGGTCGGGTCTTCCCTGGTCGGGGTGCTGTACATCCTCGACGAACCGTCGATCGGCCTGCATCAACGGGATAACCGCCGTCTGCTCGACACCCTCAAGCGCCTGCGCGATCTGGGCAATACGGTCCTGGTCGTGGAACACGACGAGGAAACCATCCTCGAAGCCGACCATGTCATCGACATGGGGCCGGGCGCCGGCGCCCATGGCGGTGAAATCGTCGCCCAGGGCCCCCCTCGGGAAATACTCGATGTTCCGGCCTCCCTCACCGGCCGATACCTGTCCGGCAAACTGACCATTCCTCTGCCGACAGACCGCCGCAGCAGCGACCGCCGCCTGGAAATCGTCGGCGCACGGGAAAACAACCTCAAGGGCATCGACGTCGCCATCCCTCTGGGAATCATGACCTGCGTCACCGGGGTATCGGGGTCGGGGAAATCCACCCTGATCATCGATACCCTTTATAAGGCTCTTTCCCAGCGCCTTTACCGTTCACGGGACAAAGCCGGCAAGGTCGACGATATCCGCGGCCTCGAGTTCCTGGACAAGGTCATCGATATCGATCAGTCTCCCATCGGGCGTACGCCGCGCTCCAATCCGGCCACCTACAGCGGCGTTTTCACCGATATCCGGGACCTGTTTTCTCAGCTGCCGGAGGCCAAACTGCGCGGCTACAAACCCGGACGTTTTTCTTTCAACGTCAAGGGCGGGCGATGCGAAGCCTGCCAGGGCGAGGGCATCCTCAAGATCGAGATGCACTTTCTTCCCGATGTCTATGTGCAATGCGAGGTCTGCAAGGGCGCACGCTACAACCGCGAAACCCTCGAAGTACATTACAAAAGCAAAAACATCGCCGAAGTCCTGGACATGACGGTAAACCAGGCCCTGGCTTTTCTGGAAAACATTCCCCGCATCCGCAACAAACTGGAAATGCTGCGCGATGTCGGGCTCGGATATATAAAACTGGGCCAAAGCGCCACAACCCTCTCAGGCGGCGAGGCGCAGCGCGTCAAACTGGCCAAGGAA
>JASKKK010000071.1 GCA_030154185.1 Desulfuromonadales bacterium
ATACAGCGTAGTTTTCATATGGGAAACGAGCAATTTTTCGTTGTTGCAAGGAAATCAAGGGGTTGCGCGGAGGCGTACATCGGTACGCCGCACAAGCAACCCTGCGGATTGACGCCGCCACGGCGAAAAAGGGCCGTTTCCGGATGAAAACTAGCTTAATCCATCGTCTTGCGCAACACTCCGGCGGGGATGCCCCTTGCATTGGTAAGTTTTCCAGCAATCATTTCTCTACCATGTCTCCTGCGTCATTTTGGTCGATTTTTCCACCAACCGGCGTATGCAGGACGACCGCTTGATGCCGAGAATAACCGTCGCGATGGAAATAATTGCTTGCATTGGATTGCGTAATAGGCTAGTAAATGGCTGGCTCTGGGCGGTCCCATGGCATTGGCTGAAGACCTTTTCCCTTGACAAACATAGACCAGGCCTTATACTACCCGCTTACCTGCGGGCTAACACGTATCAGGAGTTGCTGGTTTTGAACATCGAGCTGGATGACATCAAGGATCAGGGTCTGTCCCTGGAACGCAGTGAATCGTTCGAGCATTTTCCCGTGTTGAACGAACTGCACGGCAGCGGCGAGGCTGTGTTTGTTCAGCCTCTCGACATTCAGGTAACAGCGCGCCGATACGACGAAATGATTGTCGTCGAGGGTGTCGTGACCACGGTGGTGCGTCTTCAATGTTGCAGATGTCTGCAGGAGTTCGAGCAATCGCTCGATATTCCCTTTTCCTTGACCTTTGAGCGCCATGATCCGCAAATGGAGGTCGAAGAAGAGGAGGAGGTCGAGCTTCAGGCTGAAGACCTCGGTGTGCTTTCCTTCGAAGGTGATGAAATCGACCTCAGCGAAAGCATACAGGAGCAGGTCGTGATGGCTTTGCCCATAAAGCCGCTGTGTCACGAAGGATGCCGCGGACTTTGTTCCCAGTGTGGAGCCGATCTCAACGAAGGCGATTGTGGTTGTCGAGAGAAGGTCATGGAAGGCAAGTTCGCAGCACTGAAGAATTTTAAAGTGAAAAAGAAGGAATGAAGCAGGCGAAATGTGGTCGCCTCAAATGAAGGGCGATTTTACAGGAAACTATAAAACGGCCCGAAGGTCGCTTGGAAGGAGCTCTAAAAGATGGCAGTACCCAAAAAGAAAACTTCGAAATCCAAACGTGATATGCGCCGCGCGCACGATTTTCTCTCCGCTCCCGGAATTTCCACCTGTCCTCAGTGCAAAGAGCCCAAGCTTCCCCATCGCGTATGCAAGAGTTGTGGAAGCTACAAGGGTAAGGATGTCGTTGAGACCGAATAAACCTGTATAGAAGGACGTCCGATTGAACGAAAAAATAGTAGTTGCCGTCGATGCCATGGGCGGGGATAACGCCCCTGAGGTCGAGGTCGAAGGTGCGGTTGCCGCCGCAAGGCGGTGGGGAATACCCATCGTTCTGGTCGGAGACCAATCCCGGCTGGAGGGGATTTTGTCCTGGCACGATACGACGGGTTTGGACATTGCCGTCCGGCATGCCGGTGAGATCGTCGGCATGCATGATTCCCCGTCGGATGCGGTGCGTAAAAAGAAGGATTCCTCCATCAGGGTTGGCTTCGATTTGTTGCGTCGGGGCGATGTGCATGCCGTGGTCAGTGCCGGAAATTCCGGAGCCACCATGGCCTTGGGCATGTTTCTTCTGAAAAGGATTCCGGGAATCGACCGGCCGGCCATCGCTACCATTCTGCCGAACAAAAAAAGTCAGACGGTGGTGCTCGATGGCGGGGCCAATGTAGATTGCAAGCCTTTTCATCTGGCGCAGTTCGGGACTATGGGGGCGGTCTATGCCAAGTTCATGCTCGGCAAAGACCATCCAAGGGTCGGAGTGCTATCTAACGGTGAGGAGGAAAGCAAGGGCAACGAACTGGCTCGAGAGGCTCATAAGCTTCTCAAGCAGTCGCGGTTAAACTATATCGGTTTTGTCGAGGGGCGTGATATTTTTGCCGGCGATGTCGATGTGGTTGTATGCGACGGGTTTGTCGGCAACGTCGTACTCAAAGTTTCCGAGGGGCTGTCAGAGGCGATCGGAGATATGTTGAGTGCGGAAATCAAGCGGCGTTTCTTTGCAAAGCTTGGTTTTCTTCTGGCTCGCCCCGCTTTCCGCGCCTTTAAGAAAAAAGTCGATTATGCGGAATACGGCGGGGCGCCTCTGCTCGGTATCCAGGGTACGGGAATGATCTGCCATGGCGGGTCCAACGCGCGTGCTATCATGAATGCCATTCACATGGCGAGGGAATCTGTGTCGCAGCGTATAAATGATCGGCTTATCGCCCAACTCGGACTTGAAGCGTCCGAGACGTGCGAGGGTATCATTGAAAACGGCGCCTGCTGATTCTTGGCAGACCTCGCTTGGAGTTGAGCATGATGATGAAACGAACGTGTATCACCGGGACCGGTTCCTATTTGCCGGAAAAGATACTGACCAATGCCGACCTGGAAAAGATGGTCGACACCTCCGATGAATGGATAACGACCCGCACCGGAATTCGCGAGCGACGCATTGCGGCCGAGGGAGAACATACGTCCGATCTGGCTACCGAAGCTGCCCGGCGTGCTCTGACGATGGCAGGGGTTGCTCCCGAAGAATTGGATCTTATTATCGTCGCTACGGTTACCGGCGACTTCAGTTGGCCGGCCACGGCCTGTCTGGTGCAACATAATCTGCAGGCCAAACGAGCATTCGCTTTCGATATTTCCGCTGCATGCAGCGGATTTTTGTACGGCTTGTCGATCGCCGACAGTTATCTCCGTGCGGGTACGGCCAAGAAGGTGCTGTTGATCGGCGCCGAAGTGTTCAGTCGTATCGTCGACTGGAAAGACCGTGGCACCTGCATTCTGTTCGGCGATGGTGCCGGCGCCGCGGTTCTTGAGACGGGCGGGGAAGACCGCGGCCTTCTCAGTTGTCACCTGCACACGGAGGGCGGCTGCTGGCCGCTGCTGTACCAAATGGGCCAGGGATCACGCAACCCGGCCGATGGCGGCGGCTGTGAACCAAGCAATCCCTTTGTGCAGATGCAGGGCAACGAAGTTTTCAAGGTTGCCGTGCGCTCTTTGTGCGAAGCCGGGGAAGAGGCGCTTGTCGCGAATAAAATGGCCGCCGCCGATGTCGATCTCCTGATCCCTCATCAGGCCAATCGTCGCATTCTCGAGGCCACCGCCAAGCGTCTCGGGATCCCTCCGGAAAGGGTCGTGGTCAATGTGGACAGGGTCGGCAATACATCGGCTGCGTCGATTCCCATCGCGCTTGACGAGGCTCACAGGTCCGGTCGGGTAAAGCAGGGTGATGTCTTGTTGCTCAATGCCTTCGGGGGCGGCTTTACCTGGGGCGCGGTTCTGTTGCGCTGGTAAACGGGCTTTCGTAAAGGAAAAGGATTGAACATGACAGCTTTTGTATTTCCAGGACAGGGTTCCCAATATGCCGGTATGGGTAAAGATCTTGCCGAGAATTTCTCTCAGGCCCGGCATGCCTTCGAAGAAGCCAATGACGCCTTGGGAATGGACCTGGCCAAACTCTGTTTCGACGGTCCCGAGGAGGATCTGAAGCTGACGGCCAACACCCAGCCTGCCATCGTCACAACCAGTATTGCCGCTCTTCGGGTCGTGCAAGAGGAGGCCGGGCTGGTCCCCGATTATGTCGCCGGGCATTCGCTGGGCGAATACGCAGCGCTCGTATGTGCCGGCGCTCTGAGCTTCGAGGATGCTGTGCGTACCGTACGTCAACGGGGCAATTTCATGCAGGATGCCGTTCCTGTCGGCGTCGGAACCATGGCGGCCATTATCGGTCTCGACGCGCAGGTTGTCGACGAGGTATGCGATGAGGTCGCTCAACAGGAAGTCGTTGCCCCGGCAAACTACAACAGCCCCGGTCAGATCGTCATTGCAGGTCATGTCGCCGCTGTCGAGCGCGCCATGGCACTGGCCAAGGAGCGCGGAGCCAAGCGTGCGCTGCCGCTGCCGGTCAGCGCACCGTTTCATTGCAGGCTTATGGAGCCTGCCGCCAGACAGCTTGAAGCAGTGCTTGGCGAGGTTTCGGTCAGCGATTTGACCTGCCCTGTGATCAGCAATGTTGAAGCCACACCCAACAGGAAAGCCGGCGCGGTTCGGGATCTTTTGGTGAAACAGGTCTATTCCCCCGTTCGTTGGGAAGAATCCGTTCGCACCATGACTGCAGAAGGTGTCGATCGCTTCATCGAAATCGGGCCCGGCAAGGTGCTTTCCGGTTTGATCAAGCGTATTGCAAGAGGCAGCAAAATCCAGAACATCGGCACGGTCGACGATTTGAAGTCGTTTTAATCGTCACTGTCTTGAGGAGAGTTGATATGATGAAGGACAAAGTTGTGGTCGTCACCGGCGCCTCCCGCGGCATCGGTCGTGCCATCGCCAGCAAGATGGCGGCAGCCGGTGCGAAAGTCGTTGTCTCTGCTCGCAGTACCGAAGCGCTGGAGAGTCTGGTCGATGAGGTTCGGAAGCAGGGTGGGGAAGCCGTCAGTGTGCCAACGGACATTTCCAAGAGCAGCGATGTCGAAGCCCTGTTCGATGCCGCCATCAACGCTTTTGGTCGCGTGGATGTGCTGGTCAACAACGCCGGTATCACCCGGGACAATCTGTTGGTACGGATGAAGGATGCCGATTGGGATGCGGTTCTCGATACCAATCTCAAGGGAGCTTTTCTGTGTACACGCGCCGCCGCCAAAATCATGGGCAAGCAACGCGTAGGCAGAATTATAAATATCTCTTCCGTGGTGGGGGAGATGGGTAATGCCGGGCAGTCCAACTATTGCGCGAGCAAGGCCGGGCTTATCGGGTTGACCAAGTCGGTGGCCCGCGAACTTGCCAAACGCAACGTGACGGTGAATGCCGTTACTCCCGGATTTATCGTTACCGATATGACCGACACGCTTTCCGAAAAAGTCAAGGATAGCCTGCTCGGTCAGATTCCGCTCGGGCGTTTCGGTGAAGCCGAGGATATCGTATCTGCCGTCATGTTTCTGGCATCGGACCAGGCTGCTTACATAACCGGCCAGGTTCTGGGAGTCAACGGCGGGATGTACATGTAAGACTACGAGTATTGTTCCATAATAGTCTTCAGTCCGATTCAGTATCGGTCCGAACAACAACAAGGAGGTGAAGCAGATGGCTTCTATCGAGGAAAAAGTACAACAGATTATTGCTGAGCAGTTGGGCGTTGACGAAGCGCAGGTTACCGGGGACGCTTCTTTCATGGACGATCTCGGTGCCGACTCTCTTGACACCGTAGAATTGGTTATGGCTCTTGAAGAGGAATTCGATATCGAAATTTCCGATGAAGATGCCGAAAAGATTCAGACTGTTCAGGACGCCATCGATTACATTACGGCTAATTCCTGATCCGGTTTCTGCAGGTATCGAGGGGAGGAGGATGCGTCGAGTATTGCGCTTCCTCCCCTTTTTTGATGTTTAGTAAACAGTTTTCATTCGGAAACGGCCCTTTTCCGCCGTGGCGGCGTCAATTTCCGGTCTTGCATATGCGGTGTACTTGAGGTACTTCTCCGCGCAGAACTCGATTTTCACCGCTACAGAGAAAAAATACCCGTTTCCTTGTATGAAGACACCACAGTGTCAATCCGGGGCTCCCGGATAGACAAACGATAGTGATCGGCTGTTGGCAGGGTATTCCGCAGGCGGCACATAGAAGCCTATTACGGAGGCATAGTTCACCATGCGTAGAGTTGTCGTAACCGGTATCGGTACTGTATCGGCCCTGGGAACCGGGGTTGAAAAAAACTGGCAGAGCCTGCTGGCCGGCAAATCGGGTATTGATCGGATTACGCGATTCGATTGCTCGACTTTTCCGACCCAGATCGCCGGTGAAGTAAAGGACTTTAATGCCGAAGACTATATGGAAAAAAAAGAGATCAAGAAAATGGATCTCTTCATTCAATATGCAGTCGCGGCTGCTGACGAAGCCGTAAAGAACTCCGGACTTGTCATTGACGACGAGAACGCCGAACGGGTAGGCGTATTGGTCGGTGCCGGCCTGGGAGGCCTGCCCACCATCGAAAAGTATCACTCGGCTTACCTGGCAGGCGGTTATAAAAAAATCTCTCCCTTCTTCATTCCCATGCTGATCACCAACCTGGCCCCCGGCCAGATCTCCATGCGGTTTGGAGCCAAGGGCCCCAACGTATCCTCGGTTTCGGCTTGTGCCACCGGTACCCATTCCATCGGAGACGCCTATCAGATTATCCGTCGTGGCGATGCCGACGCCATGATCGCCGGAGGTTCGGAATCGACCATTACGCCTCTGGCCGTCGGCGGGTTCAATGTCATGCGCGCTCTTTCGACCCGGAATGACGATCCCCAGACAGCCAGCCGTCCTTTCGAAAAAGGCCGCGACGGTTTTATCATAGCCGAAGGGGCGGGAATCGTGGTGCTTGAGGAATATGAAGCCGCTCGTGCCCGCGGGGCACATATCTATGCCGAAGTCGTCGGCTATGGTTTAACCGCGGATGCTCATCACCTCACCGCTCCGGCACCAGGCGGAGAAGGGGCTGCCCGTTGCATGAGCATGGCCCTCAAAAACGCTGGTGTGCGGCCCGAGGAAGTGACCTACATCAACGCGCACGGCACTTCGACGCCGTTCAACGACCTGTATGAAACCATGGCCATCAAAACCGTTTTCGAAGATCATGCCAACAAGCTCATGGTCAGCTCCACCAAGAGCATGACCGGACATGCACTCGGTGCCGCCGGCGGTCTTGAGGCGGTCTTTTCGGTGCTGTCCATCGATCGCGGCGAGATACCTCCTACCATCAACTACAACGAGCCTGACCCCGAATGCGATCTCGATTACGTTCCCAACGAGGCTCGGCGGGCAGAGGTGAACACTGCCCTGTCGAACTCTTTCGGCTTCGGTGGTACCAACGCGAGTCTGTTGTTCAGAAAGGTTTAAGGTAACCGCCATGTTTCTTATCGCCAGCGATCACGGTGGCCTCGATCTCAAGGAACATATCAAGGCCTATCTCAAAGAACGCGGTATCGAAGTGCGTGATCTCGGTACCGACAACGGCGATTCCGTCGATTATCCCGACTTCGGCGAGCGCGTCGGAAAGGCCATTTCCATCGGAGAAGCCGAAAAGGGCATTCTCATATGCGGTACCGGCATCGGCATGTCCATCGTAGCCAACAAATTTCCCGGGGTGCGGGCTGCGCTCATCTGGGATGAGTTTACCGCCCGCATGTCCAAAGAGCATAACAACGCCAACGTTGTCGTCATGGGCGGCCGGACGCTCTCCGAGGAAAAAGCCGAGCGGATGGTCGGGATATGGCTCGATTCGAAATTCGAGGGTGGCCGGCATCAGAAACGACTCGACAAGATATCGCAAATAGAGGATGATATCAGGGCCGGTCGGCTTTAAGCGGTCGCGATCCAGATGGGCAAGCCGCCGGCTTGCCCATTGCCTTTTGTTTGTCCTGGACGCGGTCTTTTCGTTCCATGTTTGAAGACTGCATGCCACCGCGAAGGTAAATCGGGACCTTGCCTGATAAGGCAGCCGATAATTTTACAGATTCATAAAGACATAAAATTTTTTGCAGGAGGCCGTAAACATGTCTCAGACCCTCTCTCAGTACGATCCCGAAATTGCCGAAGCTATCCGCCTCGAGACCGAGCGCCAGGAATACAATCTCGAATTTATCGCCTCGGAGAATTTCGTTTCCGAACAGGTCATGGAAGCTCAGGGCTCGGTCATGACCAATAAATACGCCGAAGGATATCCCGCCAAACGCTATTACGGCGGATGTGAAATGGTCGATATCGCCGAACGTCTTGCCATCGAACGAGCCAAGGAGCTGTTCGGGGCCGATCATGCCAATGTGCAGGCCCACAGCGGCTCCCAGGCCAATATGGCGGTATATTTTGCAGCCTGCAAACCCGGCGACACAGTCCTCGGAATGAATCTCGCTCATGGCGGACATCTGACCCACGGCTCGCCGGTCAACTTTTCCGGCAAACTCTTCAATATCGTCTCCTACGGCGTTAAAAAGGAAACCGGGCACATCGACTACGAGGAAGTGGAAAGGCTTGCCCTGGAGCATAAACCGACGTTGCTCGTTGTCGGTGCCAGTGCTTACTCCAGGACCATCGATTTTCCGGCATTTCGCAAAATCGCCGATAAGGTAGGCGCCAAAATCATGGTCGACATGGCGCATATCGCTGGCCTGGTTGCCGCCGGGGTGCATCCCAGCCCGGTGCCATATGCCGAATTCGTAACCACGACTACGCATAAAACCCTCCGGGGACCGCGCGGCGGCATGATCCTTTGCCGTGAAGAGTTTGCCAAGACCATCGACAGCAACATCTTTCCCGGCATTCAGGGGGGGCCGCTGATGCATGTGATCGCAGCCAAGGCTGTCGCATTCAAGGAAGCGTTGAGTCCGGAGTTCAAGGCTTACTCCGCCCAGGTGGTCAAAAACGCCAAAGTGCTGGCGGATGCACTGGCCAAGCGCGGTCTGAATCTCGTTTCCGGCGGCACCGACAACCACCTTATCCTGGTCGATTTCAGCGGCACCGAAACGACCGGCAAGATGGCCGAAAAAGCGCTTGAAAAGGCCGGGATTACCGTGAACAAGAATTCCGTTCCCTTTGAAACCCGGTCGCCCTTCGTTACCAGCGGTATCCGCCTCGGTACGCCTGCCGCCACCACAAGGGGACTCAAGGAAGCGGAGATGGAACGTGTCGCCGAATGGGTCGTTCGCGCTTTGGACAACATGGAAAATGAAACGGAACTGGCTGCCATCAAAGGCGAAGTCCGCGAAATGTGCATGCAGTTTCCGCTGTACGCCCATCTACTCAAGTAAATGAAACGTCCTTCCTGGGAAGAATATTTTATGGACATCGCCCGCCTGGTGGCGCGACGCTCGACCTGTCTGCGCCGCCAGGTAGGGGCTGTTCTGGTCAAGGACAGAAATATTCTTGCCACCGGTTATAACGGTACGCCCTCCGGACTGCGCCACTGCAGCGAAGTGGGCTGTGTCAGGCAGATGCAGAACGTTCCCTCGGGGCAGCGTCACGAACTCTGTCGCGGATTGCATGCCGAGCAGAATGCCATTATTCAGGCGGCCAAGCACGGTACCAATATCAGCGGTTCCATCCTTTTCTGTACCAATACGCCTTGTGTCATCTGTTCCAAAATGATCATCAATGCCGGTATCCGACAGGTGGTGTTTCTCGAAGGCTATCCCGATAGATTGTCTCTGGATATGCTTGCCGAATCCGGTATTCAGGTCTCCAAACTCGAGGATCTTTTGACCGGGAAGGAGTCGTCTCTGCCATGAAATGTCCTTTTTGCGGATACTCCGATACGCGGGTCATCGATTCGCGACTCGGCAAGGAAGGGAACAATATTCGGCGACGGCGCGAGTGTTCTCAATGCGAAAGACGTTTCACGACCTTTGAACGTGTCGAAGAGATGCTGCCCCTGATCATCAAGAAGGACGGACGTCGTCAACCTTTCGATCGGAAAAAGATCATTGCCGGAATCCGCCGCGCCTGTGAAAAGCGCCCGGTGTCCATTGCTACCATCGAAAAGATCGTCGACAACCTCGAGCGTCAGCTTCAGGAATCGGGCGAACGAGAGGTAGAATCCAGAATTATCGGTCAAGCCGTCATGGATGCCCTCCACGATCTGGATCAGGTCGCCTATGTGCGCTTTGCTTCCGTTTATCGACAATTCAAGGATATCAACGAGTTTATGTCCGAATTGAAGGATATTCTGGCCGAAGGCGGCAATTCCATGGACAACTGAGGCAAAAAGGATTTTCTGCGACAAAAATATCACGTCAGCCCATTACGATGATTGCACCCCGAAGGTCACGAAGAGCAGATAAGGCAATCCCATGTTATGGTAAATGCCAACTTCTGGGATTCTTTTAATCCTTCGTATTCTTCGTGGCGGATAAAATCATAACCAGACAAATTCCTTCAACGGCATTATTTCGTGCAAGTCAATATTGAACAGTACTTGAGTCAGGCCCTCGAAATGGCACGACGGGGGGAGGGCCGCACACGCCCCAATCCCGCGGTAGGAGCCGTCATCGTCAAGGATGGCGTCGTCATTGGTCGGGGATATCATCCTCAAGCCGGCCAGCCTCATGCGGAAATCTTTGCCTTGCGGGAAGCCGGCGACCGTGCCCGAGGGGCCGACATGTACGTCACACTTGAACCATGCAGTCATCATGGACGTACCGGGCCCTGTACGGATGCCATCATCAAAGCCGGTCTGGCAAGGGTTTTCGTCGGCACCCCCGATCCCAATCCGCAGGTAGCCGGAGCCGGGATCCGCAAACTTCGCGCTGCCGGAATCGATGTCCGGTGCGGTATTCTGGAAAACGAATGCCGTCGGATCATCGCTCCTTTTGCCAAGCATATTCTCGAAAAACTTCCTTTCGTGATTCTTAAAAGCGCCATGACCCTGGATGGCAAGACCGCCACCACCAGCGGGCACTCCCAATGGGTAAGCAATGCCGCCAGTCGTCTTGAGGTTCACAGGCTACGCGATCGCGTCGACGGCATTATGGTCGGCATCGGTACCGTTTTGCGAGACGATCCGCAGCTCACAACAAGGCTGCCCGAGGGGGGGCGGGACCCTGAACGCATCGTGGTCGATTCCCATCTGCGCATCCCCGTCGATGCCGCCATCCTGCATCTCGATTCCACCGCGGCCACCCTGATCGCGACCACGGCCAGTGCCGAACCGGACAAGATCGATGCCGTCCGCGGCACCGGCGCTCAGGTGTTGATTCTTCCCGAAAAGGGAGGACGCGTCGATCTGCATGCCCTTATGACGGTTCTCGGCGAGCGGGGGTTGCAAAGTATTCTGCTTGAAGGAGGAGCCGAGCTTAACGGCGCTTTGTGGCGCGCCGGACTGGTCGATCGTGTTATGATGTTCGTTGCACCCAAGATTGTGGGGGGCGAGGGCAGGGGCGTGTTCAACGGACCTGGCGCCGCCACAATGACCGAGGCCGCCATATTGAGGGATGTTCGCGTAAGACGGTTTGGAGAGGACACGATGATTGAAGGGGAGGTGGAAAAGTGTTCACCGGCCTGATAGAGGATATTGGTACTCTGCGACGATTCCAGAAAACCGGGGACAGCGGGCGCATAACGGTTGCTACCGCCATCCCCATGGATGAAATCGTCATGGGTGAAAGTATCGCCGTCAATGGCGTATGTCTGACCGTCGTCGATTTTGGCGACGGGACATTTACCGCCGATGTTTCTCCCGAAAGCCTGGGACGGACCAATCTGGGGCAACTGCGCACGGGCGGCAGGGTCAACCTGGAACGAGCGCTGCGCCTTTCCGACAGGCTGGGAGGCCATATCGTCAGCGGCCATGTCGATACGCAGGGCGTGGTGGTCCGGCGCGTTCAGGATCAGAATGCCGTGCGGTTCACCATCGAAGTTCCCGTCTCCCAGATGCGTTATCTCGTCGAGAAGGGCTCCGTGACTGTCGATGGTATCAGTCTGACGGTAAATGCCGTTTCCGAACGGACTTTCGGCATCGCGGTGATACCCCATTCTCTGGCCAAAACCACCCTGCAGTGGTGTGAAGCGGGTACGCGGGTCAACATCGAAACCGACTTACTGGGGAAATACGTCGAGCGCCTGCTGCGCCCCGCCGCATCGGAACCTGAGGATGAAGGCATCGATCTGGATTTTCTGGCTGAAAACGGTTTTTTGTAAGGGGGGATTCGTCCACAACCGACAATCGACAATTGACGAGTTGTATCTTTCCTTGCAGGAAGCCCGTCTTTGGTGCTATTGTCGGCGCTTATCAGAGGTAATCCGGATGATTCGGGGCATTCTGCGCTGCCTGAAAAGCCCCATACCGGGCCTATAAGGAGTTTTCGCATGAGTATGGAAAATATAGAAGCCGCATTGGAAGATATCCGCCAGGGGCGTATGGTGATTCTGGTCGACGACGAGGATCGCGAAAACGAAGGCGATCTGACCATGGCCGCCGAAATGGTGAGCCCGGAAGCGATCAACTTCATGGCCAAAGAAGGGCGCGGATTGATCTGCCTCTCCCTCACCGAAGAGCGTGCGGACTATCTGCAATTGCCTCTCATGGTCAGGGAAAACTCATCCTCCTTCGGGACGGCTTTCACCGTGTCTATCGAGGCTCGCCGAGGCGTAACCACCGGTATTTCCGCCAAGGACCGGGCAACCACCATCCAGGTAGCCATCGCCGACGAGAGCAAGGCCCAGGACCTCGCCCGTCCCGGCCACGTGTTTCCCTTGCGTGCCAAAAAGGGCGGGGTGCTGGTACGCGCCGGACAGACCGAAGGATCCGTTGACCTGGCCCGGTTGGCCGGGCTTAAGCCCGCCGGGGTCATTTGCGAAATCATGAACGACGACGGGACCATGGCCCGTATGCCCCAGCTGGAAAAATTCGCCCAACAGCATGGGTTGCGCATTGTCACCGTGGCCGACCTTGTGAGCTATCGCATGAACAAGGAAACCCTTGTGCGACGCGAAGCGGAAACCGACCTGCCAACACCTTACGGTGGAGACTTCAGAGCGATCGGATATGAAAACGATGTCGATCAGGCCCAGCATCTGGCGCTGGTCAAGGGTACTATCGATCCGGACAAACCTGTTCTCGTGCGGGTACATTCAGAGTGTCTTACCGGTGACGTTTTCGGTTCGCTGCGCTGCGATTGCGGTGACCAACTGCATGCGGCCATGTGTCAGATCGCCAAGGAAGGCTGCGGCGTTATCGTCTACATGCGTCAGGAAGGTCGCGGTATCGGGCTGAACAACAAATTGAAGGCCTACGCCCTGCAGGATCAAGGACACGATACAGTGGAGGCCAATGAGGCCCTCGGCTTCCAGGCCGATCTGCGCGATTACGGTATCGGTGCTCAGATCCTTAACGATCTTGGGGTGCGTAAAATCCGGTTGATGACCAACAATCCCAAAAAAATCGTTGGTCTGGAAGGTTACGGTCTCGAGGTGGTGGAACGGGTCGCAATTGAAATGCCCGCCACCTGCACGAACCTGCGTTACCTCAAGACCAAGCGTGAAAAGATGGGACATTTGTTGGAAAATCTGTAAGTTTTTAAGGTTTGGATTGAATCCTCTCCGCCCCGAAGGACACGAAGAGCACAAAAAAACAGGATAATGTCTGTACAAGGC
>JASKKK010000072.1 GCA_030154185.1 Desulfuromonadales bacterium
AACGGCCCTTTTCCCCAATCTATGCGTCAATCTGCTCACTTGCTTGTGCGGCGTAGACAGCTACGCCTCCGCGCAAGCGCTTGATTTCCTTGACCTTGGAAAAAATTACTCGTTTCCCATATGAAAACCACGCTGTGTCCATCCGGAGTTTCCGGATGGACACGAAACTAGAATGCGCCCAGGGGAAGTCGCTGCAGGTCGGCAGCTTTTTGCCGAGCGGGGGCCTCCAGATAGTTTTGCAACAAATCGCGGGTATGCAGTAATTCCGCGGGGTTCATGAGCTCGACAACCCACCAGTCGCACGATTCGGACAGACCGAGAAGGTCCAGGCGATCGCGGATATCCGACAGCCGCTCGGGGGGAACATGACCGTAACCTTCACGTTCCGTATGGTAGACATGGGCATTGAGGATTTTATCCTGATGGGGCAGAACGTAATCGCCGAAAACTTCCTTCTGCGGGTGCAGATCGCGCACGGCGTGAGCGTGACCGATATCGATGGTGACGTAAGCGTCGCTTTCCGTCACGATGCGTTGAAACGTAAGCGGATCGTTGGTGAGGGGGGTGGTCAGATTTTCCAATGCTACGGCAACGCCATTGCGGCGGCCATGAGCCGCGAGAACCTTCAGGTTGGCAATGGCCCGGTCGAGATCGACACCCTCTCCCGAGGGGTTGCCGAGCCCGGAATGGACCGTCATATAGCGCCCACCGGCAGCGGCTACCTGATCGACGGTACGCATCAGCAACGCCAGGGACGCGTCGCCCCGCTGATCGCTGTAGGCCACATCAACGCCGTGAAAACGGCAGTGATAGCGCACCTGGAACCCGCCAAGACACTTTATAAGGGAGAGAAATTCCCGGTCCGAAAGAGACGGGTCAAGAGACCAGTCGATGGCGGAGAAACCGTGCCGCTCGGCAAAAACGGCAAGCCTTTCCGCATCCTGATCGAATATGTTGCACATGGCTATGGTCGGTTGCATGCGGGGAACATAGCCTCTCGTCAAGGATAAATCAAATCGATAATTCCCATGGAAAAGCCCCCATCAATCGTCACCGTCGATAGCTCGCTGTCTTCGATGAAGTATCGGAAGTCCCCAGGAAGAGACGTCCCAGCTTGCCTTTGTGGCGATCATGGAGATTTCGGGAGTGTTCAAAAACAGGAAGAGACGATCAGCGGATTTCGACGGCATGTCCTCGGTCCGCAACAACCTCCCCGATCGGGACGGCAAAACATCCCTGTTCGCCGGCGAGCCGGAGAAAAATTTCGGCGGATTCGGCAGCAAGAGAGATCAACAGCCCGCCGGAAGTCTGGGGATCGTACAGGGGAAGGAGATCGTCGGCATGAAAGGTCTTCGATTCCTCGTCCCGGCAAACACGTGCATCCAGCAAAAGACGGGAATAGAAAGCACGGTTCCGGTAGCATCCCCCCGGCACCAGACCGTCGCCGATCAGCTCGGCAACCCCGCTGACAATCGGCACCGCAGCCAGGTCCAGGACCAGAGTAACGCCCGATCCCCTGGCCATCTCCGAGGCATGACCGACAAGACCGAAACCGGTTACATCGGTGCAGGCATGGACGTCACACCCGGTCATGATCCCGGCGGCCGCCTTGTTAAGGGTGGTCATCCAGCAACACGCCTCGGCCACCGTCGCCTCGGTCACCATCTCCGCCTTGATGCCGGTGGAAACGATGCCGGTGCCGACCGGTTTGGTAAGAATCAGAATATCACCAGGCCGGGCTGTGGAATTTCGTATAATCCGCCCCGGGTGGACAACGCCGGTCACCGCCAGGCCGTATTTGATTTCATCGTCCTCGACGGTATGCCCCCCGACAAGGCATGCCCCGGCTTCACGGATTTTCGCATTGCCGCCCGCAAGGACTTCCTGCAACACCTCGGCTGGAATATCGCACGGGGGATAAAACACCAGGTTCATGGCGGTCACAGGTTGACCGCCCATGGCAAAGACGTCGGACAGGGCATTGGTCGCCGCAATGGCGCCGAACTGATAGGGATCATTCACCAGCGGGGTGATGATGTCGGTCGTCTCCACCAGGGCGCAATCCTCCCTGATGCGGTAAACCCCGGCATCATCGGCGGTCTCCGGCCCCACGAGAAGATTTGGATCGGCGTCGTCGAACAGTCCGGACAAAGCTGTTTCCAGGCCCTCCGGGCCCAGCTTGGCAGCTCAACCGGCTGCTTTGACCATGTGAGTGAGTTTGATTTCCTGTCTGGCCATGAAAAGCGCATCCTCTCTCGGGAAATCCCGGGGCAGTCCTTGAATGAGAAGGGAGCAATCGTTGCTGTCACCCCTGATTCAGGCATGTCTACCACAGAGCGGCAGAGCGATTCAAGTATCCCTGTCAGATCCCCCGTCAATGCCGTCAGCCGCTGATATCGATGAAACGCCTGGATCAGGGTCGGGGTGAAGCAAAAAAACCAGAACTGATCTTGGGCGAAAGAGTCCGGAAAGGAACATAACAAGTGTCCATCCGATATTCCTGGATCGACATAACACCGATTAAATACAACCTTTCATGCACCTTGCTCAATTGGTAATCCACATCAAACCTCGCCCAAAGATTGAAATTTTCAATAACAAGACAGGAGATTATTCATTTCGACAGAACCAAATGCGTCCGAACGAGGAGCCTGTCCCCTTTTTCCCTGCTTGACAATAAATGCCGAGATAATAAAATGAGGCCGCTGCAGCGACTGAACAGGATTTTATGGAAAGCCCGCCATGCTGCCGAACATTCAATAAAAACAATCACGGTTTTGAGAGCCGAACTTCGATTTCACAAAGAAAGGCATTACCCTTGCTGAGGAATATCCCGAAAGTAGACAAGGTACTGGAATGGCCTGGCATCAAGACCTTTATGGAAAAACATCCCCGGCAGATCGTCATCACGGCGGTACGTGACACTCTCGGGAAGGTACGCTCCGACCTCCTCGCCGGCATGGCAACGGAGGGAATTCTCGAACAAGAAGTGCTGGTCGAAAGAGTGCGCAACACTTTGGAGAAAATGAATATGCCCGGCCTCCGGCGGGTCATCAACGGCACGGGGGTGGTTCTGCATACGAATCTGGGGAGAGCCCCGCTGGCCGAAGTCCTCCGCGATACGATGCTCGATGCCGCCTTCGGCTACAGCACCCTCGAGTTCAACGTCGAAACAGGCTCCCGCGGCAGCCGTGCAGTCCATGTGGAGAAACTGCTCTGCAGCCTGACCGGAGCCGAGAGTGCGGTCGTCGTCAACAATAACGCCGCCGCGGTGATGCTCGCCCTCTCCAGCCTGGCCCGCGACAGGGAAGTCATTGTCTCCCGCGGCGAGTTGGTAGAAATCGGCGGGTCGTTCCGCATCCCCGAAGTCATGGAACAAAGCGGCGCGATCCTGCGCGGAGTCGGGGCCACGAACCGAACCCACCCCAGGGACTACCGCTCGGCCATCTCGGAAGAAACCGCCCTGCTGCTGAAGGTCCATACCAGCAATTTCGCCGTGGTCGGGTTCACCACCGAGGTGTCGACCGAAGAACTCGTCGCCATCGGCCAAGAATCCTCCCTGCCGGTCATGGTAGACGCCGGAAGCGGCACCCTGGTCGATCTCTCCTCCCATGGGCTGACCGGCGAACGGACCGTTCGGCAATACCTCGATGCAGGAGCGGACCTGGTCACCTTCAGCGGCGACAAACTCCTCGGCGGCCCCCAAGCCGGCATCATCGTCGGCAAACGCAGCTGCCTGGAGGCCATGAAAAAACATCCTCTGTTACGGGCCCTGCGTGTCGACAAGGTCACCCTTGCCACCCTCGAGGGAACGCTGCGTCTGTACCGGGATGATCAACAGGCCCTGCAGCAAATACCCTCGCTACGCATGATGACACTTCCCGCCGAGGAACTTGCCGCGCGCGCCAGAAAAATCGTGCGGCGCATGCGCCGAGCCCTGCCGGCCGGCATTTCCCTGAAAACCCGTAAAGGTTTTTCCCAGGTAGGCGGTGGCACCTTTCCCCTGCTGGAACTTCCGACAACGTTGATAGAAGTCTCCGTAGACGGATTTTCCACCCAACAACTGGAACAGAAACTGCGCACCAGGATTGTGCCGATCATAGGCAGAATTTCCCAGGACGCCTACCTTCTCGATCCACGCACCCTGGCGGACAAAGATATCCCGGACACCATCGCCGCGCTGTTGTCTCTCGCGACATCATAGACAGGCACAAATCGTTTCCGAGCAAATCTGACGACAGGTAGAATCCGCCCGGGCAACAGGGTTGCTTAAAAAACAGCTTGATATATCCGGAAAAACGGATTAACTTTTCAGTTATGAATCAAACAGCGGATATTTTCAAAGCCCTGGCGCACCACACACGATTGCAGATCCTCTTTCTGCTGCTCCAGGAGGAGGAAGTGTGTGTCTGCAGAATCGTGGCGATTCTCGAGCTGCCCCAGTCGACGGCTTCCCGCCATCTGGGTACCCTGAAAAACGCCGGTTTGATTGCGGACCGCCGTGACGGTACCTGGGTTCATTACTCCCTTGCCAGAGGGCACAGCATCATTGTCGATCAATTGCTGGAAACATTAGGCGAACATCTTTGGCAAACCGTTGAAGGAGCCGAACAACAGCAAACGCTTTTGAGGGCTTTGCAGAAAAAGGACTGCGCCTGATTTTTTCCGCACAAAGTATCCGCAATTCCGGATTTGCAGATATTAAATTTTTGCGTAAACAAGCCTTTATCCACCATCCCCGGGAGTAAAAAATGGCCTCATCGGATGATCGGAAAGAACAGACGCCGCAACAGATCCTCAAAGACGTCATGCGCTTATGTGCGGACTGCGACACCTGCCGCACCATGATGGAGGAGGATTGCGCCTTTTTCCTCGAACTCTATCGACTCTGGGATCAGGAGCACGAAGACGGAGTTCCCGTCACCGAATCGCAACTGCGTTATCTGGCCGAACTCTGCACCCTCTGCGGCCTGTGCCCCTGCCCCAAGATTCCCATGGATGTGATGGAAGCCAAGAGCCGCTATATCGAACAGGAAGGGATGCCCCTGGCGACCCGCCTGCTCAACGATGTCCCTCGCATGGCTCGCCTGTGCGGAACCTTTCCGAAACTGGTCAGGGCCATGCAATCGAACAAGGTCTTTGGTCCCCTGCTGCGCAAAGCGATGCGCATCCATCCCGACCGGGACCTGCCTTCCTTCCCGAAACAAAACTTTTTTGAATGGGCTGCACGCCAAGGGCTTGACCGTCGGCAGGCCGGCGACCATCAGGTCACCTACTTTGTCGGTTGCACCGCTGGGTACCTGTTTCCCCAGATCGGGCGCAGCGTAGTCGAAATCCTGCAACACAACGGAGCGACGGTTCATGTCCCGCCTCAGCAATGTTGCGGCATGCCCTACCTGGTGGAAGGGGATCGCAAACGCACGCTGCACCTGGCACAGGACAACATGAAACAGCTGCTCCAAGCGCGAAAAGCCGGCGATGAGCTCATCTATTCCTGTCCCACTTGCGGATATTTTCTGAAAAAGCTTCTCAAGGAAAGAGCTTACTATTCCGACCCATTCCAGAAATCGGTCGATGCCGCAGAAGGCGAACTGAAAGTCCCCGCCCCGGAAAAGGGCGAAGGTCAGTTCTGGATTCTCAAAAAGTCCATGTACCACGACATCCTGAAGGACGACGGCTACTTTTCTTCCATCGATCCCATGGAACGAATCCGCCTTTCCGACCACCTTTTCGATTTCGGCATGTATCTGACCCGGCTTCATGCAAAGGGACGGCTCGCAACCGATTTCGCGCCGATGCCCGAACGCCTGGCCTATTTCGCCCCTTGTCATATGCGGGAACAGAAAATGGGACGTCCCTATTTGGATCTGTTGACATTGATTCCCGAGTTGGATATCGAGGAAGTCGGCAACGATTACGACTGTTGCGGCATGGGAGGAGTTTTCGGCTTCAAGGATCATTTTCACCAGAAATCACTCGACCTTGGGGAGCCGCTGATGAAAAAAATCCGCGACCACGCTCCCCAGGCAATTGTCACCGACTGCATGAGTTGCCGCTTGCAGTTTTACCACTGCCTTCCCTACCCTGTCTACCATCCGGTCGAAGTACTGGCCAAAGCTTACAGGTCCGCATAACCTCGACGCCATGTTGCGCCGGTATGCCGAGACTTGCCCGACAAAGAAAATACCGTTCATGCTTGTTGCCTGACAGGCAACAAGCATGAACATTCATTCAGCGTATCCGGAAAGCGCATAAAACATTCAAAAAGAATGGTTTTACCTGTTCTTCCAGACAATATGCTTTCTGGACAAGATACATCCGCAACGATTGCAGAAAAAACCACTGGAACACTTCCCGCAAAACTGAAGCATTTCATCACACTCCGGACAGAAAGGGTCCATGTCGAATGCGTCATAGGGACTGTAATCGCTGCATGTTTCGCAAAAAAACTTCGGACCTTCCGACGTTAATTCCTTGACCATTTCCGAACCGCAATTACGACATATTCTACGGATCATGCATGCCTCCTCGCGTCTATGAAAAGCATTCATTTCTCATAAAATAATACCCTATTTTTATCCGTAGCCTCCGGATCGGCAAATAGTCTGAAGGTACCACCTGTCATCTCCTCCAAAATCCGGCAGCAAACCTTCAATTCCAGGCAGCATTCTGGTATGTCGGTTTTGCAATCTTGACATCCGCCGTCTTTCTTTTTATTTTGGAAAAACACTTGAACACTCATTCAACCATGAGGGACGCTATGGATCAAGATGTCTGTCAAACCACCATTATCGATGAAAAACGGATCGCGCTGGCAAAAGAACAGATGCCGGATGAAACGAGCCTTTTGGAGATGGCAAACACCTTCAAGTTGCTGGGAGATGTGACACGGATGCGTATCATTCGAGGGCTGGCGGCTACAGAGCTCTGTGTTTGCGAAATTGCCGAGCTTCTCAAAATGACATCCTCGGCGATCTCCCATCAGCTGCGCCTGCTCCGCGCGCACAATATCGTCCGCTATCGAAAAGAAGGGAAGATCGTCTTCTACGCCCTCAACGAAAACCAACTGAGTTCTCTGATTGACAAAGCCTTACGGCATGGCGTAACGGGCTGACGACACCTATCGCCTTCCCCCACTCCCGGAAAGAGACAGTAACATGGCTTTTATACTGAACCTACTGATCGGAATACTTGCGGAATGCTGGGAAATCCTTGTCGAATCCGCACCTTTTGTGCTTTTTGGGTTTCTCATGGCGGGAATGCTTAAGGAATTTCTGCCTCTGGATTCAGTGTCCAGACACATGGGGCGGAACAAAACATCTTCGGTATTGAAAGCCTCGCTGTTCGGCATTCCCTTGCCGCTGTGTTCCTGCGGAGTGATTCCGGCAGCTATCGGCCTGCGAAAACAAGGTGCGAGCAAGGGAGCCACCTCGGCCTTTCTGATATCCGTCCCGGAAACGGGTGTCGACTCCGTCGCCATCACATGGGCTTTGCTCGATCCTGCCATGACGGTGATACGCCCCGTCGCATCCTTTATCACCGCTACATTCACCGGCATATGGATCAATCAACTACCCGAAAAAACCCCGAAAGAGGACAGGAGGATGGTTCCGGAGAATGGTAATTGCGGTTGCTCAGCGAGCGCAGCAAGCTGTTGCGGAACAATCTCGCCGAAAAAGTCTCAACCCCTGGGTATCAGGTTGCTCTCCGGACTGCACTATGCCTTTTACGAACTTTTTGCCGACTTGGGGAAATGGCTGCTTTTGGGCATCGCCATCGCAGGGGTCATCGCCTACGGGGTGCCGGACGACTTTTTCCTTCGCCACCTCAACAACGGATTCGCTTCCCTGCTGGTCATGCTGGGGATAGGCATCCCCCTTTACATATGTGCCAGCGCCTCCACCCCGGTGGCGGCTGCTCTGGTACTCAAAGGGCTGTCCCCCGGAGCCGCCCTGGTCTTTCTGCTCGCCGGGCCGGCAACCAATGCCGCAACCCTCACCGTAGTGAGCCGATACCTCGGCAGGGCGGCGACGGTCGTCTATATCCTGTCCATTGCCGTATGCTCTTTGCTGTTCGGCTGGCTCACCAATGCCTTCTATGCCTGGGCGGGTCTGGATATCACGCGATGGGTCAGCGATCTGGGATCGGCCACCGACTCCCCCTGGATGGTTGCCTTTGCCATCGTGCTGGTGCTGTTGCTGGGTCGATGCTATCTGCCCCGCAAAACCGTAGCGAAATCGTGCTGCAGCCACAGCACCGAACCTGAAAAACTATGATACGGGAATTCACACACGTTTCACTCTTTTCCACAAATAGAATATTGCATGCGCGGAAGACCTCAAAATAAGGGCGCTTTTTTACATTCCGGCTGCCAATTTCATCCTTTGGAGACGGCCATGAGCAGAGCTACTCGTGCCTCAAAGCGTCGATCGGGTTGAGGCTGGCCGCGCGACGTGCAGGAAAATATCCGAAAATCACGCCGATGGCTGCGGAGAACAGGAAGGCCAGCAGGTTTATTCCCGGATCAAACAGATAGGGAATGCCCATCAGAGCGGCCAGAAAAATCGAAGCAGCTGTTGCCAGCACGATCCCGACAAAGCCGCCTAAACTCGAAAGCACCACGGCTTCTATGAGAAACTGCAACAGGACTTCCCTCTCCAGAGCGCCGATGGACAGTCGAATGCCGATCTCACGGGTGCGTTCGGTCACCGACACCAGCATGATGTTCATGATGCCGATCCCCCCTACCAGCAGGCTTACCGCCGCCACCGCACCGAGCAACATGGTAAGAATTTTGGTCGTGCCGGTGAGCGTTTCGGCGATCTGCCGCGTATCCATTACCTGAAAATCATCGTCTTCGCTTTCCCCGATGTTGCGGCGCTCGCGCATCAGCAAGGTAAGCTGCTCCTTGACCGCGTCGATGGAAGCACCGTCGTGCACCGAAATCATCAGCCGGCCGACGTCCTGGCTTCCGGCGAGGCGGCGCTGCACTGTGCGCAAAGGCATCACGATGGTGTCATCCTGGTCCGTGCCCATAGCCGACTGGCCCTTGGATTTGAGCAGCCCGATGACTTCACAGGAAAATTGTTTGATACGGACATCGGCGCCCACCGGATTCTGCCGACCGAACAGTTTTTCCCGCACCGTTTCGCCAAGGACACAAACCGCCCGGCCGGACCGCTGTTCGGATTCGGTGAATACGCGACCTGAAGCCAATTCCCATCCGCCCGCTTCGAAATAATCGTCATTGCTGCCGGAAATGGATGTGGACCAGTTCTCCGCCTGATACACGGCGGTCGCCGAAGCGTTAATCACCGGAGCAACGTGTTTGGCGGCACCGATCTGACCGCGGATGGCCTCGACGTCCGCAGTCTTGAATTTGGCTGCGCCTTCGGACCCGGGGCCGAAACGCTGCCCCGGAACCAGCATCAGCAAATTGCTGCCCATGCTGGAAATGCGGTCGGAAACCGATTGGGTGGCGCCGTTACCGAGGGTAACCATGGTGATGACGGCGGCGACACCGATCACGATGCCGAGGGTGGTGAGGAAGGAACGCATCAGATTCCGACGGATGGCCCGTAATGCCAGCAGCAGAGTATTCCACAGCATCAGATTTCTCCCCGGTTCCGTTGATCTTTTTCCACTCGCCCATCGACGAAATTGATGACCCGACTGGCATACTGCGCCATCTCAGGCTCGTGGGTGACCATGAGCACGGTAATACCGTGTTCACGGTTGAAGGTTCCGATCAAATCCATGATTTCCTCGCTGGTACGCGTATCGAGGTTTCCGGTGGGCTCGTCGGCAAGCAACACCTTGGGCCGGGATACCATGGCACGGGCAATGGCCACACGCTGCTGCTGGCCGCCGGACAATTCCGCCGGAGTATGATGCTCCCAGCCCTGCAAACCGACATGTTCCAGGGCGGCACGCGCGGCGGCATGTCGCTCAGCGGCCGGATCGCCGCGATAGATCAACGGCAACTCGACGTTCTCCAGCGCGGTGGTGCGTGCCAGCAGATTGAATCCCTGAAATACGAACCCGAGGAAATATCGTCGCAGCAAAGCTCTCTGGTTGCGCGAAAGGCGTTCGACGTGCACGCCCTGGAATTCGTAGCTGCCACCGGTGGGGGTATCGAGACAACCGAGAATGTTCATCGTTGTCGACTTGCCGGATCCGCTGTGCCCCATAATGGCGACGAACTCACCGCTTTCGATGGCGAGATCGATACCTTTAAGGGCCTGAAAAGCCGCCTGTCCGATACCATAGGTTTTTGTGATGCCTTTCAGCCGGATCAAAGGTTCGGAGGCGCTCACGGCTGAACACTCACGATTTCGGTTATGACATCCATGCCGGCCTGCAATTGTCCACCGACGATTTCGGTAAACCGTCCATTGCTGGCCCCCGTATTCACCTGCAGAGGCACGGCCCGCCCGTCGCGCAACACCCAGACCCGCTGGATACCATCTTCATCCACCATCTGAGTTTGCATCTTATGTGTTCTGCCGGGCGGATGCGGAATGAGAGAACCGACCAGACCGCCTCCCGACGACTCCGCAGGGATTTCCTTCGGTGGGGTGAAGCGCAACGCGGCATTCGGCACCAGCAGCGCTTTATCGCGCGTGAGGGTTGTGATCACGGCCGTGCCTGTCATACCCGGACGCAGGCTGAGATCATTATTCGCAACCTTCAGCACGGCAGGATAGGATATAACGCCGTCATCGTCGGTGGCATTGAAACCAACCCGGGTTATCGTTGCATCGTAACTCCTGTTTGGCCATGCATCGACGGTAAAACTCGCCTTGAGGCCGGCTTTGACCTGTCCTACATCGGCCTCGTCCACATCGACCTCCAGCTCCATCCGGGAAAGATCCTCGGCCAGGGTAAACAGAGTAACGGCTTGCAGTGAAGCGGCCACCGCCTGGCCCGGATCGACATCGCGTTCCAGCACAACGCCGTCGATGGGTGAACGGATGTGTGCCTTGCCGAGGTCTGTTTCGTCGCTGCGCAGCGCGGCTTTGGCCTCGGCAATGTTGGCTTTTGCATTAGCGATATCGGCTTCGGCCCGAGCGAATGAAGCTTCGGCGGCCTCCATCTCGGTTTTGGACGGCACCTTGCCGTCGGATAATCGTCTGACTTCACGGTATCTTTCGAGTTTGGCACGCGTTTCCTCCGCCGTTGCCAGTACCTGTTGCAGATTCGCTTCGGCAACCGCGACGACGGCTTTGGATTTGGCGACGGCATCTTCGAATTTGGACAGGTCGAGTCTGGCCAATAGCTGTCCCTTGGTTACGCGATCATCGTCATCGACGTAGACAGCATCGATCGTACCGGAGAGTTCACTGCCTACTTCCACCTGATTGGTCGGTTCCAGATTGCCAGTGGCGGTAACTTTGACGACCAGGGTATCCCTTGTCGCCTTTTCCGTCAGATATTGCGTTTCCTGAGAACGGCCGTTGCCCTTAAGCAGAAAATAACCGGCAAGCAGCAGTACAACCAACCCCGCGACCATCGGCCAACGCCGGCGGCGCAGAAAACCGTCGCTGCCATGAGCGGAAAGCAGAGCATCGAATTCGGCATCGGCACGATCAACATTTGTTTTGGGAGTATCGTTCATGACGCATTCCTGTGGTTTTCCTGTTCGGGCGCGACGGACCAGCCGCCGCCCAGGGCCTTGTATAACTGGATCTGGGCAGCGGCCAGTTCACCGGTGCTGCCGGCGAGATCATCCTCGAGATTGAGTACTGTACGTTGACTGTCCAGCACGGTTAAAAAATCGATCAATCCACTGGCGTAGCGTTGCTCGGCCAACCGCAATGTTTCTCGAGCCGAGTCTGCAGCCTGCATCAACTTGTTTCGACGTTCGCTGGTATTGGTTACAGCGACCAGCGCATTTTCCACATCTTCAAGGGCGGTCAACACTGCCGTCTTATAAGCCAGCCGGGCTTGTTCGAGCAGGGCATCCTGCGTTTCGATATTGGCTAGAATGCGACCCGAGTGAAAAATCGGCGCGGTCATGGATCCCAACAGAGAATACAGGGCGGCGCTGCCACTTCCCAGACCCGACAGGGTAAGGGCCTCCAGACCGACGGAACCCGAAAGATTGAAGCTCGGATAGCGATCCGCCTCTGCCTCGCCCAGCCGCGCCGTCTGTGCGGCCAATTTGCGCTCGGCAGCCCGTACGTCAGGCCGTTGTCGCAGGATGTCGGCCGGGATGCCAACGGCCACGGCATGTTCGGCCAGAGGGATGGCTCCGGATACGGAAAGACGGGATTCAAGGTCGCCGGGCTTGCGGCCCAGCAGCACCGCAAGCCGGTTGCGCGCTTCCACCGTCGTGGTTCGCAGGGAAGGCAAATCAGCCCTGGTGCTTTCCAGCTCCGTACGTGCCGCAGCGACATCTATTTCCGAAACCAATCCGGCCTGAAAACGCCATCGAGCCAATTCAAAAATCTCGTTCAGGGAAGCAATGTTGTCTTCGGCAATCGTCAGACGGCGCTCGGCGGTACGCAGATCGACATAGTTGAGAACCACTTCGGCAACGATCGACACCTGCGTGTCTCGCAGGCCCTCCATGCCGGCATCGAGATCCGCCTCGGCTGCTTCCAGGCCTCGACGCAGTCCTCCGAAGATATCTACTTCCCAATCCGCATCGAAACCGGCGTTATACAATTCACTGGTGGCCCCCGAGCCACTCTTCTCGCTCGACTGCCTGCGGGTAGCCGAGGTCGATACGTCCACCGTCGGCCCGAGCTGCGCCCCTGCCAGTGCCCGCTGGGCCCGTGCTTCGCGCAGCTGTGCCCTGGCCGTGGCCAGGTCGAGATTCGCCTTGAGCGCATCGGTTACCAGATCGTTAAGTACCGGATCGTCCAACTCCCGCCACCACCGGCTAAGATCGATGGCTTCTGCAACCTGCTTTTCACCGTCGGCTTTCAAACCGGATTGCCTCCAGGCTGCCGGCACATCCATGACCGGTGTCTCATAATCCGGCCCGACCGCAACACAGGCGGTGAGCCCGAGACCGGCGAGAAGAACCAGTGCAAGGAGGCTGGGCTTCGTTTTCATGAAAAAACCTCTTGTTTCCGGCCTGTACGTTTGGCCGAACTAAGCGGAGGGATCGCCCATGGCAGAGTCGTTTCTAATCGCGGCAATACCCGCCAAAACGAACTTCACCACGTGATCGACAAAAGCTTCCAGATCATGGAGAGGAAAAGGTTCCTCTAAATTTTTGGCTCTTTT
>JASKKK010000073.1 GCA_030154185.1 Desulfuromonadales bacterium
GGCCACATAGAGATGCACCAGCATCACGCCGGCCAGGGTTGCGCCGGCCAGCATGCCGCCGAGGGCTTCCTTGCCGATAACGAAACCGACCAGCACCGGTGCGATAACGGCAGTCATCCCGGGCAATACCATTTCACGCAGGGCGGCACGAGCGGAAATGTCAACGCATTTTTCCGGTTCGGGCTTGGCGCTGGGCTTGCCTTCGAGAAGGCCTGGAATTTCGCGAAACTGGCGACGGATTTCATCGACCATCTTGCCGGCTGCACGCCCCACACTCGTCATGGTCAGAGCACCGATGAAGAAGGGCAGCATTCCGCCAATAAGCAGACCGATGACAACCTCGGGCTGCATAAGATCGATAGCTTTAAGCCCGACCGTGGTTGCATAAGCGGAGAACAGCGCCAGAGCGGTCAGCGCCGCGGAACCGATGGCGAATCCCTTGCCGATGGCGGCAGTGGTATTGCCGATGGAATCGAGGCCGTCAGTGATTTTACGCACGTCCGGGCCAAGCCCGCACATTTCGGAAATACCGCCGGCATTGTCGGCAATCGGTCCGTAGGCATCGACGGTCATGGTGACACCGACGGTGGCGAGCATGCCGACAGCGGCGATACCGATACCGTAGAGACCGGCGTAGTAGTTGGCGACGAAAATGGAGATGCAGATAATAAGGACAGGCAGTGCGCAACTTTCAAGGCCGACAGCCAGTCCATGGATGATATTGGTGGCGGGACCGGTTTTGCTGGCTTCGGCGATACGCGCTACCGGACTGGAGGCGGTATAGTATTCGGTGACCTGTCCGATGGCGACACCGGACAGGGTACCGGCAAGAATAGCCCAGAATATGCCGATATTGAGACCAAAAGCGAGAATCAGGAAGTAGGCGGCAATCAGAAATCCGCCGGCAGCGACAAAAGTGGTGTAATGCAACGCTTTGGCAGGATCGATGGCCTTCAGAAATTTCATGGAACCGATGCCGATCAGCGAAAACACCAGCCCGATCGTAGCCATGGCCAGAGGCAACAACATGGCGTTGGACTGAACGGCTTCCCCGCTGCCGAGCTTGGCAAGAAGGGCGGGGCTGGCAGCCGCGGCAATGGCGATGGTCGCGATAATCGAACCCACATAGGATTCGAAAATATCGGCGCCCATACCAGCAGTATCACCGACGCAGTCCCCGACATTGTCGGCGATGACACCGGGGTTGCGGGGATCGTCTTCGGGAATGCCTGCTTCAACCTTGCCCACCAGGTCGGCCCCGACGTCAGCAGCTTTGGTATAAATACCGCCACCGACACGGGCGAACAACGCGATGGATGAAGCCCCCATGGCAAAACCGTTGATGTATTGGGCGGTTTCAGCGTTGCCGAAGATGATGAAGGCAATACCAACGCCGACAAGGCCCAGAGACGCGACGGCAAGGCCCATGACGGCGCCGCCATTGAAAGATACCAGCAGAGCCTTGGCCTGACCGGCCTCGCGGGCAGCTTCGGTAGTGCGCACATTGGCGCGGGTGGCGGCCTTCATGCCGATAAATCCGCAGACCATGGAGCAGAGCGCGCCGCCGAGGAAGGCCAAGGCGGTTTCTTTGTTCATACCCATGAAGATCAGGAAGAACACCAGAACGATAAAGGCCGACAGCACACGGTATTCCCGGCCGAGAAAAGCCATGGCGCCCGAATGGATGGCGTCCGAAATTTCTTTCATCCGCGCGTTGCCCACCGGCTGCGCCTTGATCACATTGTAAATGACAATGGCGATCACAAACCCCACCGCACCAAGGATCGGTGCAAGCTTTGCAAGCATTTGCAGTTCCATTTGATTCTTCCCTCTCTGTTAATTTAAAAACACCCGGTTATTGAACTCGTTCATGGCTTGTTGCGCACCCTTAAGCAACAACACCTCCAAAGCCTTGACCGAGCTTTCCAGCACCTTGTCGAGTTGACCTCTTTCCGTGGAAGAGAATGGTCCGAGCACGTACCTGGCCACATCCACCGGACCGGCAGGCCTGCCGATGCCGACCCTCAACCGCACAAAATCCCTCGAACCAAGCAGATCGACGATACTGCGCAGACCGTTGTGACCTCCATGGCCACCACCGACCTTGATACGTACGGACCCGAATGGGAGGTCGATTTCGTCATGAATGACGATCAGGTCCTCGACAACGATTTTTTTCGCCTTGCACGCAGAAGCAACCGAGATGCCGCTGCGATTCATAAAGGTCTGGGGCAACAGAACCATCGTTTCCCGCCCATCGGCGCGCCCCGTTCCCACAACAGCCTGGTAGGCCTGACGCTTGAGCGCCAAACCTACCTTTTCCGCAAATTTCTGGGCAACCAGGAAACCGATATTATGCCGCGTTGCAGCATATTTCGGGCCCGGGTTGCCCAAACCGACCACTAACTTCAAGGATTGATCGCCTCGTCCGTTTATTCCGCAGCCTGTTCGGCCTCGGCAACTTCCTCAGCACTCTCTTCTTCCGCTTCAGCAGTGTGCCCGGTAACGGTCACAACAGTGAAGTTGACGTCCTGAGGGAGCTCCACACCTTCAGGCAACTGAATGTCCTGTACATGCAGAGCATCACCGATACCAAGTGCGGTGACATCGATTTCAAGCGCGGTCGGAATATTGGTCGGCAGGCAGACCAGCTCGATTTCGTGGCGAATCACCTGCAGGTTTCCGCCTTCTTTTTCCCCGGCGGATTTACCGACAGCGACGAGCGGAACCATGACGTGGGTTTTCGCCTTGAGGTCGATGGCCTGAAAATCGGCATGCAGGAGTTCCTCACGAACCGGATCGATCTGCATATCCTTGAGAATGACGACCTTACCGTCAACAGCCCCTTCGCCCTTAAGGGTAATCAGGGTATTGAGACCAGCTTCGCTGCCGATAATGGCGGCGAGCTGCTTAGTTTCTACAGCCAGGGCGCAGTTTTCAACGCCTTTGCCGTACATGACGGCGGGAATCAGCCCCTCGCGACGCAGACTGCGAGCAGTCCCCTTTCCAAGTCCTTCACGCTGGCTGACATTCAATTCCGTCTGTGCCATGTATCCGTTCCTCCAATCCTCAGGTAGTTTCGGGCTATATAAAACCCTGTCTTATCTTATACGAATAGTGAACTGACCGACTCGCTGCCGTTGATACGCCGAATAGCCTCGGCGAGAAGCTCGGCCACCGACAATTGCCGCAACCGATCACATTTTTTGATCTTATCGAGTACGGGGATGGTATTGGTAACAACGACTTCCTTCATACAACTATTATCTATGCGCTCCAACGCCGGTCCGGAAAGAACCGCGTGGGTCGCGAAAGCATAGACGTCCCCGGCTCCCTTTTCCTTAAGAGCCTGCGCGGCCTGACAAAGGGTTCCGGCGGTATCGATCATGTCGTCGACAATGACGCAGGTCTTACCTTCGACATCGCCTATGATATTCATGACCTGCGATACGTTGGGCCCGCTGCGACGCTTGTCGATAATGGCGAGGCTGGCATCAAGCCGCTTGGCAAAAGCCCTTGCCCGTTCCGTCCCCCCGGCATCGGGAGAAACCACCACTAGCGACCCCCCGAACCGGTCGGAGATATCACGTAAAATAACAGGCGCGGCGTAAAGATGGTCCACGGGGATATTGAAAAAACCCTGAATCTGCCCGGCATGCAGATCCATGGTCAAAACCCGATCAAAACCGGAGGTGGAAACCAGATCGGCAACCAGCTTGCTGGTTATGGGGGTGCGCGGGGCAACCTTGCGATCCTGCCGGGCATAGCCGAAGTAAGGAATCACGGCAGTAATGCGGGCCGCCGAGGCCCGCTTGAGGGCATCGGCCATGATCAACAGCTCCATGAGGTTGTCGTTGGCAGGGGCGCAGGTTGACTGAATCACGTAGACATCGCGACCACGCACGTTTTCTCCGATTTCCACCATGATTTCGCCATCGGAAAAAGGACGAACCTTGGCTGCTCCGAGGGGAATAGCTAGATGACCACAGATTTCGCGTGCTAGAGGCGTATTCGAATTACCGGAGAAAATTTTCAGGTTATTCACGACAGATCCTCAGTTGGTAAGCAAGAAAAAACTGCAGGCCATGGAAACCATGACCTGTTTTGCAACCGGGGCCAATCCGTATCCAGTTGCGCATTCGCTCCGCTGTGGGGACCCTTCAACAGAGCGACTATGTAAGGTGGCTGGGGCGCCAGGGTTCGAACCTGGGAATGCCGGAATCAAAATCCGGTGCCTTACCACTTGGCGACGCCCCATCATAATCTGAAATGCTATTTCTATTTAACCGGCAACGCAGAGCCTCTTGACAAACATCAGTCATCTACAGGGGCAACGGCAAACGCTCTCCACCCCGGTCGGACCGAAAGCTTTTCAACTGCGGCACGAGCCCTATCTTCGTCACTGAACACACCGAACACCGTCGATCCGCTACCGCTCATCAATGCCCCTGCCGCACCGAGATCGATCAGTTGTTGCTTGACTTCCCCGACAAGCGGGAAACGCTCGGCCGTCACAGCTTCAAGGTCATTGTACAACAGCGCGACAACCTCATCTACCGTGCCGGAAAACCGAGGTATTCTAAGATTATCCCTCGGGGTTGTCAACCGCAAATTTTGATAAACCCAGGCCGTCGACACTTCCAGTCCGGGATTGACCAATACATACCAGACCGGCGGCAGGCCCTTAACCTCTTCCAGCTTGTCACCAATGCCGGTGGCCCAGGCGGGATGCTTGAAAATAAAGAAAGGCACATCCGCCCCCAGTTTAACACCCACTTTCATCAGCTGGTCAGGGGTAAAATCAAGACCGAGCATGTCGTTGAGCGCCATCAGCACCGTCGCAGCATCCGAAGACCCGCCACCCAACCCCGCGGCCACCGGAATATGTTTTTCTATGTCGATCTCCAATCCCTGCCGAATACCGGCCTGTTCGAAAAGAGCCTCGGCAGCGCGCGCAGCTATGTTCTGTTGACCGGAAGGCAGGACGACACCGCCACAGTGAACGCGAATTGCGGAGCCTTCGATAAGAGAAATACCGATGCGGTCGTACAGGGATACACGCTGCATGAGCATGGCCAGATCATGATAGCCATTCTCCCGACGTCCTAACACATGCAGACAGAGGTTTATTTTGGCTGGCGCCAGAAAGGTTTCCATCAAACGCTCTTTTCATCATCAAGAAGTCGCGCAATAATTCCCGCGACACATCCGATGTCGCCACGGCGCCTATCTATTAATAAATTCGACTGCACATGTCAACCCCTATCCACCATTTTCTTGCTTTCTCCGATGCCGTCAGTTAAATCCGTACGAAATAATCCTCCCAGGCAGCGGTGATGCTTTCGCGCGTCAAAACCGGAGGATAACCGTGATATGAGGCATCCGCCAGTATGTGTTCCACCAGATCCTGTGGATGACAGGCGCTGTAACGGATATCGAGTCGACGGTAAAACTGGTCCATCAGATAGCTGAAGACAGCCTTGTCGAATGCCATGCCGTTGAGCTGACAAACCTGTCTGAAAATGTTTTCGAACTGTTCTTCGGTGGGGTAATCGACCTTGAATTTGTAGTGAATTCTTCGAAGAAAAGCTTCGTCGACAAGTTCCTGGGGTTCGATATTGGTTGAAAAGATGACCAGGTTGTCGAACGGAATTTCGAATTTCATCCCCGTATGCAGGGTTAGAAAATCGATGCGACGATCGAGCGGCACCATCCAGCGATTGAGCAGCAATTGCGGGTCGACCTGCTGACGCCCGAAATCATCGATGATAAAAATGCCGTTGTTGGCTTTGACCTGCAAGGGAGCCTCGTAATATTTGGTGATTGGATTGAAATCGAGATCGAGAGTGCGTAACGTCAGCTCTCCCCCGGCGATCACCACGGGTCGACGTACCTGCAGCCAACGCTCGTCATATGCGTTTCCTCCGTTTTTCACCTCCATGGCCCGATGGTTTACCGGGTCGTAGGTGTTGATAATCTCTCCCCTTACCAGCAAGGCGTAGGGCATGTAGATGCCGCCCGGAAACAATTCCGCAATCGCTTCTGCGATGGAGGTCTTACCGTTTCCCGGCGGTCCGTAGAGGAAAATTTCCTTTCCGGAACTCAGCGCCGGTCCAAGTCGCCGAAGCAAGCGGTCACTGACCACCAGATGCGAAAAAACCTGGTGCACACGCTCCTGGCTTACCAGCAGACTGCGCACGGTCTGCAGATCGACCATGTCACGATAATCGTCCAGACTCACCGGCGCGGGACCGACATAGCGGGAAACATCGAGCAAGGCGGAGGCTCTGCGAATCCCCGGTTCGGTGATGCAGTATTGATATGTGCTTTTATTATAGAGCGAAGCCCCCTTGACCTTGACAAAATGTTCTCTTCTGAGTTCTTCAACGGCCTGGTCCAGGATATGCGATGGCAGCTTGACCCGATCGACCAGTTCCGCCAGGGTGAAATCTCCCAGGAACAAGGTATGTTTCAATACCAGGTCGGAAATAAAAAACAAGTCCAGCCCCGTATCCTCGACCGTTTGGGGACATTCGGGCGGTTTGCGAAAAGAAGCCTGCAATTTTTTTTGATCGAGATATCCCAAGGCACACAGGTTGTGTCCCAGCCTTCCGCCACGCAATCTCTGCCGTTGCAATGCGGCATCAAGCTGCTGCTGCGAAATAACGCCTTCCTCAACGAGCCTTTCTCCTAAAGGTTTCTTCATAATAATGGCCTTCCCCGGTTACAAAAGTGCAGTAGGAAAAGATTCGATTCCGTCTATCGCAAACCTTCTACCTGGAAGTTTACGCCAAAATTGCCAACAGGCCACCCCTGGATGGCAATTCGTGGCAAATTTCGAGGGTAGCCGGAATTAAACCCACTGAAAATAGGAGATCAATCGTTGGAGAAAAGATTCTGCCGAAGCTGGTGGGAGGGGGTAAAACAGACACGCTGACATTGAAACAGAATCAGCAAAGTGGTTGCCGCGACGCCCGCAACGATAGCGCACATGATGGCGATCTGATATTTCACGGCGATGATGGGATCCGTGCCGGAAAGAATCTGTCCGGTCATCATTCCGGGCAGTGTCACCAGACCGGCGGCAGCCATGGAGTTGGTTATGGGTATAAGGGCCGCGCGAAACGCGTGACGTAAAGCAGACGCACCTGCGGCGGCGGAGCTGGCACCAAGCGACAGAGCTGTTTCGATTTCATCTCGTCGTTCGCGCACCTCGGACAGATAGCGCTCCATTGCCAGGCTGGCGCCGTTCATGGAGTTTCCCAGGATCATGCTGGCAAGGGGAATGAGGTACCTGGAATCGTACCAGGGAGAGGGCCCAACAACGAAAAAACAAAAATAAACGCTCACTAAACCGCATCCGAACAGCAAGGATACGCCTACAATCCGATAAAACCCCGGAACCCGTATCTTTATTCTTCCGCCGGAAACCTGCAGTGCAAAAGTACCCATGACAAACAGTATCAGAATGGTCGCAAGGGGATTTTGCACGGCAAAAATCAACCTCAGTAAAAACCCGATAGCGATAAGCTGTACGACCATGCGTAAAGAGGCCCAGAGCAAATCCTTTTCGCGACCTGCCCCGATAAGCCGAAAAAGTCCGGCCACCAGCAGGATCATGCCGTAGCCGAAGGCCATATCCAGGAGACCCGGATCGATAATGCCCGCCTGATTCATCATGCCCCTCCCGCACCCTCGGAACCCAGCAGGAACCTGCGCAAAGCATCGGTTTGCGGCGCCTCGAAGAATTGTCCGGCCTGTGCATGTTCCCTGATTTGTCCGGCCTCCAGGAAAACCGCGTGATCGGCAGCGCGCTCTGCAAACCACAAATCGTGCGTTACCACCAGAAAAGTCATCCCTTTTTCCCCGCACAGCGTACGCAGCGATTGGGCGAACCGTTCGGCGGCGGGCCGGTCCAGAGCACTGGTCGGTTCATCCAGCAACACCACTTGCGGCTCGCAAACCAGGGCGCGTGCGACACCGACGCGCTGCTGCTGGCCGAGGGACAAAGACGTCGCCATCCGTGAAAGAAACAGCTCCGGCAGGTCAAGGCGTGCAAGGGTTTGTTGCCAGACAGGATGATCAGACGGAGGCGGAGTCAGTTTTCGCAACAGAAAGGGCCGTTGCAGATTTTCCTGCACCGTTCCGTTAAACATGAAGGTTTTTTTGCGGAACCAAAGCCACTTTTTTACGCAGCTGCAACGGAGGCAGCAGAGCAATTTCCCGCCCATCGAGAAGAATACGGCCGCCGTTCGGTTCTTCCAGACGATTAATCAATCGCAACAAAGTCGTTTTTCCGCAACCGGACGGCCCGACCATCACGGTCACACTTCCGGCCGGAAGCGCCATACTTATCCCCTGCAGGACATTTAAACGTACACCATCCTCCCGGATGCGGATTTTCTGCACCTTCTCCAATTCAAGCAGAGACACAAGCGACCTCCTCAGGAATCATCGCCCCGCAAACGACTCATGACCTGCTTGAGATCTTCCCATACCTCCCGCTTTGAGGCGGGATTGCGAAGCAGATAGGCCGGATGATAGGTCGGCATCAGCGGAATCCCTTCATAAGCGTGCCAGCGGCCTCGCAAGCGACTGATGGCCTCCTGCCTGCGCAGCAGAGTCTGGGCGGCGAAGCGTCCCAGAGTCACGATAACCCGTGGTTGGATAGTTGCCAGCTGGCGTATCAGAAAAGGCTCGCATGCGGCAATCTCATCGGCCTGCGGATCCCGGTTGCCCGGTGGCCGACACTTTTGAACATTGCATATATAGACGTCCTCGCGACGCAATCCCATGGCGAAAAGCATGCGATCCAGCAGGCGTCCGGCCTCCCCGACAAAGGGAACCCCCTGCTTGTCTTCCTCCCGCCCGGGCGCTTCGCCGACCAAGACCAATCGCGCCTTTTCACTGCCGCAACCGAAGACGATATGTTGGCGCTTTTCGCTGAGGACGCAACGTCGACAGTCTCCCAGGTCGTCACGAATCTCCTCAAGGCTTTCCGGCCGACAAGGCTTCGATGAACCGTCATCGGAAGAAGACGCAACCGGACAAACCGGCAAACAAGCCTCATCGGGCGGATCCGGCAGTTCGTGAACCCCCAACTGCCGTAAATTTTCCAGCAGTCCCTGAACCTGTCCGAAAGCTTCGCATAAATCCCGATATATCTTTTGCGGCATAGTCTCTTTACTTTTTCTCACCTGCGGGATTATCCTGTGACCAGGAGTAAACGCAGATATCCATGGTGTTCAGAATTTTTTGCATAACATGTCTGGCCGTTCTTGTTGTTCCGACCCATGCCCTGGCCTGGGGATTGGGAATACATCTGCAACTCGGTTCGCAGATTCTGGGAGAGTTGCATCTGCTCCCGGAGGCCTTGCGGCATCTGCTCGGCGCTCATCCCTTCGATTTTCTATACGGCTGCATAAGCGCGGACATCACCCTGGGCAAGCGATTCACGCACTATCTGCAGCACTGCCATTCCTGGCGGGTGGGACGTCGCATTCTCGATGCCGCCGAAGACGACGCCCAGCGTGCCTGCGCCTACGGCTATATCGCGCACCTGGCCGCCGACACCATTGCCCATGCCTACCTGGTCCCTTTCAAACTGGTGCGCACCTTCAATACGGTGATGCATAAGCATACCTACTGGGAGATGCGCTTCGAAAGCAGCGTCGATCCTGCCTGCTGGGCCCTGGCACGTTCGCTGGCGCAAAAAGATCTGAGTGCCAACGATGCCCTGTTACGCAACACCCTCGCCCCCACCCTCTTTTCCTTCGGTACGAATAAGCGGCTTTTCAACTCTTTGCTGCTTTTAAGTCGCTTGCAGCAATGGCAGAAGATGCTGCGCTCCCTGGCGGATCATTCCAAATGGACCTTGCAGATAAACGATCAGGGAGAGTACCTGGAACTCGCCCATGAAGCGGTATTAAGCGTTCTGCGGGACATGCAGGACAGCCCTTACTGGAGAGCCGACCCCGCAGGTGAAAGAGCTATCAACGCGGCCAAGGCCATTCGCAAGAACCTGCACCTGTTATGGCTGGAAGGGAAATTGCCTGCATCCCAGGCCGAGCAGCTGCTCACCGAAATCAAACAGCGCCTGCGAGAAGGAATCGTGCACCCCGAAAAACTTCTTGAGTTGCTGTCGGGCTACTGACCTTCCTCCCGTTGAACAGGCGTGGAACACCGTAACCGGATCACACAGTCAAGCAGCCTGTCAGCGACTTCAAACTTGTTCATCAAAGGCCACTGTTCCGATTCTCCGTTGCGATAATACAATCTCACGAGATTGGTATCGACTTCAAAACCGGCCTGTGGGCGGCTCACATCATTAGCGACAATCAGGTCGAGATCCTTGCTTTCCAGCTTCCGTAATGCGTGGGCCTCCAGATCGTGTGTTTCGGCAGCAAAACCGACAACCAGCTGTCCTTTTTTGGCCTTACCGATTTCCGCAAGGATATCCGGGTTTTTGACCAGATTCAACTGCATCTGCTCCTGCTTGCCTTTTTTGATCTTCCGCATGGCGCGTTCGGCAGGTCGATAATCGGCCACCGCGGCTGCCTTGATCACGACAGAGCATTGAGAAAGATTCTCAAGAACAGCCTTCCTCATCTGTTCGGCACTCGTCACCTTGATAAAGGTGACACCTCCCGGAGGTTCCAGGCAGGTCGGCCCCGACACAAGAATCACTCGGGCTCCTCGACGTCTTGCCGCGCGGGCCAGGGCATATCCCATCTTGCCGGAGGAATAATTGCTCAGGTATCGGACGGGGTCGAGTTCCTCGCGGGTCGGCCCTGCGGTCATCAGAATAGTCTCTCCGGCGAGATCCGCAGGTGCCAGCAACCGGACGGTTTCTTCAAAAACATCCTCGGGCTCAGCCATTTTTCCCTTACCCTGCCAACCGCAGGCGAGCAGCCCGCTGACCGGTTCGACGAAATGATACCCCCACTCGACCAACCTGGCCTGATTGCTTTGATAGATGGGATTATCCCACATATTGCTGTTCATGGCCGGCACCAGCAGTACCGGAGCCCGAGTTGCCATGATAGTGGTGGTTAATAGATTATCGGCCAGTCCGGAAGCGATTTTACCGACGAGATTGGCCGTGCAGGGGGCGACGACGATCACATCGGCACGGTCGGCCAAAGTGATATGACCGATCTCCCGTTCGCTGATGAGATTGAACAAATCGATATGCACCGGATTGCCGGAAAGGGTCTGAAAAGTAAGAGGTGTGACAAACTCGGTAGCCGCGGACGTCATGACCACATGCACCTGCGCACCGGCCTTGACAAAGAGCCTGACAAGTTCAGCGGCCCGATATGCCGCGATACCCCCGGTCACTCCGATCACGATCTGTTTACCTGTGAGCATCGAATCTGCCCCCTATTCGAAATAATTCAAAAAAGGGTTGCTTTTTCGTTCGCGCCCGATAGTGGTCTCCGGACCATGCCCGGGATACACCCTGACGCTGTCCTCAAGGGTCATTAATCGGCTGTGCAGTCCTTTCAGCAAAAGCAGATGATCGCCTCCGGGCAGGTCGGTACGGCCGATGGAACCGGCAAACAGCACATCTCCGACGAACAGATCCTCGCCGCTTTTCAGACAGACACTGCCCGGGGAATGCCCTGGAACGTGAATGACGTCCAGACCGATGGCGCCGACCTCGACCCTGTCACCGTCTTTCAGCAACCGGGTGGGTTCCGGCGAGGGTTCGATGGGCTGGCAGCCAAACGACGCGGCGTGGTCGGCCGCCCCTCGCAACAGGGACAGATCAGCCTCATGCAGCAACAACTCGGCGCCGGTTTTTTGGATGAGTGTACGGTTTGCCCCGATATGATCGAAATGACCGTGTGTATTGACAACGGTCTTGAGTACGAAATCCCGCTCCTCCAACAGCGCAAGAATCCGCGAGCCGTCGCCGCCGGGATCGATAACGATCGCCTGGCGGGTCCGAGGGCATCCCAGAAAATAGCAATTGACCCCGAGTTGTCCTGTCACCATGGTTGCTTGCCATATATCGATCACGAGTCATCCCTTTCATCCGCGGTGAAAAGATCCAGATTCTTGCCGCGCAACTGATCCCCCAGAGTGAAGTTGAATCCCTTGCGGCGCTCCCCCGGCTGCCGACGCTGCTTGGCTCCAGTTGTCTGCGATGCTTTTTCGGCTTCCGGTGCTGACGCGAGCGATGCTTTGGATGTGGACGGCGGTACGGTAGATTCCGATTCGCGGCCGGCGCCGGCCTGAGAGCTCTTATAAAAATACCGATCGTAAATTCGATGGTAGCCGGTCCACGGCTCTTCGTTATCCGGTTCTTTTTCGATGTGGGTCTGGATGCCGTTGATCTTGGAATCGAGATCATCCAGATAATTGAGAATGGTAGCTTCAAGGGTTTTGGGTCGCTTGGGCGAACCGAACTCGTATTGGCCGTGATGGGACAGCAACAGATGTTTCAACAGCACGGCAAGATCGGACGGAAAATCGGGCAACTGCGCCAGTTTTCCGTCGAGCATTTGAAAACCGATGGTAATATGTCCCAGCAATTTCCCTTCATCGGTGTAACCGAAAGCACGTTCGTAGCATAGTTCCGCAACCTTGCCGATGTCGTGCAGCAAAGCGCCGGTAAGCAGG
>JASKKK010000020.1 GCA_030154185.1 Desulfuromonadales bacterium
ATGCGGACATCGCTACGGAAACCTCCGAGATGACCAAGATGAACAACCTGCAACAGGCAGGTGTTTCCATCCTGGCGCAGTCAAACCAGACCCCGCAGCTGGCCTTGTCGCTGCTCGGCTAACGATTGGGGTTTTTCCACGAAGGGGGCGGCAGAGCCGCCCCCTTTACCCCACAGTATTCGGGCCGCCAAGGGAGGATAAAATGAAAATCGAACAGACAGCCGTCGGCGCGGCCAGCCAGGCCCCGACACCGACATCCGCAGAAAATATCGATCGCAATCGCCATAAAGCCGAATCCGAACCGGAGCTTGCCGACTCGGAAAAACTCGTCGCCCCGGAAGAGGTTCTTACCAAAATCAAGGCCCTGACGGATGACGGCATCTACAGCGTGCGGTTTGAAAACGACGAGCAAAACAAAGAGCTGGTGATCAGCCTGATCGATTCCGACTCCGGTGAAGTCATTCGCCAGATTCCGCCGGAAGAGCTCCTCGGGGTATCGGAAAAGCTGACCGATTTGCGCGGTTCCCTGCTCGACACCACGACCTGAGATAAAAGGAGCGGGCCATGTCTACGATCAATTTCGGCGGCCTCGCCAGCGGCCTCGACACGGACAGCATCGTTGAAGCACTGATGGACATCGAGCGAAAACCGCTGGATCGCCTGGAATCCGACCAGGAATATTACAACAGCCGACAGGACGCCTTCGACGGCCTCGACACCAAACTGAAAACACTGCTGGATAAATTCGAGGACATCGATACCAGCAACGAGGTGCGCGCCTATTCGGCAACGGCCGCCAGCGACGAGTACTTTTCGGTATCCGCCTCCGGCAGTGCATTGCCGGGCAGCTACAACATCGAGGTCCAGAGTCTCGCCCGGCAACAAAAAGATGCCAGCGACGGCAGTTATGCAAGTCGCAGTGACGCCAGTTTCACCGCGGGCATCTTGACCATCGGCACCACCGATATCCTCATCGACAACGATTCCCTCGACAGTCTGGTCGACAAAATCAACGCGGCCAACACCGGCGACAACGCGACAGGTGTCGCGGCCAGCATCATTCAGGACGGCAGCGGATATCGCCTCGTTTTGACCGGAGAAGACGCGGCGAGCGCTTTCTCCGCAACCGTGTCGGGAGGCACCACGGCCAACGGGTACGATCCTCTTTCTTTCAGCACGACGCAGACCAACTCCCTGGCCTCCATCGTTGTGGACGGCATCACGGTCACCAGCGGCAGCAACACGTTTGAAAACGCCATACCCGGCGTCGACGTGACCGTCAACAAAGCACATCCCGCCGCTGGCGACACCACCGTCATGAGCGTGGATGAAGATGTCGATGCCGTCAAAACCAAGATCAAGGACATGGTTACCGCCTATAACGGCGTTATCAACTACATCGCCGATCAGAGTGACAGCGACTGGGGCAGCGACAGCGGCATGATGGCCGTCAAACGCAATCTGCAGAAAATGCTGACTTCCCAGGTAGCTACGGGAGGGGGCCTGACAACCCTTTCCCAACTGGGCTTGGAGACCCAGCGGGACGGCACCCTCAGTATCGACAACACGGTATTGGAAGAAGCCATCTCGACCAATATGAATGATCTGGACAAACTTCTGGCCGGCATCGACGGAATCGATGGGATATCGAACACGTTTAAGGATTACCTGGACACGGCCACCGACCGGGCCGACGGACTGGCCGCAACCCGACAGGTCAGTACGGACCGGACACTCAAAACCATTGAATCCAACATAGCCAAAATGGAAGAACGTCTGGAAAAACGCGAGGAACTGCTGCGTTCCCAGTTCGATGCCATGGAGCTCATGATCAGCAATCTCAACAGCACCGGCTCCTACCTGACCCAGCAATTGAGCCTGTTGAATTCTTAAACCTGCGGGCCGCGGAAGGACACAAACATGAACGCTTATCTTAATCAATATAAAAACAACCAGGTCTACAGCGCCTCACCCGAACAGATATTGATCATGCTTTACGACGGTGCGATCCGCTTCCTCACCCAGGCCATGCAAGGCATTGAAGAGGAAAATATCGAACTGAAAAGCCATGGCATCCAGAGAGCCATGGCGATCATCATGGAATTCCGCAACACCCTGGACCATAAAATCGGGGGAGAGATCGCAACAAACCTCGATGCCTTGTACGATTATATGATTCGGGAGATGACTCAGGCGAACCTCAAAAAAGATCGTCAGAAACTTCAAGCCGTGCAGAACATGCTTTGCGATCTTCGGGATACCTGGAAAGAAGCGATTGTCATTGCGCGCAACGAATCTCAGAGCGGCAACGCGGTCAATGCCGGCTATCAGCCACTCAAGGCCAGCTTGTAAATCAGTGACCATTTTTTCCGATTTCCACGGAACAGGTGTTTGATATGACCATGGAAAAACTCGTCCAAAAATCGCTGAGGGAATACCTTGCCATGCAGGATATGCTTTCCCAATTGACCGTACTGCTGGAAAAGGGGCAGACCGATGCCCTGATGCGAGCACAACGGGAATGGCAAAACCTGAATGCACAGGCACGGGAAACGGATCGCCAGATGCATGTATTGATGCAGGATCTGGAGCCATCCGAGAAGGCCCGTGCCGCCGTGCAAGAAAAAAAACGGATCATGTCGGAAGTCAGGCAACAATGCGAAGAGCTTCAGAAAAAGGCCCGGACCTTGCAGGCATTGACCGCGGACGAGTTGCATCGTCTCAAAACGGGACGCAAAGCCCTTGGAGGATACCGGGCTTCAAACCGGGGCAGCGGGAACACCCTGCTGGGCAGTTGCTGACCATGGTACAAATTGCCACCTGCACCCCGAATCGAAAGGCAGAGAAGCGATCTGCCATGTTTGCCGGCAAGGTACTTTGGATCGAAATGCTTGAAACGTTACTGGACCATTTCCGAAATGGCCGGGAAGCTAAAATACTTGTGCCCGTTCACGGGCAACGGGCCATGGCCGTCGATGGCTCCGTCCGGACCAGTGCGGACAACGGCCTGACCATAGCCCTTCCCTATGAACGCAACTTCCGGGATATCATCAATCCGCGCGAAACGTGCCAGATCATTTTTTCTCTTAATGGGCAGGAATACCGTCTGATTTCCCGCATTCGGACGGTTCTTGGCCCATCGGATCTGCTGGTCATTCCGAAACCTCCCGCCATCGCGCTTCAGGAACGGGAGTTTTTCCGCATCGATACCAGAATACAACTCGACTATTACTGTCTTGCTGCAGACCGGTCCCAGCAAGCTCGCAACCTCGACGTCAAAGTCAACATCAGCGGCAGCGGTATCCGGATCCCCGCACCGAACGATCTCCATGTCGGCGACCTGGTTGCCATGGTGTTGCATCTGGAGGGCAAGACCTTGGATCGTGTCGACTGCCTGGCGCAGGTGGTACGTTTCTGCAACCTACCCAACGGCGACCAGGCCGTTGCCCTGCATTTTACCGAAATCGACAACCAGGATCGGGACAAGATCGTCGCTTTCTGCCTGGCAAGAGAACGCGAGATTTTGCGAACCAAGGTCCGGACCCGGGATCTCTTTTAAATCCACAGCAAAAGTCATCATCATGACACTGAGCGACGATTTGTTGAATGTTTTCCACGAATGGCACACGGTCGAAATCAGTGTTCCAACAATCCATGGTGATGCGATGCAGATCGACGGCATCGCGCGCATGCACGGTCCGTCGTACCTCGAATCCCAGATATTCCCGCCGCACTGGCCGATTTCCGGCCTCGACCCCGATGGCGACTGGCGCCTGCTCTGCGATCAGGGACTGCATTTCACACTTATTCATGCCACCCCGGAAAGACTGGAGCATCCGCGTCAGATTCGCCTGAAAATCAAGCGACAGGAGCGGTGCGACCATCAACGGCAAAATCTGCGGGTTGACACCGATATCTACCTTGCCTGGTGGAAACGAAAAACGCCCCTCGCTACACGCTCGCAGCCGATTCGCACCCATGTGAGCCTGAGCAATCAGGGGCTGAGCTTTGCGGCAGGGGAAGAGTTTTCTCCTGGTGAACTGGTGACGCTGCACCTGATACTGCCAGGCACCACCCTTGAGCATCTGCAATGCAAAGCCCAGGTTCTGAATGTGGGCGAGGAAACAAAAAAAGGCCGAAAAACGGCCCTTAAAATCGTTCACATCATGCCCGAAGACACGGAAAAAATTTCGTTATTCTGTCTGGCCGAGCACTTCAGAAGCATGCAGGCCAAGGCACGACTCATGACTCTGATGCTCGGAAGCTGGTGACTTTGTCACTTGTCACTTGTCACTTGTCACTTGTCACTTGTCACTTGTCACTTGTCACTTGTCACTTGTCACTTGTCATTTGTCATTTGTCACTTGTCATTTGTCATTTGTCATTTGTCATTTGTCATTTGTCATTTGTCATTTGTCATTTGTCATTTGTCATTTGTCATTTGTCATTTGGATAGTTTAATTTGACGGCGAATCGGCCGTCAACAGGTTCGGATTTTCGCGTCCCGCAAACCGCAAACCGCATCCCGCAAACCGCGTCCCGCAAACCATCAGCACTCGGGCCTTTGCCGTCACGCCGTCGCTACGGCCGCTCTGAATTTTCGAAACAAATGCAGGTCGGAAACCACCCCCGTGTTGAGAACCGAGGATTCAACCCTGTTGCGTCCTTTGCGCTTGGCTTCGTAAAGGGCTCCATCCGCTTCGGCAATGATGTGGTCCGGCAGCAAGGATTTCGTAACCTTGGCGGAACCGATACCGACACTGGCCGTCACTGGGAATCCCAGATCCAACTGGGCGATCTTTTTTCGTATTCGCTCCGCCACTATGGCAGCATTACAATTTGTCGTTTCAGGCAGAATAATGGCGAATTCCTCTCCGCCGAACCGGCAAACGGTATCGCTGGTTCTGCTCTGGGAAGTAAGGACCTGGGCAACCGCTTCCAATGCCCGGTCCCCGGCAAGATGGCCATGCGTATCGTTGATTTTCTTGAAATGATCCAGGTCGACCATGAGCAAGGTCAGAGGCAAACCGCGTCGAGAGCAACGCGCGATTTCCTGACTGATGGTCGCATCGAAATAGGCCCTGTTGAACAGGCCTGTCAGGCTGTCGGACAAGGCGATGCGCGCCAACTGACTCTGCGCCTGATGCAAAGCCTGGATGCGCTCGCGATTTTTCAGGTGCCAGCGAATCTTGACGCGCTGTTCTTTCATACTCAACGCCTGGGGCAAAACCTCGCTGACGCCCAATTCCATCCCCGCCATCCAGAGTTCGCGATCATCGACGGTGCTGAAAAGGAGCACGGGAAGATCATGCCATTCGGTCCGACGACGCAAAACCCCCATCAGATCGGCTATCTCCTCACTGACCTCCCATCGCCAGTCACAGCATACAATATCAATATCGTATTCGGTAAGCCAACGAATTGCCCGGCGTGCGTCCTTGCAGTATAGCTTGCGTTGGACCAAACCGGTTTTATCCAGACATTCGGCTACGTTTCCGCGGGTTGCCGCGGTATCGCCTAAAATGAGCGCAGTATAAGACATGCTTTCTCTCCCGTCAGATAATCGATTCGTTGCATTATTTATCGACACAACAAACGACTATCTTTAGGTTTTTTTCCGGTTCATAGAAAATGTTTTCATAAAAAGGATAAAGAAAAGGGCCTCGACGGTCGACGAGACGTTTATGAAAATAAGCGACGCAACCTTTACCGTGCAGCCGGTCTCCGAAACAGCAAATGCCAGACCGCAACCGAATAACGAACAGCCGACCTGGAAACCGGGGCAGGTTTTAGAGGCAACGGTAATCGGAACAAACGACGGAGAAGTCACCCTGGAAATGGACGGTCGTCAGGTGATGGCGCACTCCCGTCTTGCTCTGCGCGCCGGTCAGCAACTGCGCGTACACGTCACGACAACCTCCGGTGAAATACAACTGCAAGCTCTGGGCCTTAATCCCGGAAACCGGCAAGAGGAACTTTTGCAACTGCTTGGTGCCGCCTGGAAGCTGCCCGATCTGATGCGTCGGATTCAAACCCGTGACACCTCCCAGGCACCGCTCGCAACCATTCGTAATCTCTTGGACACTTTCATGAACAGCCTGGAAAACCCGGGAAAGGGAGTCAACGTTGCGGCGTTGACCGATCTTTTGGAATGTTTCGGAATGGCCGGACGCAAATCTGATGAAATGCCGACCAAGCTCGAACAGACATTAAAAGCCCTCCTCCCCGAAAGAGCGGACGAAATACTGCAGGGGCTGAACCTGGCCAGACAATACAATCTTCAACTCTTGTTTGAAGGAATCACGCTGCTGCCATTGCCGCTTCCGTTTCTCGAGCATGGTTTCCTTTTCGCCGAGCAGCCTTCCGATAAGGAAGATGGGAGCCCCGCCCCCACCAAACTGAGTCTTTATCTAAGTCTGGAAAAGCTGGGCGACATGCGCGTTGACATGCTTTGGGAAGAGGAGGATTTCCTTATCAAATTCACCTGTGAAAAGCCGGAGGCCCTCAGGGAATTATCCGCCTTCGTGAAGGAATTGAAACAGATGCTGCATTTTACGCCCCTGCGTGAAATACTTTTCACTGCAGGCAAAATCCGCCCCGATGAAATGCTGATGGAATATCTTGGCAAGGAACTCCAGGGCCTCGTCAATACACGCATTTGAACGGCTTCGAAAGCATGACGGATAAACCCAAAAAAAATAAAGCGGTAGCACTATCGTATAAAAAGGAAAGCGGGGGCGCCCCGATTGTCGTTGCCGGCGGCAAAGGCGCCGTCGCGGACAAAATCCTCGCGTTGGCGGACGAAGCCGGGGTCGAAGTGGTCAAAGATCCCGACCTCGTGGAACTGCTGGACAAAGTCCCCGTCGGTCGGGAAATCCCCACCGAACTGTACCAGGCTGTCGCGGAGATACTGGCTTTCGTCTACCGCGTAAACAAACGCATGGACTGATTTTATACCGAAGGCTCCTTTGGGTTGTTCTCCCTGCCATTGTCGACCCTGCTTCTTCGCCTTCCTCTTACCTCTCGCTCCACGCTCCCCTCGGCTCACCAGCGGCAAAACCTTCCAGGGGTTTTACAGGATCGGCCTGAACCCTGACGTCGACGACCCTGCTGCCTTGCTCCATATCTCCGGTAAAATAGACGTAACGATTGCGTCCCATGTTCTTGGCCGCATACATGGCGATATCCGCCCGTTTGAGCAGCTCTCCCATTTCTCTGCCATGCTGGGGGAAAACCACGATGCCGATACTGGGAGTTACCTCCAGCTCATAGGACTGAACCTGGAACGGCACCGCCATGACCTTGAGAATTTTTCTGGCCACTGCGGTAATCTGGTCCTCGTGATCAACCCCCGGCAACAGAACGACCATTTCATCCCCACCCAACCTGGCCACCGTATCGTTGCGTCGGGTGCAGGAGTTGAGGCGCTGGGCCGAAGCCTGCAGCACCTTGTCGCCGGCGGCGTGCCCGTAGGTATCGTTAATGGTCTTGAACCGGTCGAGGTCGAGGTACATGATCCCCACCGATTTTGCATCCCGATCGGCTTGAGCAAGACTCTGTTCGAGGCGGTTTATGCACAGGGCCCGATTCGGCAAGCCTGTCAAGCCATCGTAAAATGCCAGTTGACGCACCCGCTCTTGCGCTTTTTTACGATCGCTGACATCAAGCAGGACACCCTGCACATACGCCACTTCCTGTCTCTCGTTTCGTACCGCCCAGATACGGGCATCAACCCAACATATGTCGCCGTTGCGTCGAATCAGCCGGAATTCGAGGGAAAAACCATCCTCTTCGTTCTTCTCCATCCGGGTTGCCGCCTCCGCAATCGCTCGGTCAGCATCATCGGGATGGATAATGGATAACAGGTTGACATTTCCCGATGTAAAATCCGACGGTTCGTACCCGAACTGATTGACATTATTGGATACGAATTCCACTTTCCATTGGCCTGCCGGACTCCAGCGAAAGGCCACTGCGGGACTGTTGTTGACGATGGAAATCAATTCCTTGTGCTGTGCCGATGTCGCCCGCAGTTTTGATTCCATGCGGGTACGCTCGATAATTTCCCGGTTAAGCTCGTTGCGGGAGGCCGTAACCGCCTTGAGATTGTCGATCATGCAATCGAAGGCACTGGCCAATTGTCCGATCTCATCTTTCCGACGAATGTCAAGCCGCCTGTCAAGACGTCCCTTGCCGATGCGATCAAACAAGGCAATCGCCTTTTCCAGGGGACGTACGATACCTCCGGCCACATAATAACCGACCACAAGAGAAAACAGAACGATACTCAACGCTACCACAGATATGAGGAAAATCGCTCGTGACAGAGATCGGACGAAATGCTGCTGTATATCCCCGTAATCTTCCAGGTTGGCTCCCGCGACAATAATCCAATCCCAGGGTTCGAAATAGGTAATGGCGACCATTTTTTCCCGGTATTCTTCATCCGGGCTGTTGCGCCATAGGTAACGTTCGAACCGAACGGGTATCGTTCCCTGCCTGCGATCCCCCGCCACCTGAGAAGCCGTTTGCAGCAGGCGTCGTCCCACGAGTTGCCCCTGTCGGTCGGCCTCGGTAAGCATGTTTATGCCATCCAGATGACTTTGAGGACTGATGAGCATCTTGCCGCGCTGGCTTCCTTTGCCGCCGAGAACAAAAACGTATCCGGTCTTACCGACGACAATATCGAGAATGCCGCTGCGCAGGCTGGACAGGCTTCGCTGCAGATAACCGACATACAGGGCACCGATAACCTCTTTACCGCTGCGGTCGAACAAGGGTTCGTATCGTGTTACATACCAGTCGTTGACAACAAAGGAACTCCCGGAAAAAGCTTTCCCCTGCAGAAGCGCCTCCACTACCCGGTTCGGGCTGCCATCCGGATTTTTATGCGGGATATAGGTGCCGATAGCCCGCGTGCCGTCTTCTTTTTGCACATTCGTGGCCACCCGCAGCATATCCCCGGATTTGTTCATTCGCTGAAACAGAGTACAGGTCATACCCAGAAGATCACGAGCCTGGTCCACAACCGGTGAAGCAACACCCATTTCGGGATTCTTTCCGATCCATCGACCGCCGACAAGAACTTCCGGAAGCGTTACATCCCGGGAACCGTGATCCGCCTGATTTACAACCCGCCAATGGATGTTCCGTGTACCGAAAGCCACCCCCCCCCGGCCTTCAAGCAGGCTCTTGGCGACGCCGAGGTTACGTTCCAGAGCTTCGTCCTGCTGCTGCTGAACCGCACGACACATAAGGTAAACGTTCTCAACCACCTTGCGTGTTTCATTATGGATAAAACGTTCCAGCTCCTCGGAAATAGAGCGATCGAGAACATGGACCTGGTCGATGGAAACTCCCACAATGGAAAAGGCCGTCATCAGAACAAGCAGCAATCCCATTCCGATAATTTTGGTACGAATTTTCATAAAGAATCCGACGGAAAATAAGAAATCGGCGAGGATCGTTCATAGGCACCGCATACAAGTCTCATGAGACACGCAACCATTATGCCAAGCGTAAACAATGGGATACTTCTCCGCCATTGAAAGCATCAGAAGCTTTTTCAGAATCATTTTTATCCGCGAACTGCCCCTCAAAGGGTTCCTGAATGTCCACGATATTGTGGCACGTTACCCGTGATAATACCCGGACGGCACACCAAAAACCCTATCTCATTATAACAACACAATCTTTATGCAGACAGCAAAGACATTCTAATTATCCCATTGGCATGACCGGAGTATTGGTTTTTACAACGGTGTTTTATAAAAAAACACAAATCCGAACAGATCAAACCCGGCAAACTGCGGTCTATGGGGTGGAGCCTCAAAAGAGCAACCATGGCTGAAGCTAAAATGAAGAAAAAAAAGAGAAAAATACCCCCTTGTCACCCAGGGACGATTTGTCTATAGTGAATTTGCAGAAAGGCTCTCTGCTCTGCAGGTGAGGTTTTATTTGCCCCAGCGGAATAATTTAGAAATCGGGGTGACGAAGGTTGTGTTGTGAGCCAGCCCAACCTGGATTGGGACGCCTGATATGCAGCCTGTGATCCCCACTTGGTAAGGACTCGCTTGGAGGCCTTATAACCCACGGCAGCAGTGGAGAGCTTTCTGACGAAAGCGCCTCGGACTTAACCGGGCGCTTTCTGTTTTTTTTTGAAGCAATTGCCATAAACCCTGAAAAATGCGGCGCCCGATGCCCTTCCCTAATCGAAAATGAAACCCTGTTTCATCCATAGCGATTTTCCGGTCCGCCCCCTTCAGACCTTGTAAGGCTTTTTCATGGACGATGCTCCGACACCCCATCTCTGTCACAGGAACCGACAAATCATGTCCACCAGCCACGTTTCCCCCAGCAGTCCGCTTCACGATGATACCTTCCCCAGCGACGTCGTACACCTGCATCGCGACGATAAGCAGATCATCCTGATAGGCACGGCCCATATTTCACGCGACTCCGTCGACATGGTGCGCAAGGTCATCGAAGCGGAACAGCCGGAGGCCGTCTGTGTCGAACTGGATGAACAGCGCTACCAGGCCATCAAAGACCCTCACCGCTGGCGCTCCCTCAATCTGGTTCAGGTGTTGCGTCGCGGGCAGGGTGCCTTTTTGCTGGCCAACCTTGCACTGTCGTCTTTTCAGAAACGCATGGGGCTGGGAACGGGAGTGAAACCAGGCGAGGAGCTTGCCGCAGCTGCCGAGGAGGCTGAAAAACGTCAACTTCACCTGAGTCTCATAGACCGCAGCATCCGCACAACCCTGTTAAGAGCATGGCGAAAAACCGGTTTCTGGAAAAAGCTCCGGCTGTTTTCGGCATTGCTGGCGGGTATGTTCGACAATACGCGGTTGGATGAGGAACAGCTTGCGCAATTGCGCCAACAGGATACCCTTTCTGCCCTGCTGGAGGAGATGGGAGACAATCTGCCGGACATGAAGACTATCCTGGTTGATGAACGCGATCGCTTCATGGCTTATAACATCACTCAAACCCCCGGTCGAAAAATCGTGGCAGTGGTCGGCGCCGCCCATCTTCCGGGGATTCGAAAAAACCTGTTCTGTTCCATAGAAGAAAGCGAAATCCGAGACATCGACCACATTCCGGAAAAATCCCGTTTATCGAAACTGATCCCCTGGGTGATTCCGGCCGTGGTCCTGTCTTTGTTCGTGGCCGGATTCTTTCTGGGAGACCGGGCCCGTCTGGCCGATGCGGCAACGGCCTGGTTTCTGGCCAACGGGGTGCTGTCCGCCGCCGGAAGCATCATAGCCCTGGGTCACCCGCTGACGGTGGCAACCGCTTTCGTAGCCGCGCCTTTCACCTCTCTCAATCCCACCATCGGAGCCGGTTTCGTTACCGGACTGGTTCAGGCCTGCGTAGCCGCACCCACCGTGCGAGATCTGGAAACCGTAAGCGACGATCTGGCCACAATGCGCGGTTGGTGGAACAATCGCCTTACCAGGGTCCTGTTGGTCTTTCTGTTTTCCAATCTCGGGTCGACAGCCGGCACATTCATCGCTTTTCACTGGCTCAAGGATCTCATCTGACCCCGATTACCCCGATCTCTGCATCATCCTCAAACACATCCGGAGCAGCCCTGGGGGTCATGCCGGAGACCGATCTCGAAATTCCAGGCCCCTGCTGCAACTCTGCCCGCAATTCCGGGTCCCGCTGGTAGACATCTTTGCGAAACTGCAGCCGACCCTGCGCATCGACCCAGGCCGTGCGATAAACAATATGCACGGGAATGGGCCGTTTGAGCCCCACGGTATAAGGCTTGCTGCCCTCCATTTCTTTTTGGATGCGCTCCTCGGTCCACCCTTCCTGCCCCTTCAGAAGGTACAAAGCAAGCTCCAACGGCCTTGCGATGCGAATACAGCCGGAACTGAAGGTACGTCGTTGTTTATCGAACAGGTACTGTGCGGGGGTATCGTGCAGATAGACATGGTAGGCATTGGGAAACATGAATTTCACCTTGCCCAGGGGATTCCACGGTCCCGGTTTCTGCCTTAACATTCCGGGGAAATTCTTCGCCGTCATTTTCTTCCAATCGATCGTTGCGGCATCGATAATGCGATCCGGATCCTTTCCCCAGGCCACGATTTCGTAATGATGCGATTCAAGGTAGGAAGGATCCTTCCTGAGCAAGGGGAGCTTGTCCTCTTCAAGGATGGTGGGAGGTACGGTCCAGTAAGGAGCGAAAACGAGATAGGACATCAGGGCCGAAAAAACCGGCGTACGACGGAAGGAGGTTCCCACCACCACCGGCATACGCATGATCTCGCGCCCGCCGTCGACCACTTTCAGGGTGAAATCGGTGATATCGACCTGCAGGTAGCGGACGTTTGCATCCTGATCCTGATCCGGCTGGCGCTCTCGCTCGAGATTGAGATTGAGCTGTTCAACGCGTCGGGCAACGGGAACATTGATCTGTTCAAGGGTATCCTCGCCCAGGATCCCGTCGGGGCGCAAACCGTGTCTGGCCTGAAAACGTTTCAGGGCCTTGACGACCGCCCCATCCATCAGGCGACTCGGTGACGCATGAACCTGTGCCAGATCACCGACGAGCACCAGGAAACGCCGCAGGTGCGGAACTCGGGCATCACGATCTCCATACCGGACGGCGGGTCCGTCAGGCAACACCGGCCAGCCTCCGGCATATGCCAGTCTGCGGTAATAAGCCAGATAGACCGTCAAACGTCTATACTCCTCCCCATAAGGAAGCAGCTCTTCCAGGACCGCCCTTACATCTCTGCTTCGCATGGCCTTGCGCAATACGCCAAGAGCATCGAGGCGGCCGGAATTGGAGTGCCTCACCACAGGGACGGCCCGATGCGCAGCGATCCGCCCGGCAAACAGGTGGGAAGTATATTTCAGAAAGGCATCCGTCAGCAGAAGATCGACCAGCGCCAGACCAATCGACTCGCATTCGGCACCGTAAGACTGCAAAAGACGGATCGACTCCAGACAGGTCACGAGAGTCTCGACATGGTAATCCGCGGGACGCAGCCCCTCGGCCGCAATTCCCTGCAGGTGCTCGATCCATTGCCGCGCCTCGCGGGAGATCCGCCCGTCCCGGAACCAGGCGGGGCGATAAGCACGTTGCCGGTAAAAGGGAACCACTGCCTTGTGCAGCGACAGCCGGGCGGCCTCCACCTGCAGAACGGCGGAGGCCGCCATCCTGGTACTATCAAAGGATTCGAACATCTGCTGCAACTGGCTTCCTATGGAAACGGATTCCGTCTGAACGGCTGCATGACCTTGCCCCCCAGCCGACAAACCGACGGAGAAAAGCATCATCATCCCCAGCAAAATCCATTTTCGCCAAATTGCCAAAGCCAAATAACCTTTCCTTGAAAGGGGGGGGTAAAGTTCACCGAACCTCTTCAAGTTCCACCGACAACTTCCTCTTACCCCCGTCGTGGGAATATGCCGTTGATGCTACAAGTGTACCGCATTTTTACGGACAGGATCAGGCAATCCATACCGTCTGAATGTTCACGAATTCCAGAATCCCGTAGTGGGACAGTTCCCGTCCATAGCCCGAGGCCTTGACGCCCCCGAAAGGCAGGCGCGGATCGCTCTTGACCATGCCGTTGACGAAAACGGCTCCCGCTGCGATGCGCACCGCCAGGGCTTCGCCCCGCTTTGCATCACGATCCCACACCGAACCTCCGAGACCGAAAGGCGTATCGTTGGCCACCGCCGCCGCCTGTTCGGCATCGGCCACCCGAATGACAGACGCCACCGGACCGAACAATTCCTCATCATAAGCCGGCATCCCCGGGCCGACGTCGGCCAGAATGGTCGGAGGGTAGAAAAAGCCTTTTCCCTCCACCACCTGCCCTCCCAACACCAGTCGGGCCCCGGCGTTTACCGATGTCTGCACCTGCTGATGCAGTTCCTCGCGTAAATCCCCGCGGGCCTGGGGACCGATCTGGGTGGCGTCGTCCAGCGGATCGCCGACCACCAGTTGCGTCATGGTCTTCTTGAACAGCTCGAGAAACCGGTCATAAACCTGTTCGAACACAATGAAGCGTTTGGCGGCGATGCAGCTCTGCCCCGAATTCAGGCAGCGGGCCCGGGCTCCGACCTCGGCCGCCTGTTTCAGATCGGCGCCGGGCGTGACGATAAAGGGATCGCTTCCCCCCAACTCCAGAACCGTTTTTTTGAGCATCTGTCCAGCCTTGGCCGCCACCTTGCGGCCGGCCGGTTCACTGCCGGTCAAGGTAACGGCGCATACGCGGGGATGCTCGATGACGCTGTCCACACCGCCGGATCCGATCAGCAAGGTCCGGAACACATCGGATGGAAAGCCCGCTTCGACAAAAAGCTCCTCGATGACCATGGCGCAGCGCGGCACGTTGGACGAATGTTTCAGCAAGGCCGCATTTCCGGCCATCAAAGCCGGAGCCGCGAAACGAAACACCTGCCAGAAGGGAAAATTCCAGGGCATTACGGCCAGCACCACGCCCAGCGGACGATAAGCCACATACGAACGGGAGGCGTCGCTGTCCATAGGTTGTTGGGCCAGCATGACCGGCCCCTGCTGTGCATAATACTCGCATACCCAGGCACATTTTTCGATTTCGCCCCTTGCTTCGGTGATCGGCTTGCCCATCTCCAGCGCCATGATCCTCGCCAGTTCTTCGGAGCGCGTGCGCAACCGCTGTGCCACCGCCATAAGTCGTTCGCCGCGTTGCTCGAACGACGCCTCTTTCCAGCCCAGCCAGGCCTGATGCACCCGTTCAATGATTTCCGCAACCCCGGCGGCATCGTATTCCTCGAAAACCCCTGACTGCTCACCGGTAGCAGGATTTATGGATACCATGCTCATCGATACATCTCCTTTCCAATGCGACAACGACCGTCATGTGATTGGGTTTCATCGTTCAACAACAGCGTACAGACAAGCTTCCGACTGCCCCATAAAAAACAGCGGATATTGAACCGCAGATCATTTTCTGCCATAGTATCGGCAGACGACACAGAAAGGAACCCTCGATTTGGACACTGCCGACAACTTCACCCACTCTTTTGCCCGTCTCCACTGGCATTGGCGCCTGCAACGCTGGAAGCGCACCCTGTCGCGCTATGTTTCGGATCCGCGCCTGCCTTACAGCCCGGTATGTATCTCGCGTCTCATCATCGGCGTCAATCTGCTATGGTTCGCCTGGATGATTCTGCGCGCGCTGATTGCCGGTCTCGGTCCCCGCGTCATTCTCAATCCTCCCACCGGATTGCTGATGTACTTCGGCGCCCAGCGCTGGAATCCCGAGGTTCTGATATTCCACCAGTGGTGGCGCTGCCTGACCTACGCCTACTCCCATGGCGGCCTGATCCATCTGGGATTCAACATGGTGGTACTTTACCAGATCGGTCCCCTCATCGAGGATCAGATCGGATCGGCGCGCTTTTTCACCTTGTATACCCTGACCGCCCTGACCGCCACCCTGCTCGGACTGTGGTGGCATCCGGCGGTACCGGTGGTGGGGGCATCCGGTTCTCTGTTCGGGCTCATCGGGTTCGCCGTAACCTATTTTCACCGCCTGGGAAACCACGCCCACGGGGTGCGGAACTTCATGTTTCAATGGGCGGCCATCGCCTTTATTTTCGGCCTGCTGATGGGTGCGGATAATGCCGGTCACCTCGGCGGCGCACTCGGGGGAGCCGCCTTCGGCCTTCTTCTGCCCCTCGGCATGCGCAGCCACAAGGCAACGGCCCATCTGTTCGGCACACTCGCCATCGTAGCCGCCGTCGTCACCGCAGGCAGCCTGCTTCTGCAGATCGTCTTCCCTTATCCGATGTGATTCCGGACTTTTACCATGGCAAAAAACAAACAACCCGTTACCCCTGCAATCCGCATGCTTCGAAAGCACAAAGTCCCCTTTACCGGCCATCTTTACAACTATGAAGAGCATGGCGGCACCGCCGTGTGCGCCAGGGAACTGCAGGTAGACGAACATGCCGTGATCAAGACGTTGATCCTCGAAACGGACCAGGGCGATCCTCTGATCGTACTCATGCACGGTGACCGGAAAATCTCTACCAAGGAACTGGCGCGTCTGCTGGGCGTAAAACAGATTGCTCCCTGCGCACCGCAGACGGCGAACCGGCATTCCGGATACCAGGTAGGCGGCACCTCCCCCTTCGGCACGCGCAAGGACATGCCGGTCTACATGGAAGAAACCATCGCCGAACTGCCGATCATCTATATCAACGGCGGCAAAAGAGGTTTTCTGGTCGCCATGACACCGCGAGATGTCATCAAGGTGTTGCAACCCGCCATGGTACAGGTCGCTCAACCCTGACGCATGGGTGGCGAAATTCATACTGTTGCTATAATGGTAGCAATGGAGATTTTCGTCATTCAACCAGCAAGGGGGAGTCATGTCCGACCACCGCTATTCCGCGTTACTCACCGATCTTTACGAACTGACCATGCTCGCCGGCTATTTTGAAAAGGGCATGCACCGGCAGACCGCGGTTTTCGACCTGTTCTTCCGCCACAATCCCTACCATGGCGGTTTTGCCGTCTTCGCCGGCCTGCAGCCGGCGCTCGAATACCTGTCCCAACTGAGATTTACCGCGGAAGATCTCGCCTACCTCAAAAAGCTCGACATATTCAAACCGGACTTTCTCGACTATCTCGAAAGTTTCCGGTTTCACGGCAAAGTAACCGCTCCGGCCGAAGGGACGGTGGTGTTTGCAAGGGAACCGCTGCTTACCGTCGAGGGGGCAATGGCTGAAGTGCAGCTGGTGGAAACCGCCCTGCTGAACATCGTAAACTTTCAGACCCTGGTAGCGACCAAGGCGGCCCGCATCGTCAGCGTAGCCCGTCCCGGCGTCGTGGTTGAATTCGGTTTGCGCCGCGCCCACGGGCCGGACGGCGGGCTGAGCGAAGCCCGCGCCGCCTTTATCGGCGGAGCCCGAAGTACCAGCAACACCTGGGCAGGGCAGGTCTTCGACATTCCGATCAAAGGCACCCATGCCCATAGCTGGGTAATGGCCTTCCCGGATGAACTCAGTGCCTTCCGCGCTTATGCGGACTGTTTTCCCGATCAATGCATCCTGTTGGTCGACACCTATGACACCCTGGCCAGCGGCGTACCGAACGCCATCACCGTAGCAGAGGAATTGCGCGCCAAAGGCCATGAGGTCAAAGGCATTCGCCTCGACTCCGGGGATTTGGCCTATCTGAGCAAAGAAGCCCGACGCATGCTCGACGAGGCGGGATTTCCCGACGTTAAAATCGTCGCTTCGAGCGATCTGGACGAAATCGTCATCCAATCGATTCGCAACGAAGGCGGCTGCGTGGATATTTATGGAGTGGGAACCCAACTGGCCACCTGCGGAGGTGAAGGAGGCGGCGCCTTGGGAGGAGTCTACAAACTTGTGCGATTCGATCACCAGCCCAAACTGAAGGTCACCAGCGACATCTCCAAAGCCACCCTCCCCGACCGCAAACGGCTGTTGCGGGCGGTATTTCCCGATGGGGAATACGGCCTCGACATCATCTGCCTGGAACATGAAACCCCCGAACCCGGCGCCACGGTATTCGACCCCATCAATCCGGCCCGCACCAAAACCATACCGCCCAACGTCCGTTTCGAAGAAGTGCGCCAGGTGGTGATGGAAAAGGGGCGCATCACGCAGCCACCATCATCTCTGGACGCCATGGCCGACCGCTGCGCCGAACAGATGCAACGCCTGCCCAACGGCACCATTCGACTGACCAACCCCCATATCTACAAGGTGGCCATAAGCAGGGGACTCCACGACATGCGCAGCCGCCTGATGCAGGAGGCTTTGGAAAACCAGCCCGGCGACGAGAAGCGATGAAACATCGCCATGAAGCGAAGCGGGCAACCGCACCATGAAACGGACGATCAGGGCCGCTACGGAAACTGCCGGAGTTACGGCTGGTCGTCCTTTTTCCGCCACCGCGGTCCGTAATCGATAGCATCGACGGGGCATACCCGCAGACAACGGGTACAGGAAAAGCATTCCGCCGGCCATTTTTTACCGGCCAGGCGGTCTTTGGCTGCCTCCACGGGGCAAGCCCGATCGCATGCACCGCAATCGACACAAACCCGTTTGTCGATGCGCACGCCTGTCAGGCTGAGCTTTTCCAGGAACCAGGCATACCAGCCGAAAGGGCACACAAGTTGGCAAAATGGGCGATAGATAATCAGCGCCAGCAGCAGGCTTGCAACCACCGATATGCCGATGGAAACCTGACTGAACTCGAAACCGAAAAGGTTAAACGGGTTTATGCCGTGAAACAGCACCCAGCGGGAGCCGGTAACGCCGGAAATAACGACCAGGAACAGCACGAATACCAGGGTACGCACCGTCATACTGAAGGCAAAAGGCAACCGAATCGTTTTATAACGCTTTAGAAAGGGTATATCGTAGAGCAATTCCTGCAAGGCTCCGAAAGGGCAGCCCCAGCCGCATACCAGCTTGGTCCCCAGGAGGGCCAGAACAGTGAAAAACAGGAGAAACCCGAGTTTGACCCAGGGATCATCGTAAAATCCCGCAAGGGCTTTTACGAACTTGACCAGTCCCTCCATGGGATTGGGCGACTTACCGCTGGCGAATCCGAAAAACAGCACCACCACCGCCAGGGTCGCGCGAAACCCCGCGGAGCTGTAGCGTTCGTTAACGGGGCGCAGACCGCCTTTGTCGAAACGGCCGCCGCGCAGCAACCACCACAACACCCCTCCCAGCAAGACCGGCCACAACAGGTAGTTGTAAAAATCCGACACGGCCTGCCGTTCCCGGTGCAATCCCTGCTCGCTCCCTTTCCCCACGCGAGCCTGGCCGCCGGCACCGAGGAGGCCTCCACGGCGCCCCTCTCCACGCCGCAACGGTTGTCCGGAGACGCCGTCAACGTCACCCTTGCGGGATAACAGGCCCTGCACAGCCGCTTCACTCACGCCGAGATCCCGCAGCGACAGATGCTTATCGACACGACGGTCCAGTCCCAGAGCTTCGGCAACATCCCCCCCACGCATGTCATTGGCATGAGCCAGTTCCATCAAAGACATGTCGGGATCGACCGTAACCGTATCGACCGCACAGACACGAACCGGGTTCGCCGCCATGACCATCAGAAACAGCAAAAACCATATTGCAACAACAGATTTCATCTTGCCACCTTTCAGAAAAGGGTCCCTGTATTCAGGGGTTAAATCTTGAAAAATCGCCTCCGTCGTGCTATACAGCCGTCTTTTGTACGATCGACGAACCAACTCACAAGGAGCATGTCTTATGAGCCATACAAACCCCGTTATCCGTATCGAGACTTCGCTGGGAATGATTACCGTCGAACTCGATATCGAAAAAGCGCCCATTACCGTAGCGAACTTCCTCGAATATGTCCGAAGCGGTTTTTACGAGGATACGGTATTCCACCGTGTCATTCCCGGTTTCATGGTCCAGGGAGGAGGTATGACCGCCGAAATGGAAAGCAAGGCAACACGTGCCCCCATCAGGAACGAAGCGGAAAACGGCCTGCCGAACAAGCGAGGCACCATCGCCATGGCGCGCACCCAGATCGTTGACAGCGCCACGGCACAGTTTTTCATCAATGTCGCGGATAACGATTTTCTCAATCACCAGGGACCGGCGCCGGCAACATTCGGCTACGCCGTTTTCGGCCGTGTCATCGATGGAATGGAAACAGTCGACGCCATCGCGAAGGTAACCACCGGCAACCGCAATGGGCACCGGGATGTTCCAGTCGAGCCGGTTGTCATCCAACGCGTTGCCGTCATCGACTGAGGATTCTGAGAGACGTCTCGACAAAAGCCATGGGACCTATGAACCCCTGGGTCCCATGGCCCCGTGCGGTCAATCCTTGATGCTGATGAGATATTTGAGGTAACGCCCTTCCGGAAAGGTTACCGGATAGGGGAAATCTCCGCTCTGCCCGAAGTTTGCAATCACTTTCAGAGCCGTACCGGCTGCCAGGGCGCCGCGGCGCAATTCCTTCAGATAATCGGCCAGATCGACCTTCTGATGATTGGAGGAGGTAATCAAAAGTCCGCCCCGCTCCAGCAACGGCAGGGCATCCGCAATCAGATCGGAGGTTCCTCCGGCGGTGGTGAACCGACTCTTGCCGACAGTGGAAAAGCTCGGCGGGTCCATGATGACGATATCGAAGGTTTTGCCCTGCCGCCGAAGATCTTTCAAGACTTTGCGACAATCACCGACCAGAAAATCATGGCGCTTTGGATTGAGACGATTGGCTTCGAAATTATCCCGCGCCCACTCCAGATAGGCTGCCGAGGCGTCGACGCTGGTCACCCTGGCGGCTCCGGCTGCCGCAGCAGCCACCGAAAAGGCTCCTGTGTAGGCAAAAAGGTTCAACACCTTCGCACCTGCCGCACGCCGCATCAGATCACGACGGTTGTCGCGCTGATCACTGAAAAGGCCGGTGTTGAGTCCTTCTTCCAGGTCAACCAGCAGGTTAATGCCGTTTTCAAGCACCCTCAGTCGACCGGATACTCCCTTGCCATAAAGCAGTCTGCTCAGATTATTGGCCTTTTCGGCCAGCTTGCGGGTCTGCTGCGGACGGAATTTTTCATAAATGCCAACCGGTTCCGACGTCTTCTGCAAAGCCGACACCACCAGAGGCAGATGCGGTCTCCAGGCGCGACTGAAAAGCTGCACCATCAGGTAGTCGCCGTATCGATCCACGGTCAACCCGGGCAAAAAATCCCCCTCGCCATTGATGAGCCGATAGGCATTGCTGTCGTCAAGATCGAGATGACGCTGGCGTAAATCCAAAGCCTGTTGTACTTTGGCATGGACCCATTCCTGGTTCAATTCCATGGGGGCAAAATCGAGCACTCTGGCCGCCACTCTGTCCCCGGGATCGAGCAGAGCGGTAGCCAGCGGCCGGCCGTTTTCATCGGCAAGCCTTATTACCTCTCCGGCACGAGATTTCGGCCATTTTCTGGTATAGCGATCGGCGATCACCCAGGGGTGACCGAGTTGCAGCATTTGTATCGTCTGAGGGCCGACGATAAAGGCAGATTCTTTCATGGGAACAATACCTCTTGAAAATCATACAGGTTTTCATACAAAAACCGGCCCCGTATCCACACATGAATTAAGAACGGACACCAAAGCCAGACGATTTCCGGATGGAAACATATCTGAAAGAAGGCTATTCTAACCGGCAATCCTCCAGGCGCCAAGGCAAAAGGCTCTCTCAAAAAAGGTAAAAACAATGAATGATGCACCCAAAACAGCTGCCGAATCCCATATCGAAACCCTCATGGAACAACTCGAACCCGGCTCCGACCGTTACCGGGTTCTCGATGTGGCGCGCCGCTTCAAATCATCCTGGGTGGAACTGGGCGAAGAATTGCTGCGTGTCAATCAGGGATCTCTGTATCAGCACTGGGGTTATGCCTCTTTCGAGGAATACTGCCAGAAGGAGATCCGCATTCGCAAACCAACGGCTCAGAAACTGACCCGGGCCTATCGGTTCATCAGCAAAGAAGAACCTCAGCTGCTGACGGAAAAATCGCCGTTAACGTCGGTCCCCGACTACCGGAGCATCGATCTTCTGCGCCAGGCGCGGGAAGAACACGAATTCTCGGAGGAAGATTACGCAACCCTGCGGCAGACGGTCATCGACCAGGAACGCAGTCACCCCACCGCTGTCAAATGTTTCAAGAGCCTCGCTCCGGAACCCGAACCCGACGGCAAGGAACGTCTGCGTCTGTACAAAAAAGCCCTGTCTGCCGCCCGCCGTCTCAGCGACGCCGTGGAGCAGATGAACGATGTACCGCCGGGGCATCGGGATGTGCTGTATGACATCCTCAAATGGCTCGATGCGGAAACAGCCTCCGCGACAGAGGATGTCTCTTCCGACAACGGATGAACCTGACCCGGGTGGCGGCCCTGACTCACAGGCAATCAAGCGCTTCCCAAATCGACCCGGTTCATGCTATCCTCCATCCCTCGCGCGACCCGTCTCTTTATAAGAGGATTTCAGCCGGGACAAGCCCCTGCAAGGGTGCTATAATCGATTCATTCCAGGAGAATTGAATGTCCAAGAACTTCAAGGATAAAGTCAGGGAGCAATTCAGCCGCTCTGCCGACAGTTATGTTCGCAGCCCCGGGTTCGTTGAAGGAGACGATCTGAAAGAGGCTGCGCGGCTGTTGCAGCCTACGCAGGACGATATCCTGCTGGACGTGGCTTGCGGCGGCGGACATACGGCCTTGTTTTTCGCCCCCATGGTTCGCAGCGTGGTGGCATCCGATCTGGCCATGCAGATGCTGAAGAAGGCCCAGGAATTCATCAGCGAAGAAGGAGGCGTGGAAAACGTCACTTTTCGTGAAGCGGATGCCGAGGATCTGCCGTTTCCGGCGGGGGCCTTTACCCTGCTGACCTGCCGTATCGCCCCCCATCACTTTCCGGATCTGCCTCGCGCCCTGGCTGAATTCCACCGGGTACTGCGCCGTGGCGGGCGGATGGCGGTCATCGACACCCTGTTGCCCGACGACCCGGAAATCGCCGAATTCATGCACAGTTACGAAAAGATGCGCGACCCTACGCACGTGCGGTCTTATACCAGGGATGAGTGGACCGAAATGGTGGAGGAAGCCGATTTCATCCTGCACGACATCGAAATCGTAACAAAAACGCACGATTTCCAGGAATGGGCGCGGCGCACCGGCCTCAACCGCGACAGTGTACAGAAACTCAACAAGCTGTTTATCGAAGCCTCTGATAAAATCCAGGATTTCTTTCAGGTGGAAACGTTTGCCGGAGAGGTGGAAAATTTCACCGACCGGAAAATCCTCATCTACGCCAGCCGCCCCGCAAAAAAACCGCATGTGCAGCAAAGCAAACAGCAGGAAGCGAAGTGATGCCGAAAGCCCCGGAGGTTACCCCTCCGGGGCTTTATTCATGGCACCGCCCCCTCAGCCCTCAACACAGAAAAACTATTCTCCGATAATCTTCACAAGCACCCGCTTGCGCCTTCGACCGTCGAACTCCCCGTAAAAGATCTGCTCCCAGGGTCCGAAATCGAGTCGGCCGTCGGTAATCGCCACCACCACCTCGCGTCCCATGATCTGGCGCTTGAGGTGCCCGTCGGCATTATCCTCGCCGACGTTGTGACGATAATGGTCAACCGGCTCGTGCGGAGCGAGACGTTCCAACCAGTCGTCGAAATCCTGATGCAACCCGGACTCATCGTCGTTGATAAAAACGGAGGCCGTGATGTGCATGGCATTCACCAGTACCAGTCCTTCCCGGACACCGCTCTCGTCCAGACAGCGCTGCACATCGCCGGTTATATTGATAAAGGCCCGGCGCCGGGGTATCTCGAACCATAATTCTTTACGAAAGCTCTTCATCATATTCCTCCTGAAACACTCTTAAACGCCGCTGTCCTGAACCCAGGTACGCAAGTACCGGCGGATGTGGTTTTGCGCGCGAGGCGTTATGCACCATTCCAGCCATTTCGGAAGCACCTTGGGGTTCATGCTGCGCTCAATTTCAACCTGGTCGCCATCCATCAAACGCGATTTGAGTTGCCGGGTCTGGCCGTTGATACGCGCCCGCCAGGCAAACAGACCCACCTTTTCATGAATGGCGAAGGCAAAGTCGAGGGCACTGCTGCCGGCCGGCAGGGTACAGATATCCCCCTTGGGAGTATAGACCTGGATGGTGGATGCCGCCAGCCGCAAGCTTTCCGTATCGAATGCCGCCTCCCCTTCCAGCAACGATTTCATAAGCTCCTGAAAATTTTCCTTGCGGAACTCGAAACCGGGCGTGAGAACGCCCGACTCATTGAAACGGGCCAGTTTATGGGTGGTGATCTGGACCCGTAAACGGATTTCGCCGGCCTGCACCGTGGTTTTGAGGGCCTGGTAACCGAAGGGGGAAGGGATCGTGAGATGGTCCCGCAATTTGCCGGGGATGGCATTGTACAACTCATGCACCACCCCGAGGGCCAGATAGGCATCCATGGTGCGGGCCACCTGTATTTCCAGCGTATATAGCGCGGAAATACCGCGCCCCATGTTCCGAGTGGCGTCGATGGAAAAAGGCCGCCAGCGGTCCTTCATGGTGGGGGCCAGGCGGTAATGATCGAAGGCCTGGCGGAAATTGGCGCGAATCTGTCGCAGTTGGGGTTCGACGTTACTGCGCAACACCTGCACGGCCCGGCGATAACGCCTCGCTCGGGCCGGATAGAGGATATTCAGAGAAAGCGCTTCCATGTGGGAAGCCACATATCCCATACCCAGATGCCGGGCCAGGGGCACGTATACAGCACGGGTCTCCTTGGCGATAAGCGCCTGTTTTTTGGGATCGAGAGCATGAATAGTCTGCAGATTATCCATGCGGTCCCAGAATTTCAGGCAGAGCACCCTGACATCCTCAATGGCCAGCAACAACTGCTTGCGATAGGTCTGGGCCTTGAGAGCCTCTCGGCTGAGCTTCTCCGACGACGCTTTGGTGAGGCCATTGACCAGCAGGGCCACTTCCGAGCCGAAAGCCTCTTCGACCTCGCCCAGGCTCATGGGGGTATCCTCAACCACGTCATGCAGCAGCGCGGCGATCACGGATGCGAAATCCATCCAGTGTCGCGCAGCTTCATGAGCCACGCGCAAGGGATGAATGAAAAACGGTTCCCCCGATTTTCGAAACTGTCCTTCATGGGCTTTCGAAGCGATGGCGATGGCGCGCTGAAAGTCGCTTATGCCGCAATCGAGTTCATCTTCGCTCAGTCCGCCACCGTAATGGGTGACCAGAAGCTCGAGAATCTCATTAACCATGCGACGTTCTTTTCTTTTGGATTCTGCCACACATCCTCCACGGCAGGAAGCGGCAAACGCCGTCTCCCGGACGGATTGATTGGAACTTGATTTCCTCGCCATCGAAACCGCTGTCGGGAATTTATCGGCGAAAGAACGAGGCGTGTCGATGGCGAGTTTTCTCACCCCGGCCATCAGGATCACATTGAGAAACAGAGGGATCTCCCGATTTGGCCGCAGATATCTTTGACTTCCTGCCGAACCGGTTTACCTTTGAAGAAAGGCACCTGGACGGCCCTCTTCCACAAAAGGAGAAAAACATGCGTCAAAAGCGACTGGAACTTATCCGCAAGAAACTCCTCAGCATGCGCGAAACGCGTCTGCAGGAAATACGTCGTCAAAACACCGATGCAGCCGCCCTCATCGATGAAGGGGTGGCGGATATTGCAGACCAGGGGCTCACGGACAGCCTGAAGGAGTATCTGCATCTGCTCGGCGATGCCGGACGCGAGGAAGTCCGCGAAATCGATGCAGCCCTCGAACGCCTGCGTGACGGAAGCTACGGCACCTGCGAAAGCTGCGGCAAAGCCATAGACCTGGCAAGGCTGGAAATCCTTCCGTTCACCCGCCAGTGCCTGAAATGTCGTAAGATCGCCGAAAAAGAGGAATCGATCAAATCCGGCCCCGCCAAGGGACAGTTATGACCCGGCCTGCATAACGGCCGCCCGGCAGCGATCGCTGCCTCAGCGAATGAAAACGTTAGCCCGGAGGCCAGGTCATGGTGCGACCGCCGAGCAGATGAAAATGCACATGCCAGACAGTCTGGCCGGCCCCCTCGTTGCAATTGTTTACGACCCGGAAACCGTCCTTTGCAAAGCCATACTGCTCGGCCAGTCTCGACGCCACCTGGTAGACATGGCCGACAAGCTCGTTGTCCTCCGCGGTCAACTCCAGCGTGGTACGGATGTGCTTGCGAGGCACGACCAGATAATGGTGTGGCGCCTGTGGAGCGATATCCTGCAACACCACAACCCTGTCGTCTTCGTAGATAAATTTGCCCGGAATTTCTCCGGCTATGATTTTACAGAAAAGACAATTGTCCGTCATCGTGGTTTTTCTCCTCATTGTTGGCGGCCACCGACGGTCCGGCAGTGCGCAGAGAGACCAGATGCCAGCCCTCTCGCGTAGCCCTCCGACGCAGCGCTTCTTCGTGACTGAACAGAATCACCTGCTGTCCGGCGGCGCACTCTTCAAGCACCTTCATGACCAGGCCGCGGCGTTTCCTGTCGAAGCTGCCCAAAGGATCGTCAAGCAACATCGGCAACCGCGCCGGCTCACAACGCAGCCGATTCAGAGCCAGGCATAGCGCCATGCGCACCAGCGTCCGGACGCCGCTGCTGAAACGTTCGACCGGCAACCAGGCCCCGTCAGGTCCGGGCAACTCCACGTTGAAACATTCCGTCAGACGTACCTGTTCAATACCGCCGCCCGTCAGGTCGTTCAGGACCTGGCCAAGTAACCGGATAAAAGTTTCCTGATCGCAATCGGACCAGGAACGGTCGTCCAGGGTTTCCCGAATCAGGGAACAGGCAGAGATCAGGATTTCGGCACGCGCCTTGAGGCGGGATTCCCGGACTCGCAATACCTCGCCTTCCGCTTCGATGCGGCAGCGAGCTGCCAAAAGCTCTTCCAACCCTGGGGAAACCGGCGAAGAGGATGACTCGACGGGGATTTCATTCCCGCCTTGTCCGCGGTCGTCGACCGGCATGGCCTCCTCTGCCCGGATTTCCCAATCTCCAACGGCGGACTGTCCGACAGAAGCTGTCACCGTCTCCGAGGCGATTGGAGATGTGCATGCTGTGTTTTCGATGTTACCAGGATATTCCTGCTCAATCTTCTCCAATTCTTCCAGGATCTGCAGATGACGCGGAAGATTCTTCTGCATGCGCACCATCTCGACGGGCGAGGGAGAAAGTCCGATGGCTTCAAATCGGTCCTTCATATCCGTCAGTTGCTCCTGAAGCCCGCCGATCTGCTCTTCGAGTCCGGCAATCTGCTTGTCGAGCCCCTGCCCGGACCTGCGGGCCTGCAGGCAGCCCCAGGCGTACCACCCCGCAACGCTTGCACTCAGCAACAATCCTCCCCATACGGGCGCAAAACTCGATTGAGTACGCGCCCATATCCATGCCGCGCCCCACACAGCAGCCAGCCCCCCCAAAGGCTTTTGCCAAGCGGGAAAATGACAGCGCCGCCTCTCCTCCTGCCGGGCGCCCAGGGCGCGTTTGTGTTCGGCCAGCGTCTGCCGAAGTTCGCCGCAGCCAATCAGCAATTCCGGCAACTGAGCCGGAATTTTTTTCGGCAGACCGGTTTTCGCCAGTTCTGCCTCCAACTCGGTCCGACGTGTGACAGGATTTTTTGCGCTTGCCTCGGGCGCATCATCCACCGGGTGGTACTCCTGCGCCTTTTCTTCCTCAGGGCTGAGTTCGGAAACCTGCCCGGATGCCACATGGCCGACGGTTGCCTCTTCATCTCCGGAAGTCGTTCCGACAAACGCGCCCGCCTTGGGCGGCTCCCGGCGGCGGATGGCCTCCTGAACCGAAAACCATTCCTTTTCCAACTCACCGAGCCGCAGCGCGATATGCTCCAGGGCACTCGTTTCTTCAGTCTTTTCCCCCCAGGAATTGGCGCTCGAAATCGCCAGGTATTCTTCCTGCAAGGTCTTCAGCATTTCGTTGAAGTGCACCGCCTCCCCGTCGCAAAGGCACGCTTTCAGGTGCTCCGGGCTCGCCCCGCCCGCCCCCTCCATAGGATCACCGTACAGCAGGGCCTGAAAAAGATCCCTGCGGCTTACTCCCAGCAGGCTTTGCAGATAGGAAAGGTATGCGGTCCCCTCAGCGTCTGGAGCTTCGGATTCCGGAAAACCACGGAATACGTGTTTGAAATCACCGGACTCATCCGTTTCCGAGCACGTCACCTGTCCGGAAACGAAATCCCGTTCGATCCGCACCTGCCGATCGTTCGACGTCCATACCAGTGCCGCACTGCAGCTGTCGGCATGCTCCCATGGCACGAATCGCGCCGCCTGCCCCGCACCGAACAAAACCGCCGTCACCGCCTGGACCAGCGTCGTTTTGCCCGAGTCATTGGGACCCGATACGAGGTTCATGCCGGGTGCGAATTCGACAACTTCATCCCGGAAGCGTCCGAAAGCCTGCAGCTCCAATCGCTGAAGCATCATAACGACCCTCCAACCCCGGCCTGGCATCGGACAAGAACCTCCCGCAAAGCCCTGTCCAACACCTGCCGTTCTTTTTCGGACCGATGACTGGCCAATTCCCGCGCCTTGCTAACCAGCAGGCCGGATACAGAAGTGCCCTGTGTATATTCCTCTGCCAAAGGACTGTTCATGAATTGGATCCGGTCATCGATTTCAAGACGGTAAAATGCATCGGCTGCCTGTCGTTGCACAAGGGGAGCATGGATCAACACGGCCGGCTGCCCTGTCAAGGTCAGACGCATCATGATGTCGGGATGACCGAGGCGACGGATACGGTCTACCAGCTCTTCTCTCGAAGAAAAGCCTTGTACCTCAATATCTCCATCTTTAAGGATACGCGTATTGACAGGAACTTTCTCGACCGTGACCGCTTCCGCCCCAACGCTGGCCACCACGCAATAACGTTCGCCGTTTTCCCCGAATGCCAGTCCCTCGGGTGTGCCGGAACAACAAGCGACCAGAGAGCCGTCGATATGCCACTGTCGATAGTGATGCAGACCGCCGCAGATCAGATAATCGAAGGCCCATTCCCGCCAAGGGGCATCATCTAGCCATCCTGACATCCCTTCTTCCGCGGTCGAAGGGGGCCGGCAAAGAACACCGAGGCGTATGTCCGCGGATTCCGCGGAAGATTCCGAAGGCCACGTTATCCGCCCATCCATGCTCCGGCTACTGCACAGATGGAGGGATTGCCCTTCGATATCGAGGATCACACACTCCGGGCCATGAGGGTCAAGAACCAGGGTTCCCTCAAACACCTGCCGGTCGAAAATGCCGTCGGCACAGCGGGACGTATCGCTGCCTCCCGGCAGCACAACAGGAAGAATGCCATGATCGCACAGACGCTGAAATCCGTTTCGCACGGTTGCCACAACGTCGTCGCTCGGCCACGGCGACGCAAACAGATCACCCGCCACCACCAGCAGATGAACCTTTTGCCGGATAGCGCATTCGACAATACGTCCGAAAGTTTCCATTTGATCGGCGCGTCTGGCAGCAGCGAAGCCATCCAGTTCAGGAAAAACCGCGTCAAGATGAAGGTCGCTCGTCTGTAAAATACGAATCATAGTCAAAAAACCGAATCGGCGAAAAAGGAACGAAGGTCGGCATACTCTCAGGATTTCTTTTTCCGAACCCGCAGGCGGCGCTGATCCCACCATGCCTTTTCGGGGGCTGCCGTTAAAGCCTGTCCCACGATAATCAGGGTAAGATTGGCCCGGCCCTTTTCATCGAACAGCGTGCAATCGCCGGTCTGTTCGAGAATATCGTCCAGCGTGCCGAGAAACAGGCGTTGTCCGGAAAGACCGATACGATGGGCCAATGCGATGGGCTCGTTGCGACCGTAACCTGCCCGCAGGCGGGACACCAGCTCCTGCAAAGGATAGTGGTTCATGTATATCAGCAAAGTCGTACCGGGACGCGCTACCTCTTCCAGGGAGGGGGCTCCGGGCACCTCCGCCAATACGCGGGAGGAAACCAGCACGGTGCGGGTACAGACACCGGAAAGGTTCAGAGTCCGCTTCAAAAGCGCGGATGCCGCGTTTGCGGTACCGACGCCGGGCACGACTTCAGCCCGGTCTGCAAGTTCTTCGAGCAGCGCCTGGAATGGAGAGAAAAAGGTCAAATCGCCAGGCTGCAGAAAAACCACATCGCCTGTCTCCAGCAATGCGTCCAGCCGCGTCAGCAGATCGGCAAAATCAAAATCGTAAGGATCGAATACCGGTTTTTCCGCGATCAGTTCGCAAAAAGTTTCATCCAGGGGAGCGAAGGTGAACACCGCCCGGCATCGTTTCAGCAAAGCGGCCCCGCGCAGAGTTATCAACTCCGGGTCACCGGGCCCTGCCCCGACGAAATAGACGCGATTCATGCAGCCTGCACCTTGTTGAGATAAATGAGAAATTCCCGATTGCCCTTGGGGCCGAGGATGGGGCTTTCCGTCACTCCGAGCACCCGGCATCCCAGGTCCCCGGCCAGGCGCCGGATTCGCTCGACCACAGCTTCATGCTGACCCGTATCCCGCACCACCCCGCCTTTGCCGACGGCACCGCGTCCGACTTCGAACTGAGGTTTGATCAATGCCACGACTTCAGCCTGTTCATCCAACAGTGCCAGAGTCGCAGGCAACACCTTATCCAGGGAGATAAAGGAAGCATCGATAACCGCAAGGGAAGGTTTTTCCGGCAACGCCTCGGGTTGCAGATGCCGGATATTGGTTCGCTCGAGATTGACCACACGACTATCCTGCCGCAGCGACCAGGCCAATTGCCCGTAGCCCACATCCACCGCATAAACCCGGGTGGCGCCTCGTTGCAGCAGACAGTCCGTAAACCCCCCGGTAGAAGCTCCGACGTCGATGGCAACCCTTCCTTCGACCGGAAGAGCGAAAAGATCCAAAGCCTTTTCCAACTTGAGACCGCCGCGGGACACATAGGGGATGTCCCCACCTTTGAGGCGCAGGGACACATCTGTGGACACCTGTGCACCGGCTTTATCCACGGTATGATGGCCAACCACCACCTGACCGGCCAGAATCAGTGCCCGTGCCCGCTCCCGGGACTGCACCAGCCCGCGGGCTACCAGCAACTTATCCAACCGTTCTTTGCGAGCTGCTTTCTTCCCCATGCGATCCTTTTTCCCCGCCATTTTTAAGCTAACACAGGGTACCATAGCCCCCCTTGCCGGGCAACCGTTTTACAGGCCATCCCCGGCGTTGCAAAGGGCTGAAACCCGACCACAATAGTCCGATTTCTTTTTGCCTTTACGGCGTCATTCTTGCAGAAAAACCAGGATCACTGCAGAGAAAACAGCATGGGCTCAACGCGATTATATCCCCCCTGAAGCAACCTTCCGAGGGGAGGCAAAGAAAACGACCATCGAGCTGCCGTCTATTTTTTGGCATGTATCCGGGAAAAATAATGACAGACCTTCACCAGCACCACACCGCCGATGACACCGTGTCGATGAAGACATTCCGACTCTTTTGGACGTTGATCTTTCGGGGGCTGGTGGTTTGTTTGTTGCTTGCGGGCTGGAACACCTCGAATTGCCTGGCGGACACGCCACCGCTGAAAATCGCCTTTCTTTACAACGGGCCCGTCGGTGACGGCGGGTGGAACTACAGCCACGAAATGGCCCGGTTGAAACTTGCCGACGACTTTCCGGATATCGAGACGCTCGCCGTCGCCAACGTCCCGGTCGAAGATGCCGGGAAAATCATGAAGAATCTCGTGCAGCAGGGTACCAAAGCCATCTTCGCCACAAGTGCGGATTTTTCCCCGGCGGTTGAACTCCTGGCAGGCAGGTTTCCTGATACAACCTTCTTTTTGTGCGATGGAACATTCCGGGCTGCCAACGTGACAACCTACTCCGGGAAAATCCATCAGCCGGCCTATTTGTGCGGGATACTCGCCGCAAGGATGTCGACCACAAACCATATAGGCTTTCTCGGCGAAATCCCATCGCCGGCCATTCTGAGCATGCTCAATGCCTTTGTTCTCGGGGCACGATCGGTCCATCCCGACATCACCGTCGCAACGGACTGGACCGGAACCCGGAATGCATCGGATAAAATCTGCTGCCTGCTCGAAGATTTCATCTCCCGGGGGGTGGATGTGTATTTCAACGGCATTCATGCCGCCCTGCCTATGCAGACGGCCATGGATCGAGGCATCTTTGCGATTGGTTTCGGTACCGACTTGTCGGCATTTGCCTCCCGCCAGCTTTTGACCTCGGCGGTTTTCGACTGGTCGATTATATATGAAAAGCTTATTCGCGATCTGAAACAGGGATCGCTGACGCCGGGTCATCGCTGTGAGGGACTCGAGTCAGGGGCCACCAGGCTGGGCCGGTTGAGCCCGGCAGTTCCGAGTGGGGTGGTCGAGGACGTCGAAAGGCTTGAAAACGACCTCCGAGAAGGTCGCTTCAAAGTCTTTACCGGTCCTATATTCGACACCTCCGGCAGACTGCGCATCGGCAGGGACAAAAGCGCGACGCAGGACCAGATGAAACACATGGACTGGTTGATAAGCGGTATCGATCCCCTCCCAGCCCCTCGCCCGGAACGACGCTATAGAATATATATCGTCCAGAGTTACGAAAACGACCACGTCTGCGGCATTCCACAGGAGCGGGGCATCCGGGCCGTTATACGCGACAGGCTTGGAGACGGGGTCGAAATTCGTACCCATTACATGAATACCAAGACCGTCAACAGCAGTCCGTCGCTGATGCGGGCCGATGCCGTCAAGGCATTGCGCGCCATAGATGCCTTCAAGCCGGATCTGGTCTTCACGCTGGACGACAACGCATTCAGGGAAGTCGGCTTGAAACTTGCGGACAAACCGTTTCCGGTCGTGTTTTCCGGTTTGAACGGACAACCGCGGGACTACAACCGCATCCTCCGTTTTCTCAACGACGCCGGCATGCCGACCCGCAACATAACCGGCGTCTATGAAAAACTGCACATTCTTACCGCCCTGAACGTCATGCAGGAAGTACTGCCCGACATTCGTCATGTCGTGGCTCTGTTGGATGATACGCCGACAGGGCGGGCCATCCGCAAACAGTTGCAGCACGAAATGAGCGGGCAAAAAGCCTCGATCAGCCTGACGATTCGTACCGTCTCGACCCTGAACGACTACCTCCGGGAGATTGAGCGACTCAACGCCGACCCTATGGTACAGGCGGTGTATCCTGCAGTACTCAGCGTAAAAAACCGGCAGGGAAAGAGCGTCGGCTCACGCGACACCCTCAGAATTTTCCTGCAACGATCTCGAAAGCCCGGCATCCCCATCAATTTCACCTTTGCAAAGCTCGGCCTGTTCGGCGGCGCCTCCGTCGATTTCGGTGCCATGGGAGAACAGGCCGGTAACATGGGCGTCCATTTGCTGCGGCACCAGAACACCCGGCCTCTTCCCATCGAATCCGCCCATAAAGCCGTCATCACGTTCAACGCCGCCCGGGCCGGAATGCTGGGGATCGAAATACCGAACGATGTACTGGCCACCGCCGAAGTCTTTACCGATGGGACCCTTCTCGATTCCCGACAACCCACCGACCCTGCCGGGGAATAATCGCCATGCAGCCCATACCTTTTTGCAAATCTCTGACCTTCAAGCTGCTGCTGGCAATCCTGCCGCTGCCCATCCTGATAACCCTGCTGGGTTTTTTCGCCTACGGCAAGGTGGTTCATGACCACTTCCGAGAAAACGTACATACAAAAATCCAACAACTGGAACGCACCAATCGCGGCTTGCTCATCGCCCGGCTGGATGGATTCCGCGAACAGACTTTGCGTATTGCTTCGGACAACCAGCTTATCGTCCCTCTCAAATTGGAAGTGTCTTTTCAACTCAAGGCTTATCTCAACCTGCTTCGAGAACAGAATGACCTTGCCGCGATGGCGATCTTCACCCCCCAAGGCTCGACCATCGCCGAACTCGGAACCTCTCGGAAACAGGATCCGTCCCTGTTAGCCGAGCATCTGGATCGTGCCATGATGCGCGAAACCCAGGCATTTTTCGCACCACTGGACGAGGACGGTCCCGACCCGCAACTGGCCCTTATGAGTTATGCGCCGATTGTGTCCGGCACCAAGGTTATCGGCGTGTTGTTCGCCAGCAAGATACTTCAACTCGGTCCTGCTTTTTCCAACACCCTGCTCATAAGTTTCGGCAAGGTGCAATCCCAAGGCACCGGTGCGGGCTTTCTGCTGCCTCTGGCCGCGACCCTCGAAACCGACCTCCGCGAAGGTCCCGTGTCCTTGAACGATGCGGAAATCTTCGCTTCGAAAATGTCGCTGCCATTTTACCACCAGACCTGCTGTTTTCTTCTCAGCGGTTTTGATCAGCGGCAGATTCTGGTCAGCAACAAACGCATTTTTCTGTTGGGTATCGGCTCCTGCATCATCATTCTGATGGTTATTATCCCCTACGCTCTTGTGCTCAGCCGGCGTCTGTCCCAGCCGCTGATGAAAATCGTCGATATCGCCCGACGCGTGCCCACATCCCCGGAAGATGTTGCATGGCCGCCCGACAGCGATGATGAAATCGGCATATTGAATCGATCCCTGCAATCGATGACAACCCAGTTGCAATCATCAATCCGGCAACTGCAAAAGGCGCAGCAGCGTGCCGAAGAGGCGAATCGGGCCAAATCGCAATTCCTGGTCAACATGAGCCACGAAATACGCACCCCCATGAACGGCGTCATCGGCATGACGGAACTGCTCCTCGACAGTCAACTGGCAGACAACCATCGAAAAATCGCTGAAACCATAAGCCAGTCCGGACGGGCCCTGATGGATATCATCAATGATATTCTCGATTTTTCCAAACTGGAAGCGGGCAAGTTGCAGCTGGAGAACATCCCTTTCGATATCTGCCGCCTGTTTGAGGAAGCCGCCGGCCTGTTCGCAGCCAAAGCCCAGGGCAAAAATCTGGAACTGATTCTGGACATGGCGGCGAATGTCCCTCCCCTTTTGCTCGGCGATCCGGGCCGTTTGCGTCAGGTGCTGGTCAACCTCCTTGGAAATGCCATAAAATTTACCGAGCAAGGATACGTTCTGCTCACCGTACGCGCCCGTCACATCAGCGAACAGAACGCAACCATAGCCGTCTCCGTTCGAGACTCCGGCATAGGCATCGAGCCGCGACATATTTCCAAACTCTTCCAACCGTTCAACCAGGCCGACGGTTCCACCACGAGAAATTTCGGCGGAACGGGTCTCGGCTTGTCGATCTGTCGCGACCTGCTCGAGCACATGGGGGGCCGGATCGATGTTTCAAGCGAGCCCGGCAAGGGCTCGAACTTCTGGTTCGAAGTCACTCTCCCCAAGGATCCGGCCTGCCCCGTGCGTCATTCATCGACCATGCCGGGGCTCCAGGGCATGCGTGCCCTTATCATCGAGAGCCATCCCCTGACCCGCCGGAGCCTGAAACGCCAGTTGCAGACCTGGGGCATAGCCTGCCGAACCGCCCCTCTCGGGAAACAGGGGATGGCCATGTGGCAGGCGGCCCCCTTCCAGATTGCACTGGTCGGCCTGACCCTTCCCGATATGCAAGGGAAAGAGTTCGTTCAGCAACTGTTCGCCGGCTGTAGCCCTGAAGCCCGGCACATCATCTTTTTGGCCAAGGCCGGGCAACAGATCCCTGACTGCGGCATTCCCGACTCCACATCGGTCAGCAGCCTGACCAAACCGGTCCGCCCCTCCGAACTGCTGCTTAATCTAACCGATCCACCTTGCCGTTTCGATGCGACGGTCGAGGATTCAACCCGCGCTCCCCGTCCCTCCAGTGTGCGGAAACGGCCCAGCACCCGCGTGTTGCTGGTCGAGGACAACCGGGTCAACCAGCAGGTCGCCCAGGGTATGCTGGAAAAACTCGGCTGCGCCGTAGAGCTTGCCAGCGACGGACAGGACGCTTTGACCCTGTTCGATAAAAAATCCTTCGACCTGATATTCATGGATTGTCAGATGCCGAACATGGATGGATACCAGGCCACCCGGACATTGAGACAACGGGAAAAACAGCAAAGCACGAAAAGTACCCCGATTATTGCCATAACCGCCCATACGCAACCCGGCGATCGGGAGAAGTGCCTGGCAGCCGGCATGGATGATTACCTCGGCAAACCTTTCACCCTTCGCCAGATCGAAACCCTGCTCAAACGCTGGCTCTGCGTCCCGGAAAGAAGCGGGGACGAAGCGGACCGACAAAACCCGAGCGACGGTCTGGACAGCCAAACCCGGGAGCACGGTCGAGAACCTGCCGACCTTCCCATAAAGCGGGAAGTCATCGACGCCATCAGATCGATGGAAGACTCTCAGCATCCGGGCGGTTTGCTGGACAAAGTCATCGATATCTACCTGAAGGAGACACCGGGAATTTTGCGGAGAATGGAACAGGCCCTTGTCGATGGCCATATGAGTGTGGCATACAGACTGGCTCATGGTCTGAAATCGAGCAGCGCCAACCTTGGAGCACTCAAACTTTCCGACCTGTGCCGCGAAATGGAAACCGCCGATTCCCTGCCCCCGGACCAGCTCGACCTGCTAATGGCGTCCATTCAGAATGAGTTCAATCGTGTCCAATTCGCATTGATCCGTGAAGGAGAACAGGGATGACTCACCACGCCCCCAACCGTCTGACCACGATTCAGATTGTGGACGATGATTCTGCCATGCGCCTGCTCACGCGGGCGACGCTCGAACAGGCCGGATTTGCCGTGATAGAGGCCACCGATGGTAGCGAAGGCCTGGCTCAGTTTCGAAAAATGCGTCCCGATCTGGTACTGCTGGATGTTCTCATGCCGCAGATGGACGGATTTACCACCTGCCGCCGATTACGTGCTCTGCCCCAGGGCCGGGAAACCCCCATTGTGATGCTGACCGGGCTGGACGATGTGGAATCCGTAAAGAAAGCCTTTGAAACCGGAGCTACCGATTTCATAAGCAAACCGATCAACTGGCTGCTTTTACGCTATCGGGTCATGCACATATTACGCTCGGCGCGCCTTTACGAAGATCTTAAAGTCAGTCAGTCCCGTTTATCGCTGGCCCAACGTATCGCCCGCCTCGGACATTGGCATTTCGATTTTGAAACCGACCGTTTCGAATGCAGCGACACCCTACGCAACCTGTTGGGGATGGCCGAAAAGACATCGATCGACAGCCCCGTTGATCTGTTGCACAACATCCACCCTGAAGACCGCCATCGCGTCCAAAAAACTCTTGAGGACGCCCTCTGCAACCGCCACCCCTATCAGGCAACCTTTCGTGTCGCCGTACAGGGGAAAATACGCCACATCAACAGCCAGGCCGAGATCCAAAAGACCGAAAATGGAGCACCGAAGACCATCACCGGCATAATTCAGGATGTCAGCGAAATACATCAGGCCGAACAGAAAATCTTCCGCCTGGCCCATTTTGACGCCCTGACCGGTCTGGCCAAACGCAGCTTTTTCATGAAAAAACTCTCGACCGCCATGCGACTTACCGAACAAAGCCGCAATCAACTGGCGGTGCTGCTCCTCGACCTTGATCGTTTCAAACGCATCAACGATACCCTCGGCCACGTCCTTGGCGACCACATTCTTCTGAACATCGCAAAACGCATTCGAAAAAGCCTGCAGGGCTGTTCAATCCTGTATCCCGGTTCGGCCTCCGAGGACTATTGCATTGCACGATTCGGCGGCAACGAATTCGCCATACTGCTTCCCGAAGTCGAGTCGAAAGAACAGGTAAGGGGAATTGCCAATCAACTGATCAGGGATATTTCGCATCCGTTTTTCCTGGATACCTGCGAGGTGCTTATAACCACCAGTATCGGTATTTGCCTGTTCCCGAACGGCTCCGGCGATCATAAGGACCTTATCCGAAACGCCGATACCGCTCTGCGCCAGGCCAAGACCCAGGGACGCGATACCTACCGACTGTATCATCCTTCCATGACCGGTCCGTCTCAGGACAGCCTGGTTCTGGAGAGCGATCTGCGAAGGGCCTTGAAAAACGATGAATTCGTTCTTTACGTCCAGCCTCAGGTAGATATGCGCAACGGACGGGTTTTCGGGGCGGAGGTGCTGATCCGCTGGCAGCACCCCCGGCAGGGGATCAAGCTCCCGGGCGAATTTCTTCCCCTGGCACTGGAATCGGGCCTGATCGTCGACATCGATCAGTGGGTTTTGCGTCAGGCTTGCCGCCGGCTCGCCGATTGGCAGGCATACAAAGTCAACGATCTGCGCTTGTCGGTCAACGTTTCGGGAAAACTTTTCGCCCGCACCAATGTAGCCGAACTGATCGGCGACATCGTCGAACAAAGCGGCATCCATCCCGCCAAGCTCCAGATCGAGCTGACGGAAAGCACCATCATGCAGAACAATGCGAAAACCATCAGCCACCTGAAACATCTTAAAAAACTCGGGATCAACATCGCCATCGACGATTTCGGAACCGGTTATTCATCGCTCAGCTATCTCAAGAATTTTCCCATCGACACCATCAAAATCGATCGCTCCTTTATCCGGGATCTGAGCAATTCTCCCAGCGACATGGCCATCACCAGAGCCATCATCGCGCTGGGGGAAAGCCTCGAATTGAGCACGATCTGCGAGGGCATTGAAACATTGCAGCAAAAAGAGATGTTGATGGATCTCGGTTGCTACCAGGCGCAGGGCTATCTTTTCGGCAAGCCTGAATCGATGGACAAATTTTCGCAGACAGAAGCGAAAGGGGAGCAAGAAGAAAAAAAACAAGCATTCTGCTGATCCGATCCAAAAACGACCAAAGTCTGTCGAAACGGGAAAGATGAATTATAATTCAGGTATAAGGACCGTTACAGCCGTTTTGGCGCCAGACGAAAAACCGTCGAAAAGGATCGCACCCCATGCCGGATAAAATCCTGCTCGCTCAAAAAAACAATCCGACGGCCGATCATCTCTACAATCTGCTGCGCGACGAGGGCTATTTCATTCTGAAAGCCGGTGATATCACGGAAACGGCCCGTATGCTTGGAGAACGCCCGGATCTGCTTCTATTCGACACCGAAATCGCATCGAGACAGAATCCGGACCAATGGACCCCGATGATCCTGCGTTGTCGGGACAACCCCCTGCCCTGCGTTCTGTTTTCCTCCAACGGGCGCAAGCCGGCCCCTATCAAGGCCCTCTCCCCGTGGATCACCGATACCTTGCAATCCCCCATCAATCCCCGGGAGGTCCAATACAAAATCACGACCCAACTGACCATTCACCGGCTGCAATACGAGCTGACTCTGGCGCAGCGCATGCTGGCGAACAAACAAACCGAACTCGACGAATACCGCCGATCTGCCGCTCAGATTCAACGGGCTCTGCTTCCGGAACACCTGCCGGCCTTGGAAAACCTCAAATTCGCGTGGCGTTTCATCCCCTGTGAAAGAATCGGCGGCGATCTCTTCAATATCATGCGGTTGACAAACGATACCGTCATGGTCTACCTGCTCGACGTAAGCGGCCACGGCGTCTCGGCGGCCATGATCACCGTTTCGGTTTTTCAGAACCTTTCTCCTACCAGCGGAAGGCTTTTCCGGGCCCATTCGGGATCGAACAAGCCTCTCCAATGCCTCGCCCCCACCGAAATATTGCAGCAACTGGACAGAGAATACCCCTTTGAACGGTTCGGCAAGTTCTTTACCATAGCCTGCCTGCTGCTGCATACACCCACCGGCAAGCTGCAATTCAGTTCGGCCGGTCACCCTCCGCCCCTGTGCATCCGCTCCGACGGCAGTTGCGAACTGCTGTCCTCCGGCGGTTCCATCATCGGAACCGGTGCCAAAGTGCCCTTTGAACAAGGGGAAGTCACCCTGGAGCAGGGAGATCGCATCTTTCTATACTCCGACGGGATTATCGAGCACTCGACCCCCCAGGGAGAGATGTTCGGCATCCCACGTCTTTATCACAAACTGCAATTGCAGAAAAAACGCGAGCTCGCCGCCGCCTGCGAAAAAACCATCGAAACCCTGCACAGTTTCGGCCAGGAAACTGCCTTTAAAGACGATATTACCCTTCTGGGTATCGAATATCTTGGAAACGACAAAACACCGAGCGAATCCTGACATCCCAACGCATCCTGGAGCATCACAGCCATGCATCGTTCCGCACAATTCTGGATTGAGCACCTGCAACTCGAGCCTCACCCCGAGGGGGGGTATTATCGGGAAACCTACCGTTCCGCGGAGACCCTCCCCGCAACGGCCCTTCCGAAACGCTATGCAGGTTCGCGGCCATACGCCACGACCATTTTCTATCTTCTGAAAAGTGGGGATTTTTCGGCGCTGCACCGCCTGCCCTCCGATGAAACATGGCATTTTTACAGCGGTGCGGCTCTGGATATTCACATCCTCTCGCCCGACGGCCGATATCGGAAACCCCGCCTGGGGGACAAACCCGAACAGAACCAGTCCTTTCAGGTTGTGGTCCCGGCGGGATGCTGGTTCGGCGCCACGGTTGCGACGGGAGACGGTTATACATTATGCGCATGCAGCGTCTCACCCGGGTTCGATTTCGCCGACTTTGAACTGGCGGACCGCCGGGCCCTGACCGCATGCTATCCGGCCCATGCCGAGCTTATCCGCAAACTCACTCGTGATTGCAGTGTCACACCTTCCTGAGACTTGACAAGCACCGGGGCATTGGGCATATTGCAGAACCATTAACTCAGCGCCTATCTTCGGGAGGAAAAATATGATCGGGACCCCACTTAAAAAATCCGCTACCAAGTTGCTGCTGCTCGGATGCGGCGAACTCGGCAAGGAAGTCATCATCGAAGCCCAGCGTTTCGGCGTCGAAACCGTCGCCGTCGACCGCTATGCCGATGCCCCTGCCATGCAGGTCGCACACTGCAGTCATGTGGCCAACATGCTCGACCGCGACGCTCTGGAGCGCATCGTAAAACAGGAATCCCCGGATCTCATCGTCCCGGAAATCGAAGCTATCAATACCGCTTTTCTGCTGGAACTGGAGCGTGATGGGTACCGTATCATCCCCACTGCGCGTGCTGCCAATCTGACCATGAACCGCGAAGGCATCCGCCGTCTCGCCGCCGAAGACCTCGAGCTGCCGACCGCCCAATACCGCTTTGCATCGAGCTACGAGGAATTCCGCCAGGGTGTCGAGGAAATCGGACTGCCCTGTGTGGTCAAACCGATCATGAGTTCGTCCGGCAAAGGACAGAGTACCGTCAAAGCCCCCGAAGACATTGAAAAAGCCTGGAACTACGCGCGCCAGGGTGCGCGTGGTGCTGGAGAGCGGATCATCATCGAAGCCTTTGTCGATTTCGATTACGAAATCACCTTGCTGACCGTGCGTCACATCGACGGGACCAGTTACTGCCCGCCTATCGGCCACCGCCAGGCAGGCGGTGATTATCAGGAATCGTGGCAACCGATGCCGATGACGGAAAAAGCCCTGACCGAAGCCCAGCGCCAGGCGAAAGTCATTACCGAGGCTCTGGGAGGCGCCGGCATTTTCGGCGTTGAATTCTTCATCCGGGGGGACCATGTCTATTTCAGTGAAGTATCCCCCCGGCCCCATGACACGGGCATGGTGACCATGGTCACTCAGAACATGTCGGAATTCGAGCTTCACGTGCGTGCCGTTCTGGGCTTGCCGATTCCCTCCATCGATCTACTTTCCCCCGGCGCTTCCCATGTCATCCTGGCCCAGGGACAGGACGATGAGGTCAACTTCTCCGGTGTCGAAGACGCACTGCGCGTACCCGGCAGCAAAGTCCGCCTGTTCGGCAAACCCGACTCCCGGCCCGGTCGCCGCATGGGCGTAGCCCTGGTGGCCGCCTCCGATGTCGACACGGCCCGCAAGCTGGCCGAGGAAGCTGCCGACAAGGTCAAGGTCCACCCCGTCGAATAGATAAGGAAACGGCCGAAGTTCTCCGGAACGTCGGCCGTTGTCATTTGTCATTTGTCATTTGTCATTTGTCATTTGTCATTTGTCACTTGTCATTTGTCATTTGTCACTTGTCACTTGTCACTTGTCACTTGTCACTTGTCACTTGTCACTTGTCACTTGTCACTTGTCACTTGTCACTTGTCACTTGTCACTTGTCACT
>JASKKK010000074.1 GCA_030154185.1 Desulfuromonadales bacterium
GTAGTCATATTCTCTCTCCTTGGACACGGGGACTTTACCCCAAATCAGTGTCCAAGAAAACTGGTGCCGCTATAAAAATAAACGATCCCAATTCTTGATATCTCCCGGCGCAACCTCATTTCGGCCAGAAAAACAGGCACAACAGTTTTTTGAGGGTTTGTAATGCATTTCAAGATTTTTTCACGATTTATGATTTTTCTGGCGGTCGTGACGGTGCTGCTTGTCTGTTTGCCAAATCCGGCCTTCGCGCGACAACACCGTGTCCTTTTTATCAGCTCCTACCATCCCGGGTTTCCAACTTTTTTTCAACAGGTCGAAGGATTGTCCGAGATTTTTCTGCACGAGCAGGTCATGCTCGATATCGAATTCATGGACAGCAAGCGGTTTGTTTCGCAGGAGAATCTTGCCAATTTCCGGCAGTTGCTGACCTACAAGCTCTCCCATCTCCCGACCTACGATGCGATCATCACTGGTGACGACAACGCTCTCAAGTTTGCCCTGACAGAGCAGTCAGGCCTGTTTAAAAATCTCCCTGTCGTCTTTCTCGGATTGAACGATACCGCCCTGGCCCTGGATCAAGATTCCAACCCTTGGGTCACCGGCACCCTGGAAAAGGTTTCCATGCAGAAAACCCTCGAATTGATGGTCGCACTGCATCCAAAGACCACATCCATTGTTGCGATTGCCGACAACACCCAATCCGGCCAGGCCGACCTGCAAACCTTTTACGATATGCAGCCGGCGCTTCCCGATATAGACCTGACTCACCTCTCCCTGGCCGACATGTCCTTCGAGGAACTCGGTCGGCAACTTGCCGCTCTTGGACAGAACCAAACCGTCTTGCTGCTTTCGTCTTATCACGACCGCGACGGCCGCAGTTTGAGTTTTAAAGAGAGCCTGGCATTCATTGCCGGGCACCTGTCGCGCCCCCTGTATCATCTCTATTATCACGGCATGGGCGAAGGGATTGTCGGCGGCAAGCTTGTCAACCATGTCGAGCAAGGACGCATAGCTGCCGGAATGGTTCTTGAAATCCTCGGCGGTGCGCCCGTCGCCAGCCTGCCGGTGCAACGGGAAAATCCCAACCGCTATATGTTCGATTACCGGCAATTGCAGCGTTTCAACCTCCCTTTGCACAAGTTGCCGCCCGACAGCGTCGTTCTGTACCGCCCCGTTTCCTTTTTTCAGGAATACCGCTCCGTCATATTGATCATCACTTCACTCCTGCTTTTGGGAGGAGGAATTGCGCTACTGCTCCTGGGCCATTTGCGTCAACGCCTGGAGGCGGAAGAAGCGTTACGAAAAAGCGAAGAAAGCTTTCGCAATATAGTGCACTTTTCTCCCATGGGGGTATTGCTCTATCATCTTTACCCCAACGACAAACTGGTTCTGACAGGTTGCAATGCCGCAGCTAAATCCATTCTTAAAACGGACCTCGACCTGTTTATAGGGAAAACCATCGAAGAAGCTTTCCCCGAACTGGAAAAAACCCGCATCCCAGCACAGTTTCGCAGGGTATGCACCATCGGAACGCCTTGGCATACGCACCGGATCGATTATGACGCTCCGCACATAAAGGGTTCTTATGAAGTCCATGCTTTTCAGACCGAACCTCGAAACATGGCGACTTTATTCTGGGATATTTCTGAACGGACCCAGGCCGAACAAACTCCCAAGGAGGCCCTGACCAATGCCCGGGAAGCCAGGGAACAGCTCGAAACCATCCTTAAATCGGTCTCCGACGGCCTGCTGTTTACCGACCTGGATGACCGCATCATGCTGATGAGCCACTCGGCCGAAGAATTGCTCGGCAGATCCCTGCACGAAGTATTTGGCCGGGAGGTCAGACAGATCGTTGAAAACGATAAATTACTTCAGGGCCTGCAGATGGTTGCTTCCGACAAGCAGGAGGAGGCCTGCGTGGTCATAACCTTGCCGGACCCGGACACGGAAAAACCACGCACGGTTCAGGCTTCTCTTGCTGCCGTACGCAACAAGGAAGGACTGAAGCGGGGCATCATCACCTTGTTACGGGATATCAGCCGCGAGCGGGAACTCGATCTTATGAAAACCGAATTCATCTCCACGGCGGCACACGAGCTGCGCACCCCCCTGACCAGCGTCATCGGTTTTTCCGAAGTATTGATCCAGCAAGGCGGTCTCACGCCGCAACAGACGGAATTTCTAACCATCATCCATAAAAAGGCCGAGGTTCTTGGCAAGATCGTCGAGGACCTGCTCGATCTGGCCCGCGTCGATACCGGCCAGGTCATTCGCCTGAAAAAGGATCTGGCGGACGTGCGTTCGATTCTGGATCGCTGCGTTTCGGATTATCGAAGAGTATGCACCGATCATCAATTCAGGACAGTGCTCCCCGACAAGCCGATAAACATGCTGGTCGACGACCGCAAACTGTTCCAGGTTATGGAGAACCTGCTCAGCAATGCCGTTAAATTCTCCCCGACGAACAGTATTATCCAGGTGACCTGTCAGCCGACGGACGACGAAGTGTATATCGCCGTCAGCGATCAGGGCATCGGCATGAGCCCCGCTCAGATCAACCGCATTTTCGACAAATTCTACCGCGTGGATGCCTCCAATACCGCACGCGAGGGTCTGGGACTCGGCATGGCCATCGTCAAGAGCATCGTTGAAGCTCATCAGGGTCGCATCTGGGTTACCAGCAAACCGGACCGGGGCACCACGGTGACCTTCACCCTACCGCGAATCGCAGAACAGGAATATTGTGAAGTCAACCCGGCCTGATCCGTCCCGCCATTTCAATGTCCTGCAAATCGCCGCCTTTTTACTCATCAGCCTCCCTTGAAGCCCATTTGTTAGGCATCGCAAACCTTTTGCTACCACCGAATTAATCAGGAATTTCGATGAGTTATCCATATTTTCCCGTCTGGCACAGTAACTGCTATCGCAAATCGGGGGAGAAAGCGGATAACAACACCCACCTTTGTAGGCTTATCCCTCCTTCCATCCGGTACCTGCACCACAGATTCCAAACATCGGGACCGACGACGTTCCCGCCCATGCAAAGGAGTATGCAGTCCATGCACCGCTTCGATACCTTGTTCCGAATATCCCTGCTGACTCTTCTGGCCTTTTTGAGCGGGTATCTAACGACTCTGCTCTCCCTGCCCCGAACATTGACCTCCCTGGGGGGACTGGCCGTCCTGCCGCTTCTTGTCGGGATTCTTTATTGGAAACCACACAAAAAGGCTTTATCCGCCCTTGCCTGCTGGTCCGATCGTCTTGGCGCCGGGGATCTGACAGCCCCACCGCCGACACAGGGGGGATTGCAGGCCATAGCACCGCGGTTAACGGCCATGGCTCGCAATCTCGATAAAAACATCGCCGAATTCATCCTGGCCGCAAACCAAACTTGCCTGGCCGGAAGCACTCTCGGCACCTGTGCAGAAGAGGCAGCCGGCAACGCCTCGAACCAGGCCGACCAGACTCACCGTATCAGCAGTGCCGCCGAACAGGTTTCCGTAGCGGTAAGACAGATCGCTGCCAATGCCGAAGCGGTATCGGCCGGAGCCTCGGCAGCCATGGAACGCGCACGCCGGGAACAGCAGCAGGCCACCGAAGCAGAGCAGGCGGCCCAGAGGGTGATGCGCCAGACAGAAGATCTGGGCGCATCGATTCAGGGACTCGGAGAGCGCTTGACGGAAATCACGGGAATCGTAACGATGATCAGGGGGGTTGCCAATCAGACCAACCTGCTGGCACTCAACGCCAGTATCGAGGCGGCAAGGGCCGGTGCTCACGGGCGGGGCTTTGCGGTTGTGGCCAACGAGGTGAAAAGCCTGGCCGCTCACACCCTTTCGGCCACGGACGATATCGGGGCCCGCATTCATCGCTTTCAGGAAGAAACCGCGGCAACAGTGGCAGCGACTACCGACACCCTTTGCCAGGTCCGGACCAGCGCTGAAGGATTGGCACGGGTAGGCCAAGCCATGAATGCCATGGTCGACAGCTTTACCTCCGCCCATGCGCAGGTCGAGGAAATAACCCTGTCAGTGCAGGAGCAGCAGAATGCCGTTCATGGCCTGTCTTCCAGTATCGAACAGGTGGCGGAACTGGCAGGGGATATGGACTCAACGGCCCGCGGCGTCCATGACGAAGCGCGGCACCTCACTGGCATCAGCGACGAACTGCTGCCGCTGCTGGGAGGTTTCCGGCTTGTGGCTCACAAACGGGCACTGCAGACGGTGAGCGAGGCCTGCAACGATTCGGGAGTGAAATCGGGCGACCGCGACAACATGGAATCTTCTCTGCGGCAAATGATCGCTGACTGCGGTTTTCTTGAACTGCTCTATGTGACAGACGGCAGGGGGCGACAGATCACCAGCAACATCTTCGACAGCCGCACAATGCAGGCATCCTATGGCAGCGACGGTTACAACATGGACTGGTCGCAACGCCCCTGGTTTCAGGATGTTATGGACAAGGGATGCTGCACAGTCACGCCGTTCTACCGTTCTGCCGCCACCCACCGTTTCTGCTTTACGGTGGCCGGTCCGATCCGGGACCAGTCCGGAACCATACAGGGCGTACTTGGCGCGGATATCGATGTGGCGGCGTTGCTCAGCGATTGAGGGCGTTTGCCTCCAGCACGCGGCAGCGCATGCCGGTGCTGCTGTCGGCATATCCCTCGTTGCTCTCGTAGGTTATTTCGATGGTCTGTCCGGGATGTACGGCAAAAGCATTGCGATAGCCGCAACTTTGCGAACACATCAGCCATCGCTGTCCGTCGGCATGCATGACACGGACATCGGCCCAAACCGTTTCCCGCCCATCGACGGCAACGTCTATAACCTGTCCCGGCCGCAGATCGTGACGGGCGTAATGCTCGTCGGGTTCCAACCCGTGGTGAGCCGCCCGGTACAGAAAAACGCTCACCGGTCCGTCGCTCCAGAAGTTATCCAACCGGAGCCCCTCGGCTGCGGCTTGCCCCGGCACCGCAAGCAGAACCCAGGCAAAGGATGCCGATATCAAGACGCGTAAAGTTGCTTTCATTCCCCACCTCCTGCACAATAGAAATAGTATCGCTGTCGACGACATAATGCCCATTTGTCTCCGAACTGGCAACCCTTTCCAGCGGCCGTCCGGCACCACAGGGTGTTTTGACAACCGCGTCAAGGCTTTTAAACTTCAATAAACGGCTGTGGCCAATGACCTGCTCTCTTTTGACCATGCGCCAGAACCCCATACACGGAGGAACACATGTGGGATTATTCCGATAAAGTCAAAGATCACTTTCTCAATCCGCGCAACGTCGGCGAAGTCGAAGATCCGGATGGCGTAGGCGAAGTCGGTTCTCTGGCCTGCGGCGACGCCTTGCGCCTGACTTTCACACTTGATGAAGAGGGCCGCATAAAAGATATCAAATTCAAAACCTTCGGTTGCGCCAGCGCCATCGCATCCTCTTCCGCCCTGACGGAAATCGTCAAGGGCATGACCCTGGAAGAAGCCGAAAAGGTCGACAACCAGGTTTTGGCCGAATTCCTCGGCGGCCTGCCTGAGGAAAAAATGCACTGCTCCGTTATGGGCAAAGAGGCCCTGGAGGCCGCCATTGCCAATTACCGGGGGGAAGAGGCGGTCAAGGAAGAATACGAAATCGTCTGCAAATGTTTCGGCGTCACCGACAAGGAAATCGAACGGGTGGCCAAGGAAAACCGTCTTACCACGGTTGAACAGGTTACCGATTTCACCAAAGCCGGCGGAGGCTGCCAGGCATGCCATCCCAAAATCGAGGCCATCCTGAAAGAGCTGTGGGGCAGCAAGCCGGCCGCTCCGGCGGAGAAACGCCTGCCGAAGGGCAAAAAACTCTCCAACCTGCAAAAGATCCGGCTCATAGAAGAAACTCTGGAGCGGGAAATTTTGCCGCCGATCCGCTCCGACGGCGGTGATCTCGAATTGATCGATGTCGAAGGCAGCAAGGTCATGGTGGCGCTGCGCGGCACCTGCTCCTTCTGTCCGCAGTCCAACTTCACCCTCAAACATTTCGTCGAAGCCAAGCTGCGCGAATTCGTCAGCCCTGAAATCGAGGTGGAGGAGGTAAAATCATGAAAACTGTCTATCTCGACAACAACGCCACCACCCGCACCGCCCCCGAAGTGGTCGAGGCGATGCTGCCCTTTTTCAGCGATCTGTATGGAAACCCTTCGAGCATGCACTTTTTCGGGGGACAGGTGGCACATTACGTCAAACAGGCACGGGAACAGGTCGCCGCATTGATCGGCGCCCACCCGGAGGAGGTCGTTTTCACCAGCTGCGGCACCGAAAGCGACAACGCCGCGATCATGGGCACCCTGTATTCCTATCCGGAGAAAAAGCATATCGTCATCTCCCGTGTCGAACACCCCGCCGTTCTGAATACGGCCCATCAATTACAGGCCAGGGGCTATAAAGTCACCGAACTTGGAGTCAACCGCGAGGGGCAGCTCGATCTCGACGAACTGCGCGCGGTGCTGTCCGACGACACCGCCCTGGTCAGCATCATGAGCGCCAACAACGAAACCGGCGTGCTGTTCCCCATCGATGAGATCGCCGCCATCGCGAGTGAGCGCGGCATCCCCTTCCACACCGACGCCGTGCAGTCGATCGGCAAAATCCCCATGGATCTGCGCAAAACTCCCATCGACATGCTGTCCCTGTCGGGACATAAGCTCCACGCGCCCAAGGGGGTCGGTGCGCTGTACATCCGCAAGGGGACCCGCTTTGCCCCCTTCGTGGTCGGCGGGCACCAGGAAGCCGGCCGCCGCGGCGGCACCGAAAACGTCCCCTACATCGTAGGCCTGGGGCGCGCCACGCAGTTCGCCATGGATCACCTGAAGGAAGAAAACACCCGGGTCAAGGCTCTGCGCGACCGGTTGGAGGAGGCACTGCTCAAAAGTATTCCCAACACCATGGTCAATGGGGACGTAAAAAACCGGCTGCCCAACACCTGCAGCCTGAGCTTCGAATATATCGAAGGGGAATCGATTCTCATGCTGCTGAGCGACGCGGGGATCTGTGCTTCTTCCGGTTCGGCCTGCACCAGCGGCTCATTGCAACCCTCCCACGTGCTGCGCGCCATGGGGGTCCCCTTTACCGCCGCTCACGGCTCCGTACGTTTCAGCCTGAGCGTCTACAATACCGACGAGGATATCGACCATGTCATCGCCACTCTGCCGCCCATCATACAGCGGCTGCGGGACATCTCCCCCTTTTGGAAGGATTATGTCGAGGGCAAGCCGATGAGCTCCTTTTTGACGGGCGGCGACGTCGAACATCATGTGCATGGCTAAATAAATTCTCCCTATCTTCTCTTTTGAAGCCCGCGGCTTAGTGCTGCGGGCTTTTTTTCTCCCCCTTTCGAACCTACGCCCTCTTTAAAAAAATTTTCTAATTGGATTTTTCCGGTTGGGAACGTGTATGTTTGTTCAATTCAATGACCTGTTCCATGCTATCGAAAAAGTCCAGCCTGCTTTTTCTCGGAGGGAATCTTGAGATTTTCTGCTCTGTTCTGCCTGTTCAGCGTCTGCCTGTTCAGCGGCATCGCCCAAAGTGCAACACTGCCGACCGCCTTCGACCTGCGCAACATCGACGGCCGCAGCTATATCGGCCCGGTGCGCAATCAGGAACAGTGCGGCAGTTGCTGGTCCTTCGGCACGCTGGCCGCCGCCGAAACCACCTGGAACCGGACCCGTGGTCTGTACGACGACCAAACCATCGACTTTTCCGAAGCCTTTCTGACCTGGAGCCTGAGTCCGCTGTACGATGGCCTGCATGGCTGCAATGGCGGCAATCTGGAACTTCAGCAAAATACCGCGCTGATCGAATACGGTGTACCGCTGGAATCGGATTTCCCCTACACCATGACCGATCCCGGCGAAGACCTGCACTGGGACGCACCCCGTTACAGCTTTCTGGACTGGTACCGCATTCCCCCCGGCGACATCGAAACCACCCGCCGCGTCCTCTATCACATCGGTGCGGTCACGGCCGGAGTCCTGGTCGAAAATGACTTCTACGACTACACCGGCGGCATCTACACCAACGGAACCACCGCCATCACCTCGAAAATCCCCTACCACACCGCCGTCAACCATCTTATCGCTCTGGTGGGCTGGAACGACGATTCCGGCGATGGAGGCCTCGGCTACTGGATTTTACGGAACAGCTGGTCGGATAGATGGGGGCTCGACGGCTATATGAACATCCGCTACACCACCGCCGGAGTGACACTGCACAGTTCCTACATGACTTTGGAGCCCTGGGACGGTGCGAGCATCGCTCTGGAAAACGACGACGATCTCACCGCTACTCCGTGGAGCGCCGGCGGCACCCTCAATGCCCATGGCGTCGATCTGTGGGGAGGCGCGGCCAGCAGCGTCGCGAACCGTGGCGCCATTCTCGCCCAAGCCTACAGCGCCGATGAACTGGCCACCGCCCGCGGCGTCTACCTGTGGGGCGGTCCCGAGGGCGCAGTCAGCAACGCCGGCACCATCGTCGGCCTGGCGGGCAGCGAAAACCAGCAGGCCAGCGCCTACGCCGTCTGTCTGCAGGGCGGCCTGGTGAATAATACCGGTTTGCTGGGAGCGGTCGCCGAAAGTTATGCCGATCAGGCGCTGGCCTTCGGCATCTGGGCCGCCAACGGCGGCAGTGCCGCGGAGATAACCAACAGCGGCGAGATTATCGCTCTGGCCCATGAAAGCGCCATGAACGCCGCCTACGGCATCTGGGCCGACAGCCGGTCTCTGATAAAGGTAACCAATACCGGCAGCATCGAAGCCTACGCCGACGATTATGCCATCGGCGTACTGCTGACCGGCGGTCCGGCCCTGCTGCAAAACAGCGGCACGATCCGCGGTTCATACGCTTCGGTCTACGCCCTGCAAAACACCCTGATGGTGCTGGGCACCGGATCCGATCTGTTCGGACGGGTATTCCTGAAAGGAGATGAGGATACCCTCGTATTGACCGGCAACGGCATCGAAGACACAGCCTTTTACGATGTGGAAACTCTGCTCATGGCCGGCAACGACTGGTCCCTGAGCGGCGATTCGACCTTCGACACCATCGAGATTGCCCTGGGACGTCTGGGGATGGATGGAAATCTGACCGGTAAGACCTCGATCCTGGAAGACGGTTTCTCGGCGGCAACGGTTCCCTGACCGGCATGGTCACAAACAGTGGCACGGTCGCTCCGGGACACTCCGTCGGCCACCTCACCATCGCCGGCGATTTCATCCAAACGAGCGGGGGCACCCTTGAGATCGAAATCGGCGACGGCATCGGCGACCTGCTTACCGTCTCCGGCACCGCCGACCTGGCCGGCAGCCTGCTGGTGCTGCCCGACGGCTATGCCTCAGCGGGCAGCTACACTTTTCTGGAGGCAGGGACCATCGCGGGCGCCTTCGATAATCTCGTGAGCGCCGCAGTGTTCTCCGTCACCCTGAATGACGATACGGCCAGCACCCTGAGCCTGGACCTGGCGCGCAACAGCTACCTCAGCCTGGCCGCGCCGCACAACCGGGGCCTGGCCGACACCCTCGACGATCTGCGGCCCACCGCCGACAGCGACTTCGGAGCATTGCTCGACAGACTCGATCTGGCTCTCAGCCGGCAGGCGCTCAACGATGGCTTGGCAGCTCTGACCCCGCGTATCCATGGTCTGGCCAGTACGGTGCTGATTGGAGACGCTCAGGAACGGCTGGCGGGGCTGCGCCGCCACCTGCAGCAGATCGATCCCGCCATGCTGCTGGAAGGAAATCCGTCCGGCAAGATCTCCGCATGGTTCGATATCCTTGGTCAGTACAACCGCTACGGCAGCGACGGCGGATATTTCGGCGCACGGGAAAACCTCTACGGCCTGCTGCTCGGTGTGGAACGCACGACCGCCAAAGGCCTGACTCTGGGCGTGGCGGCCTCGGTGTCGGAATGCCGCCTGGAAGCCCGGGACAGCGATGACGACAGCGAAATCGAAACCCGGCAGGGATACCTGTATGCAGCCTGGCGCGACCCGCGCCGCGTCGGCGGGCTGCATTTGAACGCGGCGATGGGCGGAGGCCTCAGCCAGTTGGACTCCGAGCGCGTCATTCCCTTCGCCGGCCGCAAAACCCGCAGCGAACACGACGGCACCCTGCTCGGCGCCACCATCGGCGGAGGCTACGCCGTGGCTGCGGGGGGATGGATCTTCGATCCCACGGTCGGCCTGAGTTTCGTGCATCTGCGGGAGGAGAGCTTTTGCGAATCGGGTGCCGACAGCGCCGATCTGAAGATCGCCGCGCGCGACAACGATTCGCTGCAGAGCCTGCTGGGCCTGCGGCTGCGCCGCCCCATACAACTGACGGCCTTCAGCCTGGAACCGGAATTGCGCCTGGAGTGGCGCCACGAATTCAACCGCAAAACGGAATCCCTGCGGGCCCGCCTGGCCGGCGGCGGCACTTTTGCAACACCAGGCCGCTACCTGGCCGGCGACGGCGTGCGGCTGGGCGCATCCGTGAAGACCATTCTGGGCGACTCCGTCTCCGGCATGCTCGATTACGACTGCGATCTGCAAAGCCACGGCGCCACCGGCCACGCCCTGCGCCTGCAACTGGCGGTGGCATTTTGACGGATACAGGAACCAGCTTCAGCGCGCCACAACGACCACGACAAATATCCCTTGACATCCGGCAAACCGGATCGATATTTTCTCAAACATTATTTTTTAATCGTAGCTTATCCGGTGTCCGCCTGAACCTTGAGAAGGAGCCAGCATGACCGCCTTGCATCCTGCCGATCAGATTATCATTCTCGTTTACCTGGCCTTTGTCCTCGGTCTCGGGCTTTGGGCCGGCCGCCGGGTTAAGGACCTGGAAGATTATGCCGTCGCCGGCCGGGGCTACAGTGCACTGGTGATCGCCATGACCCTCTCCGCCTCGTTTATCGGCGGCGGTTTCACCATGGGCAATGCCGAAAAAGTCTTCAGTATAGGCATTATCAACATTCTTGTATTGTGGGGTTTCAGCCTCAAAGAGATACTGGTGGCCGGCTTCATCGGGCCGCGCATGGGTCAGTTTCCGAATGCCATTTCCGTGGGCGATGTCATGGAGGTCAATTACGGCAAGGTCGGCAAAGTGATCACCGGCATCTTTTCCGTATTGCTGTGCGCCGGAATTCTCGGTGCCCAGGTCGGCGGCATGGGTTATCTGTTCAATCTTTTTTTGGGCCTGCCGGTACCGATGGGTATCCTGCTGGGAATGAGTATCGTTATCCTTTACGACACCCTCGGCGGTATGCGTTCGGTCGTGGCCACCGATGTGCTGCAGTTCTGCGTTCTTTCCCTGGGTATCCCGTTTGCTTTGTTTCTGGGCATACGGCAGGTCGGCGGCATTGAAGCTCTGGCCGCACGGGTACCGGCCGATCATTTCAACCTGACGGCACATCTTTCCCCGGTGCAGATACTGTCGCTTTTTTTAACCTTTCTGCTGGGCGAGACGCTTGTTCCGCCTTACGTACGGCGCCTGTTCATCAGTCGCCATACCCGTGCCGTATGCCGAGGCACCCTCTGGAGCGGGCTGTTCTCCATTCCCTTTTTCGCCATCGCCGGTGGCATCGGCCTGCTGGCCATGGGGCTTAATCCGGAACTGAATCCCAACCTGGCCCTGCCCTACGTGATCGAAACGATATTGCCCATCGGCTTGCGGGGACTGGTGGTGGCCGGCATCATCGCGGTCGTCATGTCATCCGCCGACTCGTTTCTCAACAGCGCATCCGTCGCTTTCGTCAACGACATCATAAATCCCTTGCGGCGGCAGCCCCTGACACCGAAACGGGGGCTGCTGTTCGCCAGATTCGCTACCCTTATCACCGGCTCGATATCCGTGGTGTTCGCCATCCGCATCCAAAGCCTTATCGACATTCTGATTTACGCCTACAACTTCTGGTCGCCCATCATCCTGGTCCCTCTCGCCGCAACCCTGCTCGGGGTGCGGGCGGGAACGACGGCCTTTTGTGCCGGTGCGACAGCGGGCCTGGGCGGCGTATTCATCTGGAACCGGTTGCTGGGAACCCCCGGAGGTTTCGACGGGCTGGTGGTCGGCGTGTTCGCCAACCTGCTGGTCTTCTGTTTCGTGACACGGCTGCTGCGTCAACCCGAAGCGGTTCCGGAAGGGGTCGCCTGAATCGTCTATTCGCAAAGTCCCAAAGGATAAAACAGACCTTCCTGCAACCGGCCGCAACACACTGCGGCCGGTTTTTACGTTGCTCCCCTCCATAAAATCGCCATCGAACACTTGGCTAACCCGTCAGGATATTTATAATTAGGGATATACAAAGTTCATCCTGATCGGAGTCACCCCGGAGGTCGATATGCCAGAGATAATGAAGGTTCTGATCACCCGTGATCTGCTGCCTTTTTTCGAGTCGGACACCGTTTTCAAC
>JASKKK010000075.1 GCA_030154185.1 Desulfuromonadales bacterium
CGACCTCGACCGTCACGATGAGATCGCCCTTTTTTACCCGGTCGTTTTCCTTGACGCTGACTTCCTTGACGGTCCCGGCGAAAGGTGACGGGAGGTCCAACACCGCCTTGTCGCTTTCCAGAGCGATAAGGGATCCTTCCTGCTCGACGTGATCGCCGGGGGATACATAGACCTCGACAACGATAATTTCATCGATGTCGCCGAAATCGGGAAGCGTGACCTTTTCCGTGGCCATATGCCATACTCCTTTGGGTAGCAGTCGGTATCAATCAGCGATCGACCGAAGGCGGGGCTTCGGTATCGAGTTGGTATTTTCGTATCGCTTCGGCAACCTTCGAAACCGCCAGCTTTTCCTCATCGGCCAGGGCTTTCAAGGCCGCGACAACGACATGGTAACGATCGACCTTGAAGAAGTTCCGCAGCACGCTCCGGAAGTCGCTGCGCCCGAAGCCGTCGGTGCCGAGAACGGTTAGCGGCCTGTCAATCAGGCGACGGATCTGTTCGGGATAGGCCCGGACATAGTCGGTACTGATGACGACCGGCCCCTCGTGTCCCCGCAACGATTTTTGCACCCAGGACGTGCGAGGCGGCTGATCGGGATGCAGACGATTCCACTCTTCCACCCGCATGCCGTCCCTATGCAACTGGTTGATGCCGAGCACCGACCAGACATCCGCCTGCACGTCGAAATCCTCGCGCAGCAGGTCGGCGGCCGCCAGCACCTCGCGCAGAATGGCTCCGCTGCCCATGAGCTGCACTTTCAGTTCGTCCGCTTCGGCTTCGCGAACGAGGTACATGCCTTGTTCGATGCCTTCTTCGACCCCTTTCGGCAGAGCCGGATGGGCATAATTTTCGTTGAGCAGGGTGATGTAATAAAAAATATCCTCGCCTTGCGCGTACATGCGCTCGATGCCCTTCTGCACCAACACCGCCACTTCGTAGGCAAAGCTCGGGTCATAAGCCCGGCAGGTGGGGAAGGCCGAGGCGAACAGCAGCCCCTGGCCATCCTGATGCTGCAACCCTTCGCCGTTCAGGGTGGTGCGTCCCGAGGTGGCGCCAAGCAGGAAACCGCGCGCGCGGCTGTCGCCGGCCGCCCAGAGCAGGTCGCCGACACGCTGGAAACCGAACATGGAATAGAAGGCGTAAAAAGGTATCATCGGCACCCCGTAATTGACGTGTGCCGTTCCGGCCGCGATCCAGGAGGATACCGCCCCCGCCTCCGTGATGCCTTCCTCGAGTATCTGTCCTTCGGGATCCTCCCGATACCAAGCCACGGCCTCGGCGTCCTGCGGCTCGTAGAGCTGCCCGGCCGGAGCATAGATACCCAACTGCCGGAACAATCCCTCCATGCCGAAGGTCCGGGCCTCGTCCGGAATGATCGGCACGATATGCTTGCCGATATCTTGGTCCTTGGTCAGGGTTCCGAGCAGACGCACAAACGCCATGGTGGTGGAAAATTCGCGATCCTCCGAGTCCCGGAGAAGGCTCTCCAGGGTGCTGAGCGGAGGGGCGGCCAGGGCATCGGATTCGGCTGGTCGACAAGGCACCGGGCCGCCGAGGGTCTGGCGCTGTTTGCGGACAAACCGTTCCTCCGGGCTGTCTTCCGGCGGTCGGATAAAGGGCAGCTCGGCCAGTTCGTCATCCTCCAGCGGCACATGGAAACGGTCCCGAAACACCTTGAGAGAATCAAGGTCCATCTTTTTCACGTTGTGGGCCACCATTTCCGACTCCCCGGCCTGCCCCATGCCGAAGCCCTTGACGGTCTTCACCAGGATCACCGTCGGCTGCCCGCAGTGCTTCACGGCGGCGCTGAAGGCGGCAAAGACCTTCCGAGGATCGTGCCCGCCGCGACTCATCTGCCAGAGATCCCGGTCGCTCATGCCTTCGATCAGGCCGGTCAGGCGCGGATCGTCGCCGAAAATCTTCTTGCGCAGGTAAGCCGGGCCCCGGGCATGGATGGTCTGAAATTCCCCGTCGACCATGCTGCCGAGCTTTTTCAGCAGCAATCCCTCGCTGTCCCGCTCCAGTATGGGATCCCACTCGCTGCCCCAGATCAGCTTGATGACATGCCAGCCGGCACCCCGAAAACGCCCTTCGAGCTCCTGAATGATCTTGCCGTTGCCGCGCACCGGGCCGTCGAGTCGCTGCAGATTGCAGTTGACGACGAAAATCAGGTTGTCGAGCTGTTCCCGCGATGCCAGGGGCAGAGCACCGAGAGCCTCCGGTTCGTCCGTTTCGCCATCCCCCATGAATACCCAGATTTTGCGATCGCCGGATTCCTTGAGCTTCCTGCCGTGCATGTACTTCATAAACCGCGCCTGGTAAATGGCCATAACCGGTCCCAAGCCCATGGATACCGTCGGAAACTCCCAGAATTCGGGCATCAGCCAGGGGTGGGGATAGGACGAAAGGCCCCGGCCGTCGGCCTCTCGGCGAAAATGGATCAGTTGCTCCTCGTCCAGGTATCCCTCGACGAAGGCGCGGGCGTAGACCCCCGGCGAACTGTGCCCCTGAAAATAGACCATGTCGGCGCCATGCTCCGCTTCCGGACCCCGGAAAAACCAGTCGAAACCGACCTCGTACATGGCCGAAATCGAACTGTAGGTGGCGATATGACCGCCCAACGCCTTGCCGTCCTTGTTGGCCCGGGCCACCATGGCCATGGCGTTCCAGCGTACATAGGCGGCAACATTGCGCGCGGTCAGGGAATCGTCCCGCGGCATCTTGTCTCCCTCCGACGGCGCAATGGTGTTGCTGTAGGGCGTAAGGATGCCCGGTGACGTGGAGACCCCGAGCTCCCGGGCTTTGGCGGTCAGTTGGCGCAAAAGATAATCGGCTTTTTCGGAGCCTTCCGCCGCAATGAGCCCGGTCAGGGATTCAAGCCAGTCGCGCGTTTCTTGCGGGTCGGGATCTTTGTAATAATCGGTCATGGGATTCCTTGCAGGCGAATGGATAACAACACAGCCTCGACGTGATGACATCTGAACATCTCGCAGACGGATTCGGACTTCAGATAACCAAGAATAGCATCTCCGGCTGAAATTTCAGGACAGCAAAGGGGGGAGACGGAAGGGGGCAGAGGGAAGATGCAGAAGGAAAAACGGCGCCCCCCGAAGGGGACGCCGGATGGTTTCGCGAAACGGTATCGAAAGGATCAGGCACCGCGAAAGAAGGTCACATACACGTAACCTGCGGTCATCAGAACGAAAAAGATCATGCCCGACCAGCTCAGCAGCTTGAGAAACGGTCCGGGGCGATCGACCTCGGGCACGTTGGACCCCGTCATGACCTTGTAGTTGATGGCGGCGAGAATCGGCGAGGTGACGAACGAGACCACCGCAGCGAAAGTTAGTAACTGGATAAGATTTTTGACAAATAACAGTACCACGATCGAGCCCGCAACCGCCGAAATGAGGATCCAGGCCTGATGAATCTGGCGAAAACGCTGAACCGAAAGATCGCCGATCAGGCTGCAGCAGGCTGCGAGGGAGCGGGGATACCCGTCCATGGTCGTCAAAGTGGTACTGAACATGGTGAAAAAAGCCGCCGTCAGGATCAGGGGGCGCGACCAATCGCCAATGGTGGCGGCATAGAGGTTGACCAACTGGTTGGAAAAGGCGATACCGCTGGACGAAAAGGATTCACCCGAACCGAACATCACCAGAGCGCCGAGGGCGACGAACATGACCGCGAGAAACACCGCCGAAACGTATCCGAGATAAAAATCGATGCTCGTCTCCTTCACCGTGGCAAAATGACCGGTCTGTTTCTCCCGGCTGAATATCCACAGCGACGACCAGGCGGAAAGATCGATCGGTGCCGGCATCCAACCGAGCAAACTGATGAGAAAGGCAAAGGACGTCCAGGTCCAGGGGCTGGGAGCGGCAGATTCAGCCGACATGATGCGGCTGCCCGGGACGGCAAGAGCCACCGCCACCATGGTTCCCAGCGCCAGCAGGACGATAATCACCTTGGCCATGGAGTCGAGAAGCTTATAGTGTCCCAGCAGCAACATCAGGGCACAGAGGGCCATCAGCCCGATGGTGAGATGGGTCACGGACGCACCGGCGAATCCGTAGCCGGCAAACAGAGCCCCGCTGAGCATCGCCACGCCGGCGATATTGATGGTCCCGGTGAGGATATTGATCAGCAGAAAGATCCACACGAAAATCATGCCGTGGCGGCGATAACCGGCAAGCAGACTTTCGCCGGTAGCCGAGGTATAGCGCTGCCCGTACAGAAAAAAAGGAAATTTGAGCAGATTTGCCAGCAGGATCAGCCCCAGAAGCTGCCAGCCGAAAGCGGCCCCGGCACGGGTCGACCAGACCAGATGAGAGCCGCCGATGGCCGCGCAGGACATCAGGATGCCCGGGCCGAGGGCCTTCCAGAGATTGGAGCGCTGCCCGTTGGTCTTGCTTCTCGTTTCCGAGTGTGCGGAGCGCGCTACCGCCTCACCAACTAATGAGGTCTTATACGATTCGTTTGCCATCTACCCACCTTTCTCGATGTAGCATTGCACAAAATTTAAAATCCCCCATATCGAGGGGCCGGAAATCATTCCCTTCCCGCCAACGAAATATTGGAATTCCGTCCGATTGTCAACCCTGTCCTGACAAAAGCGAAAAAATCAACCTGTTTCTGAAATACAACAGTGAATACGGCAACGATCTGGCTTCCTGGGATGCCAGCCTGACTTTACGGCATAATTTCTGATGTTGAAAACGGCCCATTCAAATTGAATGGGCCGTTTTTTCCTGTGGCGAGGCTATTTGTCATTTGATCGCAATTCTGCTAGGTTGGACCTTTCATATAAAGGGCCGACATCATGTATACATATGGCAGAATATCTGTTGTTTCATTTTTTATTCTACTGATCTGCACCGGCTTTGGGCCGAACGCGGCCAATGCCGAAACGCTTCCTCCGGAAGACCAGCCTTCCTTGCGGCTCTCCATGTCGGGAGCTTTCCAGCCTTTTTCCACCACCGATATCAACGGCAATCTGGTCGGATTCGATGCCGACATGGCCAGGGAACTGGCAAAGCAGATGGGATATGCCCCGGAACTGGTACAAAACGACTGGGCCGGCATCCAGGCCGGCCTGCAAACCGGCAAGTACGACCTGATCTGCGGATCCATGGCCATCACTCCGCAGCGGCTTGAAAAGATGCTCTTCAGCCTGCCCTACTATGTCAGCGGCGCGCAGATTTTCGCACGCCGGGGCCTCGGCGCCCTGCGCGGCAGCCGGATTGCCGTTACCGAAGATTCGACCTACGCACGTTACATCGAGAGTCACCCGGAACAGTTCCCCGAGGTGGAGATTTACACCTTCGGCAGCGAAGCGGAGATCGTCGCGGCCATGAACACCGACAAGATCGACGCTTTTGTCTCCGACCGCATTGTCGGCGGATTCTATATCAAGAAGGGAGCGGCGGGGGATATCGAACCTTGGGGGGATCTGCTCTACCGTGAAGCGGTAGGCATTGCCGCCCGGCCCGATTCGGCTGCCTTGATAAGACAGGTCAACCAGGCTCTATTGGCCCTGGTGCAGAACGGAACCTACGAAAAAATCTACCGCAAATGGGTCGGCAACGCTCCCGATGTCGAGATTCTGTTTGCCGCCTGGGGCGACTACGCCCAATTTATTCCAGGGCCCGAAAACAGCAACCGTCCCGAAGTGAACGAGCGAAAGCCCGGCTTTGCAAACAACCTGTCAACCATGCTGCCGCTGCTTGCACGGGGAGCGATGCTCACCCTGCTGCTGTCGATCGTGACAGCGATAACGGCATTGGGCACCGGCGCCCTTATCGGCATCGGCACCGTAGCCCGCCATACGCTTCTGCGCCGTCTGTCCAACGCTTTTATCTGGGTGGTGAGAGGCACACCGCTGCTGGTGCAGCTGTTCATGGCCTATTTCGCCCTGGCCACGGCGATCAACCGGTTGCTCGGCTTCGAAGCGGTCGGCGCCATGGGCGCCGCCTTCATCGCCCTTATCGTCAATACCACGGCTTACAATGCCGAGACTCTGCGCGGCGGCATCAACGCCGTGGATCGGGGCCAATGGGACGCCGCCGCGTCCATCGGCATGACGCGGGGCAAAATTCTGCGCCGCATCATTCTGCCGCAGGCTTTTCGGGATTCGCTGCCCTCCCTGGGCAACAACCTGGTCGTACTTATCAAGGACACCTCGCTGGTCGGCGCCATCACCCTTATAGAACTGACCTATGTCGCCCGCAACGTCGTCTTCCAGACCGGACAGGCCTTTCTGCCCTTTTTATGCGCCGCCGGCTTTTACCTGGTAATCATTTCCCTGGTCACCATCGGCGTGAAATCGTGGGAGGCCCGTCTTTTGCGTTCCCGCAAAGCTTTGGGAGAGACCATATGACCGCAAACCCGCTTGTGGAAATCGAAACCCGCGATCTGCGAAAGAGCTTCGGTGAACTCACGGTCCTCGATGGCGTGGACTTCAAGGTGCGCCGGCATCAGGTCCATGCCCTGATCGGACCCTCGGGCTCGGGCAAAAGCACCTTCCTTCGCTGTCTCAACCTGCTGGAATATCCCGATGCCGGTGAGATTTTCTGGAAAGGCGAGCCGGTTCGGTACCGCACCATGCGTCCCTCCGAACTGAGTCGTCACCGCACCAAAATGGGCATGGTTTTCCAACACTTTCATCTCTTTCCTCACCGTAACGTGCTGGACAATGTCGTCGAAGGTCCGGTTCAGGTCCTCGGCACCCCGACCCGAAAGGCGCGAGAACAGGGCATGGCGCTTCTGCGGCAGGTCGGACTGGAGGACAAGGCCAAAGCCTGGCCGGCCCAGCTTTCCGGAGGACAAAAGCAGCGGGTGGCCATCGCCCGGGCTCTGGCCATGAACCCGGAAGTCCTGCTGTTGGACGAGGTGACCAGCGCCCTCGACGTGGAAATGATCTCGGGCATCAACGAATTGCTCACCGGTCTGGCCGAGGGTGGCATGACGATGGTGGTGGTCACGCATGATCTTGCTTTCGCACGCCAGGTGGCCGATTGCATCTGCTTCTTCGACCATGGGCGCATTGTCGAATCCGGCACCCCTGAAAGAGTGCTCGAGCAACCGGACTCAACCCGGCTCAGGGAGTTCCTGAGTTCCTTTCGGACGTGACGCATTCTGTGAAAGGTTCCGGGTTCATGAGGAAGGTGTCTTCAGTTTCGATGGGAAGGTCTTCTGCAACTTACCGATCTTCGGCTCGATAATCATGCGGCAATACATATGGGAGGGGTTCTGACGATAATAGTCCTGGTGATAGGTCTCGGCCGGATAGAAACTGGTTAAGGGAACGATCTCTGTCACAATGGGGTTCGGCCAAAGACCAGCCTTCTCGGCTTGTCGCTTCGACTGTTCGGCGATTTCCTGCTGGGTTTTATCGTGACAGAAAATTGCGGAGCGGTACTGCGTACCGACATCGGCGCCCTGGCGGTTGAGGGTGGTCGGATCGTGGATGCGCCAGAAGACGTCCAGCAGCTCCGCAAAGGAAATCTCTCCGGAATCGAAAGTAATCTGAACCGCTTCGGCATGCCCGGTCCTGCCGCTGCAGACTTCACGGTATCCGGGGTCGGCAACCGTCCCCCCGGCATACCCGGAGACGACCTTCGAGACACCTTTGAGACGGCGGAAAACCGCTTCCACACACCAGAAACAACCAGCGGCCAGGGTCGCCTGTGCATTTCTTTCAACCATGGGTTTCGATCTCCTTCCCGAATATCGCATCCATAAAATCTATTTTACCACAGACCTCACCGGCTGAGGCAAAGCCGGAACAAGCGGCATACAAACGCAAAGGGCGGCCAAACAGGCCGCCCTTTGATGATAACAACACAAGATCATACCGATGCGATCAGCCGTCGCTGTCCAATCTCTCCTCGAATATCCCGAAGGATTGTTCGAAGATATCGAGCAGCTCCAGATTCTGCTTGGACAACATCATGGCATTGCCGACGATGGCATAAAACAGAATGCTCAGCCGGGTTTTGGAGGTACTGTCCTTGATACGCACAACCTGCCGCGTATTGAGTTCGGTGGCCAGCGCCCGCAAGCGTGCACCCTTGGCCTCGATTTCCTCCAGATTGGCCGGCTGCTTGCGGCCGAAGGTCCCCTCCACCTCGAGCAGGATCTCGTCGAGCAGCTGACGCACCTGTTCCAGTTCTTCGATCTGTACCGGCAACAGGCCGGCGTGATGATTGATGACATGCGTATAGGCGCGCAGCACGATATCCCGGTGGCCATCGGTCAGCTTTTGCAAACGCCTGACGGTCTGTGGATATTTATGGGAAACGGACAGGCCTTTCTGGTCCAGCAGACGCATCGCCTTGAAGATGTTGGCACTGATGATGTTGGACCACTGCTGAAACCTGCCCAGTCGCTTGCGCTCCACTCCCAGACGTTCGAAGTTCTGCCTGAACAGGGCATCCAGCGTATTGTCCAGGGAAATACGGATTTCCTTGAGCAGGAAACTCATGTGCTCGAAAGTCGTTTCGATGGTTTCCCGCGGATTTTCCACCGACTTGAGATTGAATACTTTTTCCTTTTTCGCTTCTTCCGCCATAAGGCGATGCTTGCGATGGGCGCTGAGGATCAGGAATGCGGCGAGTAAGACAAGCAGAATAACGCCAAACCCTTTGGCGTAGAAGATGATGGTGGCGAACAATCCTGCAAAGGTGAAGGCGATGATCGCCGTCATGAACCAGCCGCCGACGACGGTCAACACGCCGGTGATGCGGTAGACGGCGCTCTCACGCCCCCAGGCCCGATCGGCAAAAGAACTGCCCATGGCGACCATGAAGGTCACATAGGTGGTCGACAGCGGCAGTTTGTGGGCCGTAGCATAGGAAACCACGGCGCTGGCCACCATCAGGTTGACCGAGGCGCGCAGCAGGTCGAAGGAAGGTCTTTTTCCTTCTTCCGGCAACACCGCGGCAGCACTCGGATCGAGGCGATGGCTGATGGCGGAGCGCAAGCTTTTGGGAACGATGTTGCGCACTGTCTCCAATACGCCCAGCCCCAGGCGTACGATGGCCCGCGAAATGAAAATCGACTCGAAACGCTCGGTCCCTTCGTCCTGCTGGCTGAGACTGAGCTCGGTTTTGGTTACGGTCCGGGATTTTTTGGACAGCCACAGGGTAAGAATCATGACCACGCCGGCCAGCAGCAAAAACCCGGTCTGCGACGACACCTTTTCGCCAAGCGCCCCCATGGTGACCGTCAGCGGATCGGCAGACGCCATGGCTGTCCTGAAAGCCTGCAGACCGGCCAGCGGCACGCCGATGAAGTTGACCAGGTCGTTAGCGGCGAACGCCATGGCCAGAGCAAAAGTGCCGATCAGCACCACCGGCTTGAGAATATTGAATTTCAGCATCTGCAGAATCTGCAGGAAAATCGCCGACAGGACGAAGATGGCCAGCAACAGAAGGAGCGTGTTGGACTTGATCCAGACGACGGTCTGGCTCGACATGAAGGAGGCACCCTTGGCGCCCTTGACCAGAATGAAGTAGGTAATGGAGGACATGGCCACGCCGCCCCACAGGGCTCCGTAGCGCTTGATCCGCTGCCGGTAATCGAAGGTAAACAGCAAACGGGTGAAAAACTGCACCACCGCCCCGCAGACGAAGGCAACCGCCACCGACAGCAGAATTCCCATGATGATGGTAATCGCCTTGGCGGAATTGATATACTGAACGATCGTCATCAGACTGTCGCCGGCCTGCACGATCTTAAGGATCGACATGGCGACGGCGGCGCCCAGCAGTTCGAATACGACGGACACGGTGGTGGAGGTTGGGAGTCCGTAGGTATTGAAAAGATCGAGCAGGATGATGTCGGTGATCATGACCGCCAGAAAGATGGTCATCAGCTCCGGCATGGTGAAGAACTGCGGATGGAAAATGCCCTTGCGCGCCACCTCCATCATGCCGCTGGAAAATGTGACCCCGACCATGATGCCGAGGCTGGCGATGATCATGATGGTGGTCCTCGATGCCACCCGCGAACCGAAAGACGAATTGAGGAAATTGACCGCGTCGTTGCTCACCCCGACCATAATGTCGAGAATCGCGATGGTGACGAGGATGCCGACCCCGATAAGGAGAAACTCACTGCCCATGATGCTCTATTATCCTTTCCACATCGACTTGGTTGTTAACCGGCCGACCACATACTTTTCTAACATACCAGTTCCTGGCGGCATGAAAAGCGGCCGGTTAAGTTAATCGGATCTGCGACTGCGAACAGGGAGGCGCCTGCTCCCTTTCGCCGCAAAAAACCGGGCAGACGCGATGGTCTGTCCGGCTGGCTTAATATCTGCTGAACCGAATGGAATCTCCGCAGGCTTTGTCATTTTATACGAGTTTTCGCATTGGCGCGGCTTGTCTATCAAATTATTGTTAGGCTTGTGTTAGGGTAAGATTAATTTCGAACTCATGGAATTCTCCCCTCTCCTATGTCCCCCCTATCTCTCTTCTCATGCCCATACCCGGCAGCCTGCCGTCGGCTGAGCCGGATGGCGGAGTTCGTGAAGCATCATCGAAAGCCGCCTTTGCGGAACAGCTTCCAGAAGGTCACCGGGACGGCCAGAAGCGGAAATCGGCGCAGAGCGGGGCTGACTTCCATGCGAATGCCGGAGTGCCGTTCGATCTTCCAGAGAATGTAGTCCAGACCGTTTTCAAAGGTCAGAAGACCTTTCAGCAACCGTAAAACCGAAAGCACTTTTCCCTGGACCTGACGCACCCGCCAGGCAAGAAGGTTGCGTACCCTTCGCATTGCAGGGATGGCGTGCCGATAACGGAAAGCCTCACTGCGGGAGGCGGAAAGAAGAGCGGCATCGAACCGCTCCAGGGCCGCATGCGTGATCGCGGCATAGTAATCCGGGGCGGCGTCGACCAGACGTGCTGCCGTCGCAGGCCCCTCCGAGCGCAATTCGCATCGATAGGTCAGGCCCAGCCCCGTTGTCCACAGCTCGCGGGCGGTAAAGGTTGCCGGGGTCTGCGGCAGTGCATGCCGTACGAAGGTGTGCACGGCCCCCGCCTGGGCATCGTGAATGCGGGCTGCCGTTTCTGAATCGCGCGCATAGATCAGACCTGCCGGCTGAGCAAAACGCCCCCAGATATAGGAATGGAACCAGCGACGCGTTCCTTTGCAGAAATCCTCGAGGGTCAATACGGCGTACTTGCTCTGCAGGACTTTGCCTTGGCGGTTGATTTTCTGGTAGAAGACGTTCGGCGGCAACAGGCGATTCAGGCAGGCCTTAAAGCATGAACCGAACGCACGGCGGTAATCGTCGACCAGCAGGTAGAGATCGGCGAGTCCTTCATCCGCCCGGCCACTGCGCAGACAGGATCCATAAAACAGTACGGCCACAACGCCTTCATGTCTTTCCCGAGCCGCATCGGCCAACTCCCTGATTCCGACAGGCAGGGGGCGCGTACTCCATTCCCGCACAAATTTTGTCAACTTATCTTCGCTGCTCATGACACTTCTCTTGGATCAGATTTTCAGGAACCGTGCCGGACCCGCCGGTTCGACGGTCAATGGGGCGACGGCTTCGAATAGTTCCCCGTCGAGGGTGAACCTGCCTCTGAAGTCGAGATGGATACGCCGTGCGTTACGACTGAAATAGCCGTTTTCCGGGGAAGCCGTACGGGTACGGCGACCGCGCATAAGATAGGGCAGGTTGCGCAGCAGCCAGGGCGGTTTGGATCGCACGGCGCTGAAATGCAGGGGGGCATCTTCTTTTCCCCAGTAAGGATGCATGCCGAGAAAAAGCCGATCGAGCGTGCTGACCAGGGTGAACAGATAGCGATTTTCCGGCACGGGGACACCATCGACGCGGATCTCCATCTCGGCGGGAGGCAGGAGCTTTTCGTTGCCGGTGAAAACCGCCAGCAGAAGCCGGGCCAGGATCAATCCGGGAAAAAACTCGCCCCGCACGCCCTTCGGGTTGATCTGGCCGTGAAACAGTTCGATACCCCGGGGGATGGCGCCGGCGCCGAAGAACATGCCGCAAAGACTTTGCCCGTCTGCCCCCTGTCGAAGCTTCAACACCGACCGCTCCTCGATGTCGTGTCCACCAGCCGCCGGACCTCTCCAATCCCGGATTTTCTCCAGCGCCGCAAGAGGACGACCGGCGACGCCGACATCGCGGGCGAGCATGCTGGTCGTTCCCGCGCGCAGCAACGCC
>JASKKK010000076.1 GCA_030154185.1 Desulfuromonadales bacterium
CAGAGATACGTTCACTATGATTTTTTCACTTTTGGTCTTGTTTGCGGCTGCCTGCAGCTCTTCGCGTTTTTTCTGCAGTTCCGCCAGAGAATTGATCTTAGCCATATCGAATTAATCTCCCTGGATTAGGTAAAGTCAGCAATGATGTCTTTGACCTGGTCAGGCGTAACATTGGCATAAACCTTTTCGCCGACCAGAACAACCGGTGCCAGAGCGCAGGCACCAACGCAACGCAGACAGTCGATGGAGAACTTGCCGTCTTTGGTCACTTCACTTACCTCAACGCCGAGCTGCTTCTTGAGAGCATCGACAACCTTGTCGGCGCCCTTAACAAAGCAGGCAGTACCCATGCAGACAGAGATGGGATGCTTGCCTTTGGGGATCATGGTGAAAAAGGTGTAGAAGCTGACGACACCATAAACCTGGGCAAGGGATACATCCATCTGATCGGCAACGAATTCTTGCACTTCCTTGGGAAGGTAACCGAACAGGCTTTGGGCTTTGTGGAGAACCGTTACCAGATGACCTTCCTTGGTAGGCAGCGTAGCTACGAAATCGGCAAGCTGCTGGTACAGCGTTGCAGGCAACGTGGCACGATCTGGAATTCTACATTCCCCGCTTTTCTGACATGTGGACGTTTGCATACTGTTCTTCCTCTCCTTTTGATTCGCCAAATCATCATTTGGCTTTGGTTTACGAAAGAAATTCAGGATCTTCTTCAGCATCGGCGCCTCCTTGTATCAAAAGAACGTAGCCAGGAAAATTGCAGCGAAAAAACACCCCCTCCATCCATTGACACGGTGTTTTTCGCGAAAAAACGTTCATCATCAATCGTCATGACGCACGCAGCGCCAAGCCTATCCCAAAACACTCCAAATAAACCATATAATGGGCAGCACTGTCAATGACATAACTGCATAATTTTATAACACTTTTTTGGAACAATGTGCCCCACTTCCTGAGACAATATGCGCCAGAGTGTACCACTTTGAAACGCCGACGGCTTTCCAAGCGCAGACTTCGGTTTATAAAGAATGAAAAACAACGTAGCTGGCGAGAGATGGATCGAAACAGGGCGGGAACAAGAACGGAAGAAAGCACTCGAAAAAACGTTGGCGCCGAGGTGTGACTCCCGGTCTTTCCGTGAAGGCTTCCTGGTATTGAAATATTGGCTCGACCAAAATTCATAAAGGAAGTGCGCTAAGGCTAAATTTGGGTTTTAAAATGGCCACCACATCAAAATGACCTGCACAAAACGGTCGTATATAAACACCTTTTTCGCAATTGGTCAACACTATAAATTTGCAACACACAATGGTGCGCATAGAACCATTATGTACCGCCTGAGCGACACATAATGGAACAAAAAGCAATAATCCTGTTGTCAAAAAAAACCTTTCCGCAAAGTAAAACTTCGTTATTCCGACAACAGAAAAAGGAATTGATTTTGATCGCGCAACCGCTTAAACTGGTTGTTTTCACCTGATGACCGAAAAGGATTTTTCAGATATGGAAACATCGAAAGAGAACAACCCGCTTACAGGAAAGCAGGTAAGGCATTTGCGTGCACTAGGGCATCATTTGAAGCCTGTCGTCATGGTCGGTAAAGACGGTATCACCCCTTCCCTCCTGGATTCCGTCGACACCTGCCTGTCGGATCATGAACTGATTAAAATCAAAATCCTGGAAACCTGCCCTGAAGACCGCAAGGCAGCCGCCGTCATGCTTGCAAAGCATACGTCATCATACATTGTCCAGGTTGTGGGCAGAACTGTCATTTTATATCGCAAGGCGGAAACCCCCGAGATTGTATTGCCCTGACAAAATCACCCCGAACCGACCTCAAACCGGTTCGTAAGGCTCATAGAGCTTTTTATATTCGTCCAAGGCATACCGATCTGTCATTCCTGCAACCAGGTCGCAAACAACCCGCTCCTTCCCATAGATTTCAAATTTCCGGTGCCATTCCTCCGGCAACAGGGAAGGCGTTCGTAAATAGCTTTCAAAAATCATCGAAAGAATGCGTTCGACTTTGACGCGCATTCGCTCGACTTTGTGGTGTCTGTACAATCGTTTTTTGAGAAAGCTCTTCAACAGCCTGTTCTGCTCGGCGATCGTGTCGCTGAACGACACGATGCGATCCTTACGACTTCTGACATCGGCAAGGCTTCTGATATTTCCCATGGTTGCTCTCTGGGATGTTGATGAGACGACATCCGCTATGAGTTTGCCGATGAGGGTGCTGATGGTCTGATATACATGACGAGCCTGGTCCAGGCCAGGGTATTTTTGAGCCACTTCAGAAAAAGTCTCCGCCCAGATGGGAACCACCTGCAATTCATTCAAGGTTATATATCCGGCCTTCAGGCCATCGTCGATATCGTGATTGTTGTAGGCGATCTCATCGGCCGGGTCAATAATCTGGGCCTCGAGAGTTGGGGGAGTGCAGGGAGAATATTCTTCCACTTCGGGATAGATGCAACTGTTTGAATCGGAATGTTTGATAATGCCCTCCCGGGTTTCCCAGGTGAGGTTCAGTCCCTTAAATCCAGGGTAGCGTTCCTCAAGATGTTCAACGATGCGCAGAGATTGTCTGTTGTGCTCAAATCCGCCATATCCCTGCATTAGCCGGTTCAGGACCTCTTCACCGGAATGGCCGAACGGCGTGTGACCGAGATCGTGCGCCAGCGCCAGGGCTTCAACAAGGTCTTCGTTGAGAAGCAGACGACGTGCTATGCCCCTGGCGATTTGTGCCACTTCTAACGAATGCGTCAGACGGGTACGATAATAATCGCCTTCATGGTTGACGAAAACCTGCGTCTTATACTCGAGACGCCGAAAAGCGGCACAATGAATGATGCGGTCCCGATCCCTGGAAAACGCGGTGCGCGCATCACGGAACGCCTCAGAGTATCGCCGTCCACGACTCTGCTTGCTAAGGGTTGCATAAGGGGCTAAGTCTGGCCGCTCCATTCTATTCCTCCATTTGTTGAATCGGTCATGCCTTCCTCAGGAGTTTTCTTGACCAAAGGGGTGCGCCATGATAAGTTTTGCCGCACTTTAACCTGAACAGTAATGGATTTACTCTAAAGGAATCAAGGGTGCGCATTATAAGCGGATCGGCAAAAGGAAAAAAGCTCCGGCACTTCAAAGGACAAACCATCCGTCCAACCACCGACAGGGTGCGGGAAGCACTGTTCAGCAGCCTGCAAAGCCGCCTTGGTTCGTTCGTCGAGCTGAACGTTCTGGACCTGTTTGCCGGCACGGGGGCCCTGAGCCTGGAAGCTCTCAGTCGGGGCGCAGCCAGCGCAGTGCTTGTCGACCAGAGCCCTCAATCAGCCGCTATTATAGCAGACAACATTCAGATCTGCGGCATGAGAGGCCGAGCCATGTTGTTACGTGCTTCCGTTTGTAAAATACTCGACAAGCTGGGTGATCATAGCCCTTTCGACCTGATTTTTCTCGACCCCCCCTATCATCAGAATCTTTTGGCGGAGGTACTGAACGGCATTGTAAAAGCCAACCTGCTCGCCGACCGCGGCATTGTCTGCGTAGAGTCCGCACGGAAACAACCGCAGCCATCCGTCACGCCAGGGCTGATTCTGCTGAATCGCAAGGAATATGGATCTACTGCCATATCTTTCTATTCTCTTGCCAACCAGAGGGAAGACCAAACATGAAAAAACGCATTGCAGTTTATCCCGGCTCTTTCGACCCCATCACCAACGGTCACCTGGATATCATTCTGAGGGGCTTGGATATTTTTGACGAGTTAATTGTCGCGGTAGCCCACAATGTGACGAAAAAAAGCCTGTTTTCCATTGATGAGCGCCTGAAACTGATTCGGGAAACGGTCAAGGATTATCCGCAGGTTCGGGTCGATACTTTCAAGGGACTGCTGGTCGATTACGTTATACGACAGAACGCCCGCATCGTGTTGAGAGGCTTGCGAGCGGTATCGGATTTTGAAAACGAGTTTCAGCTCGCTCAGATGAATCACACCATGAACACCCAACTCGAAACACTGTTTATGATGACCTCGGTTTCCTATGGGTATCTGAGCTCCTCCATCGTAAAGGAAGTTGCGGCATGGGGAGGGAATATTGATGAGTTTGTTCCGAACTGTGTGAAAAATGCTTTGAAAGAAAAGTTTCACCGCGATTGATCGAAAGCCGGAGCCGTTGTCCCGACAGAAGATTCCACCCCGACAGTGTCTGTGAATGATAAAGAATCTTTCACTCCTGCCAGTTTTCAAACTTTGTCACAAACTTTTCCAGCGCATCCACCACCAGTTGTTCGATTTTCGCTCCCTTTTCGGCCGTTGCCTTGGTAGGGTCCCCCCAAACACCGCCGGGCCAGTACTTTTGCTTGTTTCTCACCAGCATCCCCATGGGAAAAGACGGAAATTCTTTTTCCCCCTCCCCTTTCACGAGATGCGGATGGGAATACAGCATACGAGACGTTTCTATTTCACCGGCGTGGGAGTCGCCGACCGTTTCGATCAAGCCCCTGCCTTCGCCGGCAGCCAGTTGATATTCCGTCAGGACTGCTATCTTCAGATCCGGAAAACGCTCCAGCAATGACTCACCGGCGTCAATCAACGCAGCGTTATGCGTTCCCCCAGCATGCCCGGTGAGCAGAATAAAGTTTCGCAGTCCGTGTCCGTAAAGAGAAGCAACAATGTCACAGGTCAAGGCCTTGAGGGTTCCTGTCGTAATAGACAACGTCCCCGGATGCCTCGAGGTGGATCGACAGACGCCATAAGCTACAGACGGCGCCACAAACAACGGCCGTCGTTCTGCGAGTCTACGGCCGACGCTTACCGCCTGCAGGGTATCGGTGGACAAGGGCAGATGGGAACCATGTTCCTCAGTCGACCCGAAAGGTATAAATACCGTACGGGTCTTTTCCAGCCCGGCTACAAATTCGGGCATGGTCATATCTTCGATAATCACTGCATTCCTTTCGATAAAAAGCTTTGCAAACCTTCTTTACTTTACAATAATCCCAAAAACACATGGGTCTGGGGTACGACCCGGATATTCGCATGTTCTTTCGCTAGCGCTGTCTGCAATTCCAGCAAACGAAAAGCGGGCACAGTCACTTTGTTCTGTCGGGTCACAGGCTGCAAAAAGATAGTGCATTCCGGCGCCATAGCATGCACGAAACGCCCAAGAGCATGCATTTCATCGAGGGGCGTTTCTTCTCCGACAACCGCCTTAACGCACACCTCGGATCGGGATGCCAGCTTGAGAAACGCCCGGTGAAGGTTCCATGGCGTGGGACTGCCTGACATGGATTCGAGCTTTACGTCCATGGATATCCAGGAGAGATACGGCAACAACCCTTCCAAAGCATCGGGACAGGTACCGTTTGTTTCCAGATGCAGAGGCAGAATGTCCCGCAATACAGGAACCCATTCCAGCAAAACCGTCTTTTGAAGAAGGGGCTCTCCCCCGGTCAAGCTGATGGAATGGTGCATGCCCGCAGTTTTCCCGACCCATGAATCCAGAATTCCCGACATCACTTCCAAGGCGACCGGATTCCTAGCCGTGAGAAACTGCCCCGACCCGGGAGAATCTTCGATGCGACAATGAGGTCGGGAGGAAAAGTCGGTATCGCAATAGGCGCAATTCAGATTGCAACCGGCCATCCTGATAAATATCTGGCGATATCCGGCCAGGAGGCCTTCTCCCTGAATGGACGAAAAAACCTCGAGAAGCTGGGCATCACTCGAGGGAATAACTGGCACAGGCATTTTCTGACTCCCAGATTCGCACATTTTCAACGGTTACCGATTCCTGAAAAACCTTGCCGAGTTCCTCGAAAACAAACCGGGCGATGTTTTCCGAAGAAGGGCTTATATTCTCGAAAAAAGGAAGGTCGTTGAGATATTTGTGGTCAAGAAGGTCTAGAATGCGATTGGTTTCCTTTTTTAGGATTTTAAAATCGACTCCGAGTCCGGCCTTATCGAGCTGCCGGGTTGCAACAGTAACCTCGACCTTCCAGTTATGGCCATGAAGATTTTCACAATCTCCCTGATAATTCATGAGGTTGTGTGCCGCGGCGAAATGGGTTGAAATCATAAGTCGGTACATTAACTTTTTAACTCCATTTACTTGTTTTCTGGTATTTTTTTGACAGATCACTCTCGTCATCTTCGGGGCAGGAATCATCCGGAACCCGATACTCTTCGTCAACCCATGCCCCAAGATCTACATTTCGACAACGGGGAGAACAGAAAGGTCTGTGGGTATTGCCCTCCCAACGCGTCAAAACACCGCAACGCGGGCATTTCACGGTAAGTATTTTCCCATCTTCTTTCATATTGTTTCCTTTTGACAGTACAAGTACGCGTTCTTATGCATTAAAGTTAGCATAAGCCCCTGTGCGGATACAACGTTTCGCACCGCACCGAACGCATGAAGCCATACCGAAAGATCCAAGCATTTTAATCATATCGCCGATCCTCTTCCACCGACCGGCGGACAAGATCCCAAGTTGAAAAACAACCGCAAGGCCTCAATTTGATAAGAGTGGAGCAATCAATGGAAAAAGCTCGGGGCATATTTTCAATAAAAAAGGCCAGCGAGTTACTCGCTGGCCTATTGAGTTCTTTGGAGCGGGAAACGGGATTCGAACCCGCGACCTTCAGCTTGGGAAGCTGACACTCTACCACTGAGTTATTCCCGCACAGTGCGGGACGAATTATAGGAGTGCGGACCGTCGATGTCAATCGGTTTTTTGATATCTGGTTAACAGAAACGCTTTCGCCTCTTCTTTCGAACAAACCCTGCCTGCGATTTCTTCTTGCCGCAAAACCCGTAAAACCTCGCCAACCCGTGGCCCGGCCTCGATACCAAGGCTCCGGGTAATCCAATGCCCATCCACCAGGTCCCTGAGCGGCTCGGAGCAGACATATTCCTCTAGCAGCGCCAGAACATCCAAAGCCACTTTTCGACAGCGCTCCCAGGCAAGACATGCCAAAAAAACCAAACCTCCCACAGGATCCGGTCCAAGACTCGAAACCCACCAGTATCGGCCGCGAAATCCGCAGGTCAGACCGGCCGCTTCCATTAACCGGCAAGAGCTGATTCGCAGATAAGACCGCAAAGCCCTTGCAGTATTTCGAGCCAGCTTCAGATCGTTTATCAGACGCTCCGCATCCGCCTCCGGATACGGACCACGCCTCAAAACAACAGCCAGATGAAGCACTGCTCTCCTCGACATGTATTCTTCATACTTTTCCTGCAGCACTTTACGGAAAAAAGGCGTATCGCCTCCAGCACAAACGGCACGGACGGCCCTGTCGAATTTTTCAAGATTCGAGACCACCGTAGCGTATTCCTCTTCTTGAATCCAGGAACCGAATATTTTTCCTGCCGCCTCGATCTTTATCAGCCGAGTCAGAGCTTCTGCAGGCGAACCGTGTCCGAAAAGCAAACCCAACTCCTTCCGTTTTCGCTCCGCAGCAACCTGCCCTAGGCGCATAACAGCTTCACGCATTCTTCGAACCGTCTCGCAGGCAGGGTGAAGATGCAGGGCATGACAGTGTCGCAGTCCCTTCAGAATTCGCAGCGGATCGTTTTGCAGAACGTTTTCGGAGCAGATCGTCAGTCTGGAGGCACGCAGATCGGCGAAGCCCGACAAGGGATCCCAGAAGCCGTCTGTCCGCATACGTTTCCGAATCCTCATGGCCATGGCGTTGATTTTAAAATCACGCAAAAGCAGATCGGATGTCAGGCTTGTTGCCCGAAACATACCAAAATCACAACAGATTTTTTGACCATGGAGAGCAATCAACAAACGGCTCTGGCATCTTTTCCGATCCAGATAAAACCACGTTCCGCGCAGTTGACGTGCAAGCGTTTGAGCGAGGAAGGAAGGGTCGAAGGGCGTAACGAAATCAAAATCGTTGCAGGGTCTGTCGAGAAGAAGGTCGCGGATGGCTCCACCGACCAGATAACATTCGGCATCGGAAGACAAGAGGTCTGCCAATCGTCGGATAAAAGGATGATCATTCAGATCATCGCAAAGGTGCTGGAGAGAACGCATACTACCCTCCGACGCCGCGCGGATAAAATGCAAAGGCCCGCTTAAGCGGGCCTCTGAGCAACCTTTATCGGGACAGGTCTTGCACTCCCTGATAAATAAGACGGAACAATTCGGGAAGATCCCCTTCTTCTATGCAGCTGAATGCAATACGCAGGTCCGTTTGGTTAATGGCGATGGTACCGATACCGTATTTATCCAGCAGATGCACCCTCAGTTCCTCCGCATCGACCGTTTTCAATTTGAGACACATGAAATATCCGGAATTGAAGGGATAAATTTGCCAGGCATCGTCATATGCGCCGCTGTCGAGGATCTCACGGGTTTTCAGGGCGCGCCCTTTCATGATCTCAAACTTCTGACGTTTCTGGGCGGCATATTCAGGCGATTTCAAGCCTTCGATGATAAAGGTCTGCGACGGATGGGCGCAGTTGGAAATAGTCCCCCGAATAATTCCAAGAGTCTTGGTCTCGAAGACGTTCAACAGATTCGACTCCGGTGTGGCACCGCCTCCGCCGAAGGTGACGAAGCCGGTCCTGAACCCCCAGACAAAGTCTTCTTTGGTCGAACCATCCACCTTGACAGCAAGTATCCGCGGGTGCAGGTCGACCAGACGGCCAAACAGCGATTCCTTGAGACATTCCCGATAAAACAATCCGAAATATGCATCGTCCGTAATAACGACGATATTGCAGCCTTTTTCAGCTTCCTGGCGCAACACCTCTACAATGGCATCTCCTTCCTCAACGCTCGGCGTATAGCCGCTTGGATTGTTGGGAAAGTTCAAAACAACAACAGCCTTGCCTTTGTTTTGCGATACATCCTGCAAAACCTGACGAAAGGCTTCAACATTGTAGCTGCCGGTATCGGTAAAAGTCTGATATTTACGGATATCCCCTTCGCGACGGACTCCGAAGGTAAGGTTGTAATTCCCCCACATCATGTCGGCCATGACAACCTGATCGCCCTTGTCGACAAAAAGGTCGGCCACAATAGAGAGGCCATGGGTCAAAGCGCTGGTTACGATCGGCGTTCCAAAATGTTTGCCCTCAAGACTCGGATTGTCCCTGAGCATCTTTTCCCGCCACAATTTACGCAATTCCGGCTTACCGGCAGGTGGCGCATAACTGTATAAATCAGCCGGTTTGAAGGCGCTGAGATGTTGATGTATGCAGGGCAAATACATAGGCTCGCCCTTCTCGGTGGCGATACCGATGGTGGCGTTAAATTTATGGGCCTTGGTTTTAGCTTCCGCGGATTGTGTCAAAATGCCCTTGGGAAAATAGAGATTTTTTCCAAGCCGAGAAAGCAACTCTAAAGCAGCGGGATTATCCTCTTCCAACTGCTTGTTCAAGGCGATCGCCAACGGATTCACGGTGTTTCCTCCCCAAAATATATAAGTTTCTGGCTGATCTCTGAATACCGGCGGTGCGCATTAAAACAAGAATGAACGTTTTTTTCAACGGAAATGTTTAATTGATAAACGGACCGTCTGACTCCGATGTCGCCACATTACTGTGACCACAAATTCCCGACCATGACGGAACAGATCACCAAGATGACAAAGGCTCCTCCCGCAACCTATCTGATCTGCCAAACCTACGGAAATGCCTACCACATCTGGTCGGGAAATGTGTTGATATCTGCTGACCTCCCGATCACTTTGTAAATCCTTATCCCGTCCCAGGATCTCTGCAGTATGCCATCATGAATGGCCCAGCTTCGGCCTCGCACCGTGCGCCCCATGTCCGGTTGGCGAAACGGCGTGGAGCCATCCAGGCGTTTGGCCAACATCCCTCCTCGACGAAACTCGCGATCAATCCATTGCATGAAATGATATCCCGTCAAATAACCGAATCCAAGCTGTTCGTAAAGAATAGCCGTATTATAAGACAAAGGCTCCGCCACGATGGTATCGACGCCCAACCATGCTGCGAACCGGTCAAATCGCGAGAAAAAATCGCTGAACAGGCCGAGACCGGAACGTACCTGATGCGGACAGAGGCCGGCTTTCATGGCCCGGATTTCCTCAGGCATATTGCGGGTCAGCGTTGCCAGGCAATTGTCCCTGCCCCCGGGATCAACATCGACATCGAACCTCCTGCTGTCGATATCGTTGATCATACAAAGGGTCAATTCCAACTGACCGTAAGGCGTATCGGCAGCCTGCAGGAAAAAGATACTGTCCCGGTCAGAGAGCAATCGCTGTACTTTTATTCTGACCAGCCCCAGATCCACAGGGCAAACGTAGTGAATGAACGGTTCTTTTCGACCTTCTGCACGCCACCTTTTATCATCGATAATCGCGTCAGGCACCAACGCCCGGTAAATCTGCTCCTTTTTCGCCTGCGGCAAACGGTTGAGATGCTTCAGAGAGCCGAAAGTCCCGGTATGTTTCACCGTATGGTTCAAGCCGCTGGCCTTCCTGTCAGTATGTTTAAAAAAGAAATAGCAGGGACTGATTAACAATACAGGACGAAAACAGGTATCTGCCTTGCCTGCAAAATAAAATATTTACAAAACAGCCCATGACTCCGGTTGTCCATTCCGGATTACGCAGGTCGCTTTTCAACAGCTTGCCGAGTTCAGATGCCATGTAACGGAAAAAGACGTCTTTCAAAAAGAGACACAGTCCGATCCAATTGATCCTGGGCCCGACAAAAATCGTCCGGTTGCGCCAGATGCGGTCTATCGCGCAACAGCATCTGTTCATAACCATGAGCTTCAAGCAAGGTACGGGTCGTCTCCGGGAAAGCGTCCCCAACTCTCTGGCCCGACATGACCGCCCAAAGCAAGGCCCATCCCCGAGCAGTATTAAGCTTATCATATCCCCCACCCCCCAGCGCCACCCAGGGCAGTCCTGTGTTCAAAAAAGCGCGAGCAGCGAATTCGACGGCACCGGTGGTCATCTCAAGACGCGTAAGAGGATCGGTACGCAGGATATCCATCCCCATCTGGGTGATAAGAATATCGGGGGCAAAAGCGGAAAGCATCGGCAGGATGATTCGTTGAAAAGCCTGCTCGAATATCAGATCGTCGGAATGGGATGCCAAAGGGATATTGACCGCATATCCATATCCTTCGCCAATGCCCATTTCCCTGGCAAAACCGGAATAAGGAAAAAAATCCTTGCCCGTCTCGTGCAGAGACATGGTAAGGACCTGAGCGGAACTATAAAAAGCCTCCTGAACACCGTCGCCATGATGGGCGTCGAGATCGACATAGGCGACCTTGATACCGTGCTTTAAAAGGTTGTTTATGGCGATCACGGCATCGTTTAGATAGCTGAAGCCCGAAGCTCTGGCGGCATGTGCATGATGCCAGCCTCCCGCCATGTTGAAGGCGGCACGGCATTTTAAATCCATAACCTGCCGGACAGCCTCGATGGTGCCCCCGCAACACAGACTTGTCCAATCGAACAACCCCTTGAAAACCGGGTTTTCCAAATCTCCAAGACCGAACCTGAAATCCGCCCTGCGAGATTCTTCACGACTGAACTCTTTGAGAATATGCAGATAATCCTGTCTGTGAAAAGACAGAAGATCGGTATCCGAAGCAGGAGAAGCTTCGACGATTCGAATTTCTGGGCTTTTAAGCAAATGAAGGGATTCGAGAAGCCGGTAGGTCAGAACGAACCGTTCCACCTTGAATGGATGGTTCCCACCGAAGGAAAATTCCCCGAAACGGTTGGAATAGATGAAAGCTGATTCGCCTGGCATGATCGTTCTCCCGATGCTCAATTTTTACACCGTATCAGGGACGAGGTCAACCGATCCGAATTCGACATTTGCAAACTTTGCCCGGTTTATGCCAGAGGGGCGTCACGAAACCGGTAAGTGTGCAGAGCATCAGGCCGGGCGCAGCGATCTGCCCTGCAGACATGCTGGCAGTACGAAGAGACGCAAAGCCCCGGCCCGGTTGACGTGAGGGGGAATTACCGGTTGCAGAAGAAGTCTTCTTGAATTAACCGGCCTGGTGACGATCGCAAAAAAAAAGGTGGAGCATTGCTCCACCTCAGACTGTTGACAAAGTCCTCGCCTTCGGGCGGGGATTTTGTGTTATTAGAGGGTGAAATCTAGTAAAATGCTGACATGTTACGCGAACATGACAACA
>JASKKK010000003.1 GCA_030154185.1 Desulfuromonadales bacterium
TCTTCCCAGGCGGTACCGGCTATATCGACATGGGCCCAGGGGCCTTCGGGCGCAAACCTCTGCAGGAAAGATGCTGCGGTAATGGTACCGGCCGGACGGCCGCCCGTATTCTTCACGTCGGCGACTTCACTCTTCAGCTGCTTGCCGTAGTTCTCCCAAAGAGGCAACTGCCAAAGCCTCTCGCCGCTCGATTCACCGGCCCGCATCAGGTTCCGGGCCAGCTCGTCACGGTTGCTGAATACAGCAGATGCTTCATGGCCGAGTGCAATAATACACGCCCCGGTGAGGGTGGCCAGGTCGATCACGGTACGGGGTTCCATACGGCCGGCGTAGGTCAGGGCGTCAGCGAGGATAAGACGGCCTTCGGCATCGGTGTTAAGAACCTCGATAGTCTGGCCGGACAAAGAGGTTATGATGTCGCCGGGTCGATAGGCGGTGGCGGACGGCAGGTTTTCAACGGCGGGTACAATACCGACAAGATTGACGGGGAGGCGCAGCCCCGCTGCGGCTTCCATGGCGCCGATCACTGCGGCGGCCCCGGCCATGTCCATCTTCATCTCGTCCATTTTCTCTCCCGGCTTCAGGGAGATGCCGCCGGAATCGAACACCACCCCTTTACCGACCAAAGCCACAGGGCGTTCTTGTGGCTCTCCTCCTCGATACTCCAGGACGATCAGTCGAGGCGGCCTGGCACTGCCCTGGGCCACGGCAAGCAGCGCACCGAACCCCTCCTTTTCGAGCTGGTCCCGCTCCAGAACGGTACAGACAATATTATGCCGCGCGGCCATCTTTCGAGCCTGTTCGGCAAGGAATTCGGGCGACTTGACATTGCCTGGCTCATTGACCAGGTCCCGTGCCAACGACACGCCGCGACAGATCAGGCGCGCTCTGTCGACGGCGGCGGCAAGTGACTCGACATGCTCCTGTGCCGCCAGGATAACCACATTCTCCAGCAATGGCGGCAGTTCCTCACGTTTTTGAGTCAGGTATCGATCGAACCTGTAGGAAGCGAGCAGCAGTCCCTCCGCCAAGGCCTGAGTAACCTGCGCCGGATTCAGCCTGGCCGGCGGTTCGGGACAAACCATTCCGGCTTCCCCGACGTGCTGTTTTTGCAATACGCGAGCAGCCTCTGCGGCACCGCGCCGCAAAACACCGGCATCGGCAGCCTCAAAAGGGCCCAGACCGACCAGTAGAATTCGAGCCGCAGGCACCCCGGCGCCGGTCTGAAACAGCTGCGTCTCTCCCTGCTTGCCGGAAAAAGCTCCGCTTTCGACGGATAAACGCAGGGCACCGTGCAAGGAATCATCAAGTTCCTTTAAAAGTTGCGTCTTGGTCCGATCCTGCCAGACGCCAAGCACCAGGCAAGAGGTTTTCAAGGTCAAAGGGGGCGAAAAATCGACGGCAATGCGCATGACGAATCCTTTCACAGTCAACGGTATGGACATATTTCCGGAGAGTTTTCAAAAAAAGCAAAATAAATAACGAGGCTGGTATTCATCCGAAACCTCCGGATGAACACGAGTTTAATCCGCTTTCACTCTCAATGCAAACAACAGGGGGACAGCAATCGCTGCCGAATCGGCTAGGTTATTGCCACACACTCCATAAAAATGCTATTTTGCCAAGTCTCACATGCCAACGGCTTAATGTCACACCGCGGCTTCAGATTGCAACAGAATGCCCGGAACTCCACTCGAACGAACCGGAGTCTGTTTGATGTCTTTCCAGCCCTTGAACATCGTGCTTCTCGGCACCGGCACCAGTACCGGCATCCCCATGCTCGGCTGTCGGTGCGAAGTATGCCGTTCCGCCGATCCGCGCGACCGGCGTACGCGCTGCAGCGCGCTGATTTCATGGGGCGAACACAATCTGCTGATCGACACCGGTACCGATCTGTACCATCAGGCACTGCGCGAAGGCCTGCAACATGTCGACGGCGTACTGTATACCCATGCGCATGCCGACCATGTTCACGGCATCGACGATCTGCGCGCCTTTAATATGGTCACCAAAGAATCGATTCCGATCTTCGGTTCTCCTTCCACCCTGGCGATTATCAGGCGTAATTTTCATTATATCTTCAGCACTGAAGAAAGCATCGGATTCCGGCCGCGTCTCGACCCGTGGGAAATCGGTGGACCTTTCTGCCTGTTCGGCTTACCCATCGAACCGATTCCGTTGAAGCATGGCCCGGGCGAAGCCTATGGCTACCGCATCGGTCCATTCGCCTACCTTACCGACTGTAGCGATATTCCCGAATCCTCTCTGGAGCGTCTGCGAGGATTGGAGATCCTGATCCTTGACGGGTTGCGTTTTCGCTCGCATCCGAGTCATCTCTCCATTGCCGAAGCTATCGACCTGGCTCAACGCCTCGGTGCAGACCGAACCTTGCTGACCCACATCTGCCATGAAGTCAGTCACGCACGGGACAGCCGAAACCTTCCGCCCGGCATCGAACTGGCCTATGATGGCCAACGTTTCAGTCTCTTCGCTGAGAGCGCCGAAAAAGTCGGTCCCCGGCTGCAAAGCACCCTGCGACCACCGCACGAAGCCAACAACCGGATACGACTATGAAATATCAGGAAGTGCGCCTGCACGGCCAGGTTAACGACAGCATCGAATACTACGTTACCGTCGCCTCGGGCGAGGCTTATCGCAGCTATTTCTACGAGACCTCGGGAAACACCCTGCGCATTTTCTCTCCGGGCAACGAACTGATTCTCGATGCGGAGGGTTTATCGCACCGCGGCAACGGAGGATCCTTCTGCGAATACATGTTCGGTGTCGAGCAGCCCCTTCCCGATCTCATCAAGGAAGAAGTGCGCAATCGGCTGGTCATGTTCGGCGCCAGCAGCCGCAACGACGGCTCTCTGCTCTTTTCCAAACGAACCGATGGCTATGAGGAATACGACCGGATTTTTCTGGAAGGCAACGCGGTCCACAACTATTTCTTTTTTATTTTCGGTTCCGTCTCCGGCCCCCTGCATGAGCAACAGGAAGAAATCCTGCGCCTGGCCGGCAAGGACCTGAAGCGCTTCCCCTTTGTCGGAGAAGGGGATGACGGGCAACTGGTCGATGAACTGATGTCGTTGCTCGGCCATCGCAGCGCTCTTTACCTGATCAAGCTTATTCATACCAAACACCAGCGATACCACGACGCCTTTCGCGACCTTTACCACACCTATCAGAACATTCCCGACCCCGAGTTCGCCCGATTGGTCGCACTGGCCGATACGCTGAAAATCGACAGTTACCAGCAGGAGCGTATCCGCATCGATGTCATGTACAAACACGCGGCCAATCGCCGCATCGTGGATGAGTACAAAAATATTCTCGTCGGATGCAAACTGCAGGGAAAAATCGGTGCAGCCGAAAACGCCCGGCTGACCCGTCTCAAAACCTTGTCGGTGCGCAGTAAAATCCCTTCGGCTCTGTTTTACGCCCTCGATGAAGTGCTCAAGCCCGAACTGCTGGCCAGCGCCGACGAACAGGACTATCTGTCGAACACCCGTCAGATCCTTGAAGGCATTTTCCTGCATGAGCGACAGATCGATGCCCGCATCGATGGTCAGGACCTGGTACAATTGCTTAAAGCCAAACGGCGTGCAGTCGAAAACCGCGACTATGCCTTCGAACAGATGTTGCTGGAAGCGGCCAAGGCCTGCGACGAAAAGGTACGCGACGGCGCCGATGTGTTCCTGGTCGAAAACTTCTCTTTGATCATCACCTATTTCGACCGTTTCGACAGCACCTCCGAACACATCAACCAACTCGCTTTCATGGACAAGGTTCGCTTCAGCGAAGAGTTGCTGCGCAGTCTTTTGAACAACAAAAAAGAATTCGACGTGCTCGGTCCCGAATTATTCGATGATCTGTTTTTCAGCGGCATCCTGCAAAACCGCTATCTCGGACAATTCGGCCGCCGCAAAATACTGGCATTACGTAAAGGCTTGACCGCCATCGAGGAAGGCAGACTCACCCTGCACGGATTGCAACGCATTCTCAACGACATCTGCCGGCAGGAAGAGATGTTCAACAAATTGCTCATGCATACCAAGGAGCGGATTCGAAATTTCTACTCCCGCTACAGCACCGCCCAGGAGCAGAAGCTGCTGCTGGGCGAGGTGGTCCGCGAAACAGGCATCAACGGCACCATCGACGACGAGTTGCTGCACAAACTCTTCCGCCGTGTGGTGCATCATGTACAGATGGAGGAGCTGTACCTGCACAATCTGCTGCCGCGCATTATTGACGAACGCAACAGCGCATTGCGCAACGACTTTCTCGGCAACAGCGGACTGGACAGGTTTTATGTCGAAGAACTGGAACGCGAATACTTCGAATACAACGGACTGGATATGGAAATACTTCTCCAGCTACGCCAGGACTGACGCGCAAACCCATTCCATAAGACAGGATCGCACGCATCGGACCCGTATCCACTACCACACTGGTTTTCATCCGGAGTTTTCGGATGGACACTTCACTATGTGAGGTTTCATGACCAGACCGAACCTGAGAAATCTGCGCAATATCGGCATCATCTCCCACATCGACGCAGGCAAAACCACCGTTTCTGAAAGGGTGCTTTTCTATACCGGCGAGAGCCATCGTATCGGCGAGGTACACAACGGTGCGGCCATTATGGACTGGATGGAGCAGGAACAGGAGCGAGGCATCACCATAACCGCCACCACGACCTGTTGTCACTGGCGGGATGTCCGTATCAACATCATCGACACCCCCGGCCATATCGACTTCACCATCGAGGTCGAGCGATCGCTACGGGTACTCGATGGCGCCCTGGTGATTTTCAGCGCCGTCGAAGGCGTGCAGGCCCAGACCGAGTCGGTCTGGCGCCAGTCCGACCGCTATGCGGTTCCGCGCATCTGCCTGATCAACAAAATGGATCGCATCGGTGCCGACTATCAGCGGGTCCTCGAACAGGTCCGCAAGCGTTTCTTTGCCGAACCGATACCGATGCAACTCCCTGTCGGCGTCGAAAACGATTTTTCCGGAGTCGTCGACGTTCTGGAAGGACACTGCCTCACCTTTGCCGAAAACGATCTCGGCGCCACGGTCGAAATCTCCGAGATACCAGAACAACTGAAAGAGGAGGCAGCTGCGGCCCGCGAAAAGATCGTGGAAGCCGCCGCCGATTACGACGACTCCATCCTGGCGGACTTCCTCGAAAGCCGGAAGATAAGTACCGATCGGCTGAAAGCGGCGTTACGCCGCGGAGTCCTGGCGTGTCGTCTGTTTCCCGTATATCTCGGTTCGGCGTTGCGCAACAAGGGCATACAGCCGGTCCTCGACGCCGTCGTCGATTTTCTGCCCTCGCCGCTGGATGTGCCCCCGATCACCGCGCTGCCCCTGGATGAGCCGTCCGCGACAACGCTTGAACTTCCCTGCGACCCCCGCGGGCCGCTTTGCGCACTGGCCTTCAAAGTACTGTCGGATGAAGGGCGCAAACTCACCTATCTGCGAGTCTATTCCGGGACCATTCATGCCGGCGATGACGTTTTCAACGGAACGCGACGCATCCCCGAAAAGATGGCGAGACTGTTCCGCATGCATGCCCACAAGCGCGAACGTGTAAAAGAAGTGCAGGCCGGCGATATCGTCGCCGCGGTCGGCCTCAAGCATGCTCTGACCGGAGATACCTTGTGCCACGCAGAGCACCCCATGCGTCTTGAAGGATTACGCGTGCCCGAGCCTGTCGTCTCTCTGGCGGTCGAACCCCGACATATCGACGATCGGGAAAAGCTGCCCGTCGCCCTGGAGAAACTGTTATGGGAAGATCCGACTTTTCGGGTTCGAGAGGATGCCGACACCGGCCAGACCATTCTCACAGGCATGGGCCAGCTGCATCTGGAAATCATCACCGATCGCCTGCGGCGCGAGTTCGGCGTCGAGGTTCGCACCGGCCGCCCTCAGGTCGTCTACCGCGAAACCGTCACAACCAGAGTCAAACACCACGAAAAATTTCACCGGGAAACGGAAGGACGGGTCCAGTCCGGGGAAGTCACCCTCCAAATCGCCCCCCTGGAACGCGGACAGGGATTGCGGATCATCATGCCGGCAGATGAAAAGCCGCTTCCTTCCGACATTCGCGAGGAACTCGAATATTGTCTGCGCCAGGCCTGCACAGCCGGCATGCGCACCGGCTATCCGCTGACCGATGTGGAAATCAAGGTGCTAAAGGCGCCTTTCGAAGCCGGCGTAACCACCGATATCGGATTGCGTGCCGCCGCCCAGCGGGGTCTCGGCCTGGCTGCAGCCGAGGCAAAACTGACATTGCTGGAACCGGTCATGGCCCTGGAGTTGACCGTGCCGACCGACTGTGCCGGCCAGGTCATTGGCTCCCTGCAGCAAAAGCGCGGCCGCATCGACGGCCTGGAAACCCGATCCGAGACCGAAGTAATCCAGGCACGGGTCCCCCTTTCCGAGCTGTTCGACTACATAGGGGAACTGCGCAGCGCTACCAAAGGGCGAGGCACCTTCGTCATGGAATTCTCCCATTACGACCGAGCCCCCGAAGAGGTTCAGGCCCTGTTCGGCCTTTCATAGAAATGCCGGTTCAGGGGACTTCCCCTGCAGGTTGTAAACCGCGACGGGCCAGTTCAAGCCGCACCTGATTTCGTCTTTTGCGCAACTCCACGGTCGGATCGTCCACATACATCCCCTGGCTGGCTCCCACCGAAAAGGAGCCGCTGCCGACGCCCAACCCCAGACCCAGACCGAAGCCGGAGGGTCCCCCCTCCTCTTTGGCAAGGGCCTCGTTCAACTGATCGTAATAAACCAGCAATTCCTGATCGGTCATGGCAACGTAGTCTTCTTTCAAAAGGGACCGCGATGCGCCCGAGGCGCAGGCGCCCAACAGCAGCGCCAGCACGATCAACCCGGCTCCCCGCAAATATCTGCCTTTCATAGCGACCTCCCGTCTATGGATTCTGTTTTGATTCTATCAGGTATAAAACATCTGCCGGATTCATACGGCGGTGTTCGACACATGGCACAACAACGTCAAAACCGAGTCGCAATCGATAACGGTACCGATCCCGGTTTGCGAACATACGATTTTCAATAAAATGTAACCGCATTTTGACAATAAGCCGAAAAAAGACAAAGTCCCGCAAAGTATACGATAAATAATTAACTTTTAGAAATTTTTTACTTGTATTGCGTTATTCCCCTTGCTATACAGCGATTGCTGGGAGATTTTTTGCGAGGGCTTGCGGCCGCCAGACCTCCCTGAGGCGGCCGTAAGTTTTATGGCATCACCCATTCTTGTAAACCATCATTTTACATACCTGGATCCACTCCTTTCGGATCAACAACGCTGGACGGTTTCAGCGAATACCTACAACCACCGTTATGTATTGAAGATTACATCGCAGGCGCGAATCTGAATACAGACAGGCGAGACAGAGCAACAGGTCGCCGATGCACCTCTATATATTTTTTAATCGGATGGAAGCCATAGTCTGAAACAGGTTGAAAATTATTATTTTTCCGCAATGGCTTTGTTTGGGAACATACCTAGTGATTTAAAGGAGGGTTTATGAGGAAAGGACATTTCTGGTTGTCGGCCTTGGTGCTGACCGCTTACCTGCTGACGGCTTTACCGGCAACGGCGGCGAAAGAGGACATCGATGGCGAAGTATTCACCTTGGGCGAGGTTATCGTCAGCGGCGAGGAGCAGGTCGTCAATCTGGCGACAACGGTAACCGAAGTCACTGCGGAGGATATGAAACAGCGGGGTGCACGAACTCTGGCTGAAGCTCTGGAACTGTTACCCGGTGTGGACGTGGCACGAAGCGCAGGTAAAAATGAAAGCTTCGTGCAAATCCGTGGATTCAGCGATCAGGACGTCAAGATTCTTATCGATGGTGTCCCCGTTTATGAACAGTATTCACGCCAACTGGACCTCGCTCAGATTTCGACCAATTCAATCGCAAAAATCACCGTAACCAAAGGAGCCTCTTCCGTACTTTACGGTGCCAATACCCTGGGTGGTGTGATCAACATCATTACCAAAACGGCGACCAGCAAACCATCCGCGACGGCAACTGCCGCTTGGGGCGATTACGGAACCGAAGAATACAACTTCAGCGTTGGCGCTCCTATCGGCAAGTTCAACTACTGGCTTGGTTACAGCTACCGCCATTCCGACGGCTGGAAATTGTCAGACGATTATGATGAAGATTGGTGGGGCCCCAAGGAAGACGATGGCGGCAAGCGAGATCTCAGCGACTATATCCAGCATAACATCAATGCAAAAATCGGCTTTCAACCCGATGCTGACACCAGCCTCTATCTGAGCTTTGACTACCACGATAATGAAAAAGGTGTTCCGACCAGAGGGTGGTATTTCCCTGAATGGAAACAGTGGCATCTCAATCTTGTGGGGCAAAAGAAATTTACCGATTGGCTGAAAATCAAGGCACGTGTTTTCTATGCCGATCATCAAGACACCCTGTACTTTCCGAAATGGAATGAACTGTCCGCATACGACAACTATTCGGTCGGGGGAGAGCTTCAGAGCTTCCTGGATTTTGGCCGTTGGAGTTTTGTCAAATTCGGTGCCTCTTTCCAGCGAGACAACTGCGAGCAAAGCGAAAAAGTTGTCGGTGGAGGATCCTGGACAGATGCGGGAGAATATGAGGCCGACACCTACACTTTCGCCCTTGAGGACGAAATCAAGCCTCTCGACTGGCTGGCCGTGGTCATTGGTGCCAGTTATGACTACTACGATCCGCGTGAAGCCGGTGACATGCCAGTGCCCGATAGCATAGATGCCTTCAACCCCCAAATCGGCACAGTCGTCACGCTTACCGACATGACAAACCTGCACGGTTCAGTTGGCAGAAAAATTCGATTCCCTCACCTCAAGGAACTTTACAGTGAAATGGCAGGTGGCAACCCAGACCTGGATCCGCAGGAAACCATCACGTATGAGGTCGGTCTGACTCACGCCTTCACCGATACCGTAACCCTGTCCGTATCGGCTTTTTATAACGATATTGAAAACTTGATCGATCAGATCGATGTTTTAGTAGATGGCGAAGAATTGGGCGTATACATCAACATCGGCGAAGCAACAACAAAAGGGGTAGAGGTCGCGTTAGGAGCGGATCTAACGGACAACTTTTGGGCAGGCCTCAATTACACCTATCTTAGAACCGAAGATAAAGATAAAGACCGAGAACTGGAAGGACGCCCCCGTCATAGAGTCAATCTCGATATGCGCTACAGCTTCCCCTTCGGTCTGACAACCTCCATGCAGCTTTCGTATGTCAATCGTCAATTTTACGATGACAGAGATAAAGGCTGGACCAGAAGCCCGGACTTTCTTCTGTTGAATGCCCGCGTGGAACAACGCCTTGGCGAACTGTGGGGGGTTGAAGGCAGTGCCTTTTTTGAAATAAGCAATCTGACCGATCGCGATTACTACGAAGTTGGCAGACCTACACCCGGTCGCAATTTTCTGGCCGGCCTGAACTTCAAGTACTGATTCTTTCAATGATATATGAACCTTCCACAGGGAGGGCTTCTGCATGACCGTAACAACCTCCTCTATGTTGTTCAATGCGGCTGCCGGCTTTTACGCCGGCAGCCTTCTTCTTTATCTCTTGAAACGTTACCGACTCAGTTGCTGGTTGCTGGGGGGCGGATTTGCCCTGCAGACGGCCAGCCTGATCGGGCGATGCTGGCGCTGGGGGGTTTTCTCCCTCGACGGCGTGTTCAACGGCGCTCTTTTCCTGCCCTGGTGTCTGGCTCTGCTGGCCCTGTTCTTCCTGCTGCGAGGGCGACAACAGGGGGCCGCCTCCATGAGCTGGCTGGTGACCCCGGCGATGCTGACCACCCTGGCACTGCCGGTACAGATCCCACCGCCGGGGCCCTTCACGGCCACCTGGTCATCCCCCATGTTTTTTTTCCTGGAAGTGCTGGCCATCGCCTGTTTTCTGGCCGGAGGCTGGTTCGCCTGGCGTCAGTTGCGCATTCGCGATGAGGATACGCTTTTCAATCATCTGGCCATCTGGGGTTTCATCCTTTACAGCCTGGCCCAGGTGGTCGGCGCCATCTGGAGTTATCTCGGCTGGGGTTCGGCCTTTCACTGGGGTGAGAGGCATCTGCAATCCGCCGCCATCTGGTGCCTGTACTGCGGCTATCTGCATACCCATTTCGACCGCTCTTTCGACCTGCGCAAAAAGGCCCGCTGGGCCCTTTCCGGGGCGCTGGTGGTCCTGGTGGTAGCATACGCCCTGCAGGTTGCGGCGCACCTGACGGTTCTCAATCCGGCGAAGACCTCCACCGACGGCACCTCCCAGGTCACCGCCGCTCAGCAGGTCCACGGCGCGGTACCGAATGCCTGCCGCAACCCCAAACTTTTGGAGGACGGCGATGATTAAACGACTCTGGACGGCCATGGCCAGCATCCGCCTGACTTTGTGGTTGCTGGTGCTGCTAACCGTCAATCTCTTTATCGGAAGCTTTTACGCCAAATCCATGCCGGTATTCGGCAAACTCAACGCACAACTTTTTCCCTCCTGGCTTATGGCCCACAACACCGGCCACAACTGGTGGATATTCACACTGTTCGGTCTGCTTTTTTTACTTGCCGTGAACACCGCCGCCTGTACTCTGGAGCGCTTAAGCTTTCTCATGCGCCGCCGCGGTCAGCACCGCCGTACCATCTTCGCCTTGCTGCTGGCACCTTCCATCATGCACCTGTGTTTTCTGTTCATCATCGGAGGCCACGCCCTGACCGAATTCGCCGGCAGCAAGCAGCGCCTGCCGGCCGAGGTCGGCCAGCAGGTCAGCATCGACAATCTCCGGATTACCTTGCTCGATCGTCATTACGACTACTGGCAGGCACCGCTTCTCGAAGGTGTCATGAAGCAGTGCACCGCAACCCTGCAGCTTGAAAACGGTACCAGCATCGAACAGCGTGAAATCGCCATCCTCGAACCGATCTTCTGGCAAGGCTATACCTTGCACCTCGGCATGGCCGGCAAACCCGGCGTGGACACCTTGCCGCCCCTTCAGATCACCGTCAAAAAGGATCCGGGCCTGCTGCCGATTCTGTTCGGCAACACGGTACTGTGCCTTCTGATGCTCTGGTACTTTCCGCAAATCCGTAAGATCCGCAACGGAGGTCAAAAACCATGAAGCGTTTTCTGGTAACCATTCTGACCCTGTCGGCCCTGATACCGGCCCTCAATCAGAGTCTTGCCGATGGTCACGTGCCGGCCCCGAATCCGGCGATGACCATCAGCGGCGAGGTGAAGCGCCCCCTGAAACTGTCCGCCGAGGACCTGGCCCGTTTGCAATCGGTGGAAATCCAGCTCAACGAAGTCAGCCGCGACGGCAAGTTCCATGGCGTGTATCTCCACCGGGCGGTGCCTCTGCGCACCCTGCTGGACATGGCCGAAATCGTCAAACAGGATCAGCCGTTCAACAAACAGATCGATCTGGCCATCCGGGTGACCGATGCAACCGGCCAACAGGTGGTGCTGTCCTGGGGCGAAATCTATTACCGAAATGCAGCCGAAGTGGCAATCGCCTTTGCCGCCGCGCCGGTCAAACCGATGATGGCCGAGGGCCGCTGCCAGAAATGTCACGGCCCGGAAATCTACAGGCAGTCCCTCGAGCAATACGAACGTCCTGCAGGACTGCCCAAACTGCTGATACGCAGCGATTTCTATACCGATCGCTGCCTGGAGAACGTCACCCGCATCGAGGTCATCGATCTCCACCCCGACATCAGGGTCGACCGCTCCGTAAAACTTCAGTCGGACGGGTTTCTGGTAACCGGCGCGGTGGATAAGGAGTTGCGCGTCTCGGACCTGGAGGACTATCCCGCTCTGGAGATGTCAAAGAAGGTCGTCGGGGTACACATGGGTTACCACGGTCTGCACCGTTATGAGGGCGTATCCCTGGCAAAAGTTCTGGAAGCGGCCGGTGCCGGTAACGATCTGACCAAGGTGGCGATCATCTCGGCGCCGGACGGCTACCGGGCTCTGTTCTCTTTCGGCGAACTGTTTCAATCCTTTTCCGGAAGGCGCATCATGATCGCCGCGAACGACAATGGCAGGCCTCTGAAAGACCGGCGCGGCGGGAAGTACCGCATCATCGTTCCTGAGGAACTGGTCGACGACCGGGATGTTCAGGCCATCGACCGCATCGAGGTGATCGATCTGAAAAGTAAACCGAAACTCTCGATTATCGGTGTCGGCCCCGGCGATACCGATCTCATCACCCTCGAAGCCATCGGCGCTCTGGCCCGGGCCGACGCCGTGGTGGCGCCCGCAGACATCGTCAAACGTTTCGCGACCTACCTCGGAGACAAGCCGGTATTGTTCGATCCCTTGAAGCTCATCAATCATATGTTCCGCAAACAGCATCCGGACTTGGACCCGGCCGAAGCGGACAGCCTCTGTGCCCAGCAACGCGAAGAAGGGGTGGCAAAGATCCGCCAGGCCCTCGACCGTGGCCAGAACGTCGCTTTTCTCGATTGGGGCGACCCGATGCTCTATGGCAGCAGCCGCTGGATCCGGGCCTTTTTCAGCGACGACCAGCTGGAAACCATCCCGGCCCTGAGTGCCTTCAACGTCGGCAACGCCATGATCCAGCGAGATATCGGCGCCGGCGGTTCCATCGTCATCACCGTACCGAGCGGTCTGAAAGACAATCCGGAACTGCTGGCTGCGCTGGCTGAAAGCGGCGATACGCTGGCCATTTTCATGGGGCTGAAGGAATTTCAAAACATGCGCCCCCTGTTCGATCGGTACTACCCTGCCGACACGCCGGTAAACCTGGTCTACAGCGCCGGAATCGTCGGCAGCGAACGACTGGTGCGTACCACCCTGATGGATGCGGAGACCCGGCTGAATGCCGATCCGGAGAAGTTCCTCGGCCTGATCTATATGGGACCGCGCCTGAACGTGCGTTTTGGCGAATGCCGATAAGGCTGGGAACAAACGGCATGAACCGACAGTCATGATGGATTCGGGGCAGGTTCGAGCCGTTCGACAATGGACCATGGCTCGGCTTGCCCCGTTTTTTTCAACAGTATGGAATGCGAGGGGAAGATGAACCGAAGATGGTCGTTGATCACGATACTGCTCCTTTTCGTCTGCAACCTGCCGGCAGGCGCTCTGGCGAGCCACCAACCGGTGGTGACCCTTGCCGGGCTGGTCAAACATCCCCAACGCCTCACCCTGCAAGATCTGGCCAACTACCGGCCGGTGACGGTGCGCATGACCGAGGTCGACAGGGACGGCACCTTTCATGGCGTCTATCGTTATCGGGGCATACCGCTGCAGAACCTGCTGCAGGCCGCCGGGGTCGAAAAAGAGGGGAATGATTTTTCCAAGGCCATCGATCTGGCCATCCTGGTACGCAACCGGCAGGGCGAACGCACTCTGCTGTCCTGGGCCGAAGTGGCTTACGGACGGCCCGCCGACGTGATCGTCGCTTTTGCCGCGACCTCCGAAATGACCAAAGACAGTGATAATGCCTCGAAACAGGCTCCGATCCTGCCGCGGCTGGTAGTGGGCAACGACTTTTTCAGCGACCGCTGTCTGGCCGACATTGTCGGCATCGAGGTCATCGATCCGGCCCGGGCAGCCAAAACAGAGACCGTGCCGCTGCCGAAACCGACCGACAAGGTATCCGCCGAAGTCGCCACCAAGATCGTCTGGGGCGGTTCACGTTTCGAAGGGATACAACGCTTCTCCGGCGTGCCGCTGGTCGATGTGTTGAAACAAACCGGCATAAAAGACGAGCCGCTGGCCGCCGTATTGATCCGCTCCCGCGACGGATATCGCTCGCTGCTGTCCTTCGGCGAACTGTTCTGGTCTCCTCTGGGCCGCCGCATTCTTCTTGCCGATCATATGGATGGCAGGCCCCTCGGGCACGGACGGGAACAATGGCTGGTTCTGCCCGATTCCTCGGCCAACCGTTTCGTTCGCGACATTGCCGGCATTGAAATACTACGCTCCCACCACGTGCCGAAACTGACGGTCGTCGGTGTCGGTCCCGGGGACACCTGTCAGATCACCCTCGAGGCCCTGTCCGCCCTGGCGCGTGCCGATGCGATAGCGGCCCCGGGGGATATCCAGAAGCGCTTCTCCCGCTACCTGACCGGCAAGGAAATCCTTTTCGACCCTTTTGCCTACACCAAACACGACTCCGATGCCCCTCTGACCAAGGAAGAACGCGAGCGCCTGAAGCAGTCGGAATGGCGCGCCAATGCCGCCAAAATTCGTCAGGCGCTCGATGCGGGCCGGAATGTGGCTTTTCTCGATTGGGGCGATCCGATGATTTTCGGCAGTTCACGCTGGATTCGGGAATTCATCGACGAAACACACATCGAGACCGTCGCCGGACTCAGTTCCTTCAATGCCGCCAACGCGATCATCAACCGCGACGTCAGCGCCAACGGATCCATCGTGATCACCGCTCCCCACGATCTGCGTCGCAACCGGGATCTGCTTGCGGCCGCCGCGACGAAGGGCGAAACCCTTGCGATTTTCATGGGATTGAAGGAGCTGCCTGATCTGGTGCGCCTGCTTAAACGCCATTATGCCGATACCACCCCGATGCGGCTGGTCTACGCCGCCGGCATCAGCAACCGCGAACACCAGGTTTTCACCACCCTTGGACAGGCCCTGAAAGCGGTGGAGAATGAAACGGAGCGGTTTCTCGGCCTGGTCTATATCGGCCCATGCCTGGCAAAGGATCATCCATCGTGCCCCTGAATCGCCGACTTAACCTCAAAGATGCCGTCTTACTCATCATCGGCAACGTCATCGGCGCCGGAATATTCACCACCAGCGGTTTTCTGGCAAACGAACTGCCTCACCCCTGGCTGTTTCTCGGGATCTGGGGGCTGGGGGGGCTGCTGACGCTCTGCGGAGCCCTCACCTATGCGGAACTGGCAGGCATGTATCCCCTGGCCGGCGGCGATTACCAGTATCTCAAGGCAGCTTATGGACCATGGGCCGGTTTTCTGTTGGGATGGCTGGCCTTCTGGGTGATCAACCCCGGCTCCATCGCGGCCATGTCCATCGCCCTTGCCAGCTATCTGCAGGGATGTTTCCCTTCGACCACCGTTGTGTCAGGCAAGCTTCTGGCGGCCGGATTCATTCTGGTCTTTTCCTGGATCAATTACCGCGGCATCCGTCCCGGCGGCACCACCCAGAACACCTTTACCTTCGGAACGATCCTGGTGCTGGTTGCCATGATCATAGCCGGTTGGGTATCTCCGAGGGGGGACTGGAGCCATGTGACCACACCCGGCCCCCTGGCGGATACATCCTGGACCGATTTGTTCGGCGCCCCTATGATAGCCGTGATTTTCACCTTCAGCGGCTGGTTCGCTTCCGCCTATATCGGCAGTGAAATCCGGGACGCGCAACGCAATCTGCCCCGGTCGCTGCTTCTCGGCACATTTTGCGTAACGGTCCTCTACCTCGCCATCAATCTGATCTATCTCTATGCCCTCCCCCTGACGGATCTCGCCGGCGCCGAGAATGTCGGACAGCTCGCCATGGAAGAGCTATACGGTGCCCGGGCGGCCCGCTGGGTTTCCTTGCCGATCATGCTGGCCATTGCCGCCGGCATCAATGCCACGGTCATGACCGGCGCACGTGTCGCCTACGCCATGGGGGAGAACGGCGGTGTCTGCGGACGTCTGAGACGTATTCACGCCGTTTACCAAACCCCGGTGACAGCGGTGGCCTGCCAGGCGGCGCTGTCCGTTCTGCTGGTAACTTTCGGCACATTCGGGCAGCTTTTGAGCTGTGTGGTGTTCGTCATGGTGCTGACCTCTATTGCCAGCGGGGTAGCGCTACTGGTGCTGCGCCATCGTCAACCCGAAAAAATGCGTTCCTACCGTACGCCGTGCTATCCCCTGGTCCCGCTTCTGTTCATCGGCAGTTATCTGCTGGTGTTGATGCAGATCGGCCGGGATCAACCGCGGTCCTCTTTGTTGGGCGTGCTGATGGTACTGACCGGCGTGCCTTTCTATTTGTGGATGCGACGCCGTACCAAACCGAACAGCCCCAGCGCAACGGCGTCATCGGTGCGGCGCTGATCGCGGCAGACTGATATAAGTGAAAAACGAAACAGGATCTCTGCGAAAAACAACCCAGCAGATAGATGACAAAAGGCAGACGGAAATTCCGTCTGCCTTTTGTATGGTGAGAGGTAAGCATCAGGCCATGGCGATAGGCGGTTTTTCCTCTGGATCGATCATGACCTCCAACAAGGTCGGCCCCTGCCGATCCGCCAGAGCCTGCCAGTCCAGGGCGTCGAAATCCTTCATGCTGCGGATGGTAAATGCTTCGGCGCCGGCAGCACGCCCCATCATGGCGAAATCGACAGGGGGTATGGAAAAATCGACATCTTCCTTGCCCGCGATCCGGTGCCCGTGTCTGATGAGACCATAGCCGCGGTCATTGAGCACCACGAAGAGGACCGGCAGTTGTCTCTCAACCGCCACGGTGATTTCCTGTCCGCTCATCAGGTAACAGCCGTCGCCGGCAATGCAGACCGACGGGGCCCTGCGATTACCGAAGGCCCCGCCGACGGCGGCCCCCACGGCCCACGCCATGGTGGCGAATTCGATGGACAGATGGTAGCTCTGCGGCCGCGAATGAAAAAAGTAATGAACGGACCAGGGAACGCTGTTGCTGTTGTCAATGAAGTAGCGGGTTTCCCGGGGCAACCGCTGGATCAGTTCGGCATAGACCTGGGGTGCCTTGATGGGCGCATCGCTGCGGGTGGTGGCGCAGCAGGCCGGATTGATGACACTGATTCCCGCCGGAACATAGCTATCCGGCGCTTTCGAAGCGACCTTTGCACCGATTGACGGTAAGAGAAGACGGCCTTCGCGCTGTAGAGTTTCAAGGCGGATATTGATTTCCCGGAACAAAGCGACCATATCCCCTTCGATCTGGAGGCGCGCCATGGGCGAGCGCATGAACCAGCGCCGATCGTTGTGGATATGCACCAGTTTTTCGTTCATAAGCACCGGATCCCACTTGCCGGTCGACCATTCACCGAGATTGGTGCCGACGGCCAGAATCAGTTCGACCTGTTCATCCGCCAGAGCGGCACGAGCCGAACTGTGCCCGGCCATACCGAAAACTCCGCGCGCCTGGGGATGGTAAGGATCGAGGACCGCTTTGCCCCGCGGCGTGGTAATCAATGTCGCCCCGGTCAACCCGGCGAAGCGCTCCATGTCGGGTCCGGCTCCTGCACTGTTGTGGCCCGCCAACAGGCAGAGCTTTCCGCCGCGCTGCAATGCTGTGGTGATTTCCCCGCACAGACTTTCCAGGCCATTGTTGTCCACAGGCGTCCGCACATCGGCAAGGAGTTGCGGCAGTCGGGGAAATCGCGCCGCCTCGCCGGCCTCGGCGGTAAAAACATCGATGGGAATGTTCAGGTGAGCAGGTCCCGCCGGAGTGCCAAAAGCCGCGGTAATGGCAGCCGCCAGTTTCCTTTCCAGTTGGTCGGGGTGGGTAACCGAGGCATTATACAGGGTGCAGGTTTCGAACATGCTCACCACATCGATGCCGTTGCGCGACGAATCCTGAAAGCAACCGAAGCCCAGATCTTTCAGGCGTGTCTGAGGGGTGATGACCAGCAACGGCACCTGTTCGGCGTAGGCCGAAGCCACTCCGGTAATAAGGTTGGTGGCGCCGGGTCCGGTGGTGGAACAACAGACGCCGAGCTTGCCGCTTTCGCGGGCATAGCCGTCGGCGACGAAAGCCGCACCGGCTTCATGGCGGGTCAGAACCAACTGCGGGCCGCCACGTTTTTCACTGCGCTTGAGGGCGTCGAACAAAGGGCCGAGGGGACTGCCGGGAATACCGAAAACATATTCTACGCCAAAGTTTTCGAGATATTGAACGATAAGGTCACTTAAAGTCATGATTGAGCCTCCTTGAAATCTACCGCCCGGCCAGGCAGTTTCACAGAGATACGAACCGAGGGCCAAAGCAGAAAGGCAAAATAAGGGGAGATATTTTAGCATGATTTTCTATACCCGAAAGGGGATTTTTTTCCATTTATTTGACTTTCTCTTTTCCTGCCGTACTTCCGAGGGGAAATCACTCTCACCTCGAATATTTTCCCCTTCACCCTCTTTTCGTAGTGCCCTATACAGCTTCTGTATTAAAGTTATTATGAAAAGAACAGCCCCTTGAACATCGGGGGCGTTTCCGACGATACGCGTGTCGGATACCCATGGACGGCACCTGCGCATTGGTGCGAAAATAGTCGTGTATCTTTAAGGCCTTCAGTAATTGACAACTGAAGGACGGGCCATTTCTTCCCAAATCTCAGGCAGCACAATGGAGCCAAAAAGAAAACTCGGATTTTCCATAAAATTGCCGTTTGCTGTTGGGCTGTTCTTCCTCATGCCTCTTTATCTGTGCACGGGACAGGGGCTTGCCGCCGATCCCCTGAGTCTGGAACTCAAGGGGCTGGAAGGCGAGATTCGCACCAATGTGGAAGCGGCCCTGGCTTTTCCTCCGGGGCTGGTGCGAGATGGACAGGTCGACCGTCGGTGGATGGCACGCTTTGTGGAGCAGATTCCCCAGCAGGTCGAACGCGCCATGCAACCCTTCGGCTATTTCGAGCCGACGATCCGCACGCATGTCGAAAAGATCGATGAAACTCGCCTGATTGAAGTCGACGTCGAACCGGGCGAACCGGTGCGGGTAGCCAAGCTGAAGGTGGAAATCACCGGTCCCGGGACCGCACGGGGCGCCTTGACCCGCTTGGCCAGAAACTTTCCGCTGCGCATCGGCGCCCGCCTCGACCAGGCTGCCTACGAAAAAGCCAAGAAGGAACTGCAGGATCAGGCCCTCAACCTCGGTTACCTTGACGCCGACTTCAGCATCCACGAAATCCGCATCGACCTTGCCGAACTTTCCGCGGAAATCGCCCTGGAGCTTGAAACCGGTCCCCGATATTACTTCGGTGAAGCGCATTTCCGGGGAGCAAAAGACTATCCCGATGCCTTTTTGCGCCGTTTTTTGACCTTTCAACCGGGGGATATCTTTTCCTACGCCAGTCTCGGGCAGACCCAGTTGCAGTTCCTCGATTCCGATCGTTTCAGCGAAATACGCCTGCTTCCCGACCGCGACAATACGGTCGACGGACGGATCCCGATCGACGTGGTACTCAAGCCCTCGCCGTCGCGGCGGTTGCGCCCCGGCATCGGCTACGGCACCGATACGGGGGCACGCATGTCGTTGCTTTATCAGGACCTTAACATCTTCAACCGCGGACACGAGCTTGATCTCAAAGCAAACCTGGCTCAGGATGCCCAGACAGCCGGCGCCGCTTATATCCTGCCCGACCCGCAGAGTCTCAAGAGTTTTACGGCCCTGCGACTCACTTATGAGCGCGAAGACGTCGACGCCTTCCTTTCCAGCAAAATCACCGGCGAACTGGAACGCGCCTGGGATCTGAAAAAAGGGCGCAAATTCTCGGTATACCTGCAGGTTTTTCAGGAAGATTTCACCGTCGGAGGAGAAAGCAACAGCTTGCACATGGTGCTGCCGGGAATACGCTTTTCTCATAGCCACTTCCGCAGCCTGGTGCGCCCCGAACACGGCTACAGTTATACCCTGGAGTTGCGCGGCGGCCATCAATATCTCGGCTCCGACACCGGTCTGCTGCAGATGCTTGCCTCCGGGAATGTGTTGCTGGACCTGCCCGGACGCTTCTCCCTGCTGGCACGCGTGGATACGGGATGGACCCTGCAGAACGAACCACTGGACGATGTCCCCGCATCTCTGCGCTTCTTCGCCGGCGGCGACCAGAGTGTACGCGGCTATGCGTACCAGTCTCTCGGGCCCGAAGACAGCGACGGTGACGTGATCGGCGGCAAATATCTGCTGGTAGGCAGTCTCGAACTGGAGCGGGCCTTGGGCGAAAAATGGGGGGTGGCGGCCTTTTACGATGCCGGCAACGCCTTCGACGAACCCGGGCATATCCGCCTGGCCCAGGGGGCCGGGCTGGGGTTGCGCTACTACACGCCGGTGGGACCGGTGCGACTCGATGTCGCGCGGCAGATCGGCGAACAAGATCCCTCTTACCGCATTCATTTAAGTATCGGTTATGGCTGGTAAACGCAAAATATTCTCCATTCTCGTTGGTCTGGCACTGCTGCTGTTCTTTGCCCTGGCGGCCGGATGCTATTGGCTCATGGCCACCCGTGGGGGGACCGCCTGGCTGATCCGCACCGCCGCAGACCATATGCCCGGGTCCGTCGTCGTTCAATCCGTCGAAGGGCGACTTGCGGATGAAATCATTTTATCCGGGCTGAAGCTTCGCTGGGAAAAGGGTGAGCTGGCTGTGGGCCGTTTAACCTGGCGCTGGCGGACAACCGGCCTGCTGCACAGAAACCTTCGCATCCGCACCTTACGCCTCGAGGATGTCTCCCTCGTCACAACCCAGGCAGAGGAGCAACCGCAAAAGCCGCTCGATTTAACGTGGCCCGACCTGCCCGGTTGGCTGACGACACTGAATATATCCCTGGATGATGTGCAAATCCGGCGCTTTACCTTGAGGCAGCCGGATGCGCAGCCGTTTTACCTGGAAGGTTTGGCAACCGAAGTCCGCTGGACCCGCCGGAAAATCCGCATCCCCTGGTTCACCGCCCTGTACGATGCCGGAGCGCTTACCGCAAAAGCGGACATCGACTGGCGCCGGCCGGGCCTTCGAATGCGGACGGCTGCCCTGGTCCGATCCAAAACCGGCACCGACATGCCCCTGGTTCTGGACCTCGTCCTGAAACCGGAGAAAACCAGCGGTATCCTGAAGGGAAATCTGGATATCGCCAGCCATACCCCGGCAACCGGCGGCATGAGCCTGACGACGCCCTTCGTTCTGGCGCCGACGATCCTGCAACTGCACGATTTTGAATTGCAATCGTTGTTCACGACCGGATCCCTGCGCGGCAAACTGGATCTCGATTGGGCCGCCCCCAAACCCCGACTCGAAGTTTCCGCCGACCTTAAAAATCTCGACCTGAACCCGATGGCGGGGCAAGCCACCAACCTGAGCGGCAGGGTGACCCTGTCCGCCGACCCGGACACCTATGCCGGGCAGCTGGCATTAACCAACCGGGGCACGGAATGGCGAAACCTCCGGCTTGAAACCGCCTTCAGCGGTGATCGGCAAACCGTGGCTTTTGCCGGCCTCAAGATATTCGGTTTGGGAGGAACCATCGAAGGAAACGGCGCCCTGCGCTGGCATCCGCAATTGCATGTCCGCGGGGAATTCAACGGCCGCAACCTGAATCCTGCCCTTGCCGGGTTGGCCTGGTCGGGAAACATCAACCTGCAGGGCGAGGGCTCATGGAGTCGTCCCGATGATGAAAACATGACCGTCGCGATGCAGGCCAGACTGCTGCCGAGCACCCTGCGCGGCTACCCCTTGCGAGGGCAGATCGAGGCCCGACTGCAGGGTGAGGATGTGGCCATCGAGGTGCTGGAATTGCACAGCCGCGGGGTTGACCTTGCGGCCAGTGGACGCCTGCGACAGCGTATCGACTTTGTTGCCGAAGTCGACGATCTGGCCGGATTGGTGCCGGAACTCTCCGGCGCCCTGCAGGGGCGCGGCTGGATACGCTGGCGCAACAAACGGATGGCAGGAAAACTGAATGGCAGCGGGCGCGGCCTGCACCACGATCGATTGGAGATTCAGGATCTCCGCTTTGCCGCCGATCTTGCGCAAAGCCAAACCGGTTCCCTCTCTGTTACGATGACCGGAATAAATACCGACGGTTTGGAGATTCCGTCCCTGTCCCTCCGCGGCAAAGGCCGGCTGGAACAGCACAGCCTGAACGCTCTGCTGACCCTGCCGCGGCAGAAAAAGCTGAACCTGACCGCCTCCGGTGGCTATGGGAAATCCGCATGGCGAGGCAATCTCACCCGATTGACCTTGCGGGATGCCACAGGAACCCTGGCCCTGGCTGCTCCGACAACCTTGGCCGTATCGCGAACCGGACTGAGCCTTGCCCCGTTGCAGCTGCAAGGCACTAGCGGCGAAAACCTCACGACAGGGGCAGAAGTCCGATTTTCGCCCCTGAACGGTCACGCAGAGCTCCATTGGAACAAACTGGAACTGGCTCATCTGCAACCCTGGCTGGACGGAACCGAGATAACGGGAAACAGCAGCGGCAATGCCTCGTGGAAGCAAAGTGCCGAAAGAGACTTCCAGCTGCGCGCCGATCTGCAGGCTGCTGGCCGTCTGGTTCGGAAGGGACGCCAACTGGAGCTGGCCCGCGCCGCAGCCGATATGTCTTGGACATCCGCGGGTCTACTGGCCGAGATGAGCGCTGATCTCAAGGAGGGGGGACGCCTGGAAGGTCGCATTCAAGGGGGACGCAGTACCACCATGACACTGCCAGAAAAGGCGAACTGGCAATTGGCCTGCCGAAAGCTGGACCTGCACCCCTTGACCCCATGGCTGCCCGCCGGCATCGCCATCAAAGGGATCCTCTCCGGCCGCTCCAAAGGGAAACTGTTCGCCAACCGGCAGTTGACCGCCGATGGCCGCCTGACCGTCTCCGGCGGCGAGATCGTTACCGATAAGGAACAGGGACAGATCACGGTGCCGGTTCAAAACGCCGAGCTGGTCTGGAACTGGCGCGGTGAGGAGTTCTCCGGACAGACCGATCTGAAACTGGGCGAATACGGTCTTCTGAACGGCAGTTTTCGGTTACCGCTTCCGGCACGGATACCCGTTGAGCCTATGGAAGACGGGACTCTGAACATCGATATCGAAGGACGCAGCAGCGAATTGGGACTTTTGACCGCCCTGCTGCCCGGAGCCGTCCAGGAAACGCGCGGCCGCCTGGAGATCGAATTGCACGGTGCCGGCACCTGGCGAAGCCCGGAAATCGACGGCAGGTTGCGCATGCTGGAAGCCGGCGCCTACCTGCCCGTTGCCGGCGTTGATCTGCAAAAGGTGAATTTTCTGGCACGCCTGGACAAAGATCGCATCCTGCTCGAATCCCTGTCCCTGCAATCCGGCGGAGGACGCTTGCAGGGGAAAGGTTCCCTGCAGCTGCAGGATTGGAAGTTCGGAAGCTACGATATAACCCTGAAAGGGCAGGGCGTCCAACTGGTCAACCTTCCGGAACTGCAGGTAAAGGCCACCCCGGACCTGCAACTTAGGGGATCCGCTTCAGCGCTCAAGATAACCGGTAGCGTCGAACTGCCGGAGGTCATGATCAGGGACAATAAAAAACCTTCGGTCATCACACCCAGCAAAGATGTGGTCATCGTCGGCGAACAACTTCCGGAGAAACAGATCCCCGACTTCCATATTCAGACCGATGTCCGCCTGTTGTTGGGAGACCATGTGCTGGTCCAGGCTTCCGGCCTCGATGCCCGCCTGACCGGCGAATTGCGCCTCACGTCCATCGAGGCGCAGGCGTTGACCGCCCACGGCCGCATCAGCGTTGCCGAAGGCCAGTACGCCGCCTACGGCACGCGCCTCGACATCACCCGCGGCAACCTGCTGTTTAATGGACCACTCGATCAACCGACCCTGGATATCGTCGCCCTGCGCACCGTCGGCAAAGTCAAGGCCGGAGTACAGGTCAGCGGCACTCCCCGGGTGCCGGTGGTCAAACTCACCTCCGATCCGGCCATGTCCGACAGCGACCGGCTGGCCTACATCGTTCTCGGTCGGGCCTCCGCGCGCAACGCCGGCGAGGCCGACCTGCTGATGACGGCGGGCGGGTTGCTTCTTTCCCAAGGGGAGTCGGTCGCGCTGCGCGATCAGATCAAACGCCAACTCGGCATCGATGTTTTGGGCTTCGAAACGGGAACGGCCACCGGCCAGGACGAATTTACCGGATCGATGCTGACCATCGGCAAGTATCTCTCTCCCAGCCTGTATGTCAGTATCGGCCAGTCCCTGTTCGCAAATACCCAGGAATTTCGCCTGCGCTACAGTCTGGGAAAGCACTGGGAACTCGAATCGACCACCGGTGAGGAAAGCGGTGTCGACCTGTTTTACAAGATCGAATTCCAATGATCATTTTGACTAGCCGATAGCCGTCTGTCTTGAAAAACAAGGCATTTATCGCTGGGCTCAGCGGTAAAGGCCTTCAACATTCATCTTATAGCCCGCAACCAGCCCTCCGCTCCCTGCAATATCATCTCTAGAGCATAAGTGCCGACCACCAGTGCGGTGATCCGGCCGGCGATTTCTATGTAACGCTCCACCATCGGTTCGTTGTGCGTGCGGGCGACGTCATGCATCCACTTGAGCGCTATCATCACGGCGACACAGAGAACTACCGTCAGGCCGATGGCCAGGATGGCCGACAGCGGCCCCAAACGCTTGCCTACCAGAATGCTGGCACCGATGGTCCCGGGACCGATCATCAGCGGCATCGCAATGGCACCGGCAATATACTGGGATTCGCCGCGCAGAGCTTCGATGGCGGCGTTGCCTTCAAACACGAATCGCAACCCGATAAGCAGAAAGATGATCCCTCCGAAAATCTGAAAGGAAGCAAAACGCGCCTGCAGAATATCTTTGAAAATGACCTCGCCCAATAAAGTGGAGAGAGAAAACACTGCGATACTGATCAGGCCGGCGCGCATGATGACACGCACGAAAATGGTGAGGGACAACTTCTGAAACACGTCGATAAGATAAACGACCAGCAAAAACGGGTTCAGCAACATGAACAGCAAAGTCGAAGCGCTAATGAATTCGTGCATTATTCCTCTCTGGTTGGGGTTCATCTGAGGGCTAACATAATCGCCACTTGAGATCAAGACCGGCGGAAACCAACCTGACGGCAATCGTCACGTTACCCGGCGCACAGCCTGCTGTCACGGCTCACTGGTTTCTGTTCCGATAAATTGTACAATGAATACTGGGAGCGAGATAAAGGCAAATCCGATGGTTTTCCGCAAGGAGGCGACGGATGATTCTGATAGCACCCTTTCAGGGCAGGGCAGTGGCGGATCAACCCTTCGAAATCGTCGAACGCAAGGGGGTGGGGCACCCCGACAGCATGTGCGACGCCATGCTCGAAGCCGTGTCGCAACAGCTGTCGCATTACTATCTGCAGGAATACGGCACGGTCCTGCATCACAACATCGACAAGGGGCTGCTTACCGCCGGTAGCGCGGAGAAACGGTTCGGCGGCGGGCGCATTCTCAAGCCGATGGAACTGAGTATCGGCGACAGGGCGACCATCGAGATCGAAGGAAAAACCATTCCGGTGCAGGACATTACGCACACCGCAATTCACGACTGGCTGAAGCGGCACATGCGATTCATCGACCCGGAACGGCACCTGACATGCCGGGTGGTGCTGGCTCCCGGTTCCGAAGAACTGACCGATATTTTCGCGCGTTCCGGCCAGGTTCGCTGCGCCAACGATTCTTCGGCAGCAGTCGGATACTATCCCCTCAGCCCGACGGAGCAGGCCGTGCTGGCCTTGGAACACTATGTCAACGGTCTCGATTTCAAGAATCGGTTTCCCGAAACCGGCGAAGACGTCAAGGTTATGGGCGTCCGCCGTGGAACGGAGGTCGATTTTACCCTTGCCATGCCGCTGATGGCACTGCAGATAAAATCCGAGCAGGCTTACTTTGAGCATAAGCATGCCATCCTGACCGACCTGCAGCACTTTGTCTCGAATCTGGCCGGCTTCGGCAAGGCACGTGTCCATTTCAACACTCTCGACCAACCGGGACGGGGCTTGGCAGGCGTTTATCTCAGCCTGCTCGGCACCTCGGCGGAAGATGCCGATTCCGGGCAGGTCGGCAGGGGCAACCGGGTGAATGGTCTGATTCCTGTCGGACGCCCCATCGGCACCGAAGCGGTTGCCGGCAAAAACCCGGTCAGCCACGTCGGGAAAATCTACAACATCCTTGCCCATCAGGCGGCACGCACGATTTACGAAAAGATTCCTGAACTGCAAGAGGTTTACGTATTTCTGGTCAGCCAGATCGGCATGCCTATCGACAACCCGCAAATGATGGCGGCTCACATTCTGCCGGCGCCGGGCCAACCGTTCGAGCCGGTACGAAAGGCGGCGCAGACGGTTCTGGCCGACGCCCTTGCAGGTATAGGGAATCTCTGCAGAGAATTGATCGATGGGAAACACCCTGTGTGTTGACAGGGAAAAACGGAAGGAATCACTGCAGAGCGCGCAAAGAACGCCGAGGCTTCTCCGATGACAGGATGGTTCTCGGCGCACTCCGCGTGCTCTGTGGTAAATTCGATCACCGCGGTCCGGCTGTTACAGGATCACGCCAGATATTTTTTTATTTCTTCCGGTTTAGGCACCTTGCCGGCCACCTTGACCTCTCCGTCGACCGCCAGGGCCGGCGTCATCATGACGCCGAAGGCCGCGATGTCTTTGATATCCGCAACCTTTACCAGTTCGTATTCGATACCGAGTTGCTCGGCTGCCGTTTTGGCGTTCTCCAGAAGAGTCTGGCACTTCTTGCAGCCGGTACCGAGAATCTGAATTTTTTTCATCATCGTTTCCTTTCCATCGAAAGCATTTGTTTTGTAATATCTTTCGGATTGGGACTATCCCCAGACGGATCCGAAAATCACGCCGCTGGTCGTGGCCATCACCACCACCAGCGCCACGAAAACCAGGGTTTTTTTGGTACCCATGACACTGCGGATAACGAGCATATTGGGTAAACTCAAAGCCGGGCCGGCCAGCAGCAAAGCCAGGGCCGGGCCCTTTCCCATACCGGCACCGAGAAGTCCTTCGAGAATCGGCACTTCCGTCAGGGTGGCGAAATACATGAAGGCACCGGCTACGGAGGCAAACAGGTTCGCCTCCAGCGAGTTTCCGCCGACAGAAGCGGCTACCCAATCCGAGGGGATCAGCCCCTCCGACCCGGGTCGCCCCAGCAGAATCCCGGCGATGACAACCCCGATGAGCAACAAGGGCAGGATCTGTTTGGTGAACCCCCAGGACGCCTCGAACCACTCTCGCATCTCTTCCCCTTCGGTATTGATAACGACCGACAGGCCTACCACCCCGACAACGAAGGCGATACCGGGCACCTGAGGAAAAAACAGCGCCAGCAGTACGGTCGGTAATGCCAGCAGGGCAATCTTCCACCAGCGTACCTGAAACCAGCGCACCAGAATAAAGCCCAGCAAAACGGCAAAACCTGAAGTCACCGGCCACTTTGCAGCATAAATGACGTGCCAGAGTCCGGTCTGCATCGACGGCCTTCCCCAATTGGCGAAAACCAGAATGCCGACCATGGTCGCAAAATAGGCGGCATTCTGCCATAAAGGCCGAGTCACTTCCGGCTCCGGCATCACCACATCGGTGTTGATCTTTTCCAGTTCCTCATGACGAAACAGCACATGCATGCACAGACCGATAACGATGCTGAACAGAACAGCACCTACGGCACGGGCTATACCGAGTTCCGGTCCGAGAATTCGGGCCGTGAGAATGACGGCCAGAATATTGATGGCAGGGCCGGAATACAGAAAGGCACAGGCCGGACCCAGCCCGGCCCCCATGCGGTAAATGCCGGCAAACAGCGGCAGAATAGTGCAGGAGCAGACAGCCAGAACGCCCCCGGATACCGAGGCCACCCCGTAGGCGAGAATCTTGTTGGCGCGGGCGCCGAGATACTTCATCACCGAGGCCTGACCGACAAAGACTCCAACCGCTCCTGCAATGAAAAAGGCCGGCACCAAGCACAACAGGACATGCTCCCGGGCATACCACTTGACCAGGTAAAGGGATTCCCACAGGGCATTCTGCAAACGTTCGAAGCTGCGGAGCCAATCAACGGGCAGGTAATAACACAGAACGAACCCGCCCACGATTAAAACCAGGGATTTCCATTCCTTGCCCCACTTCATGACATGTCCCCTTTTCATGTGCATGGTTGATTGGAAAGACACCCCGTCAGGTGAGTTACCGCAGATTGCGGATACATTTTAAAAAATTCAGGATACAGGGCGTCCGCAATGTATAAAAAACCTGATTGCCGCGTTTCTCGCCGGTTACGATGCCGATCTGCTTGAGTTCACGCAGATGCCGAGACACGGTGGAAATATCCGCATCTATTTTCCCGGCCAGTTCACACACGCATTTTTCTCCTCCGGCCAGATCCTCTACCAGCAGGATGCGCGTCGGGTGTGCAAGGGCCTTGAAAAAATCGGTGCAATAACCCAGCTGATCGGTATTTTCTTTCAAGATGATTCCCCTTCTCAAGTATTTGTCTATTTGCACAATAATGCAAATACCTTGACCTTTCAAGTGTTAAAAACACCCAATATCCTTACTTGCGGTCAATGCCGTGCATAGCTTTTTCTGTCAGCACCAAGGTGTATCCCACCTCCCTTGCTCGTACCTCCCACTTACGGCTATACTGACAATGCTCGCAAAATATGAAAATTGAAGGTTCAGGTACGGAGCAGGAGTCAACCGGTGAGTCCGAAAAAAAATAAAAAAGTATCCAACCCCGTCCCCCCCGGGGGCAACCGCCGCCTGCTGTTGCACAGCTGTTGTGCACCATGTGCCGGTGGCATTCTGGAGTCGTTGTTGGAATCCGGGGTTGAGGCTACGCTGTTTTTCTGCAATCCCAACATTCACCCCCACGACGAATACCGTAAACGCAAGGAGGAACAAAAGACATTTGCCGACAAGCGCGGTGTCCCTTTCGTGGAGGCGGATCCCGACCCGGCACCATGGTTCCGGATTGTCGCCGGACTGGAAGACGAACCGGAGCGCGGCAGGCGCTGCACCGCCTGTTTCCTGATGCGCCTGACGACAACGGCTGAATATGCAGCCGCCCACGGGTTTGAAACCTTCGCCACCACGCTGGGCATTTCCCGGTGGAAGGACCTGGACCAGGTCAATGCCGCCGGCCAAGCGGCCGCCGGCGCCTATGCGGAAACGGCTTTCTGGCCCTTCAACTGGCGCAAAGGCGGAGGTTCACAACGCATGATCGAGGTTTCGAAACGGGAAGGGTTCTACCACCAGCCATACTGCGGCTGCGTCTTCAGCCTGCGGGACACAAATTGCTGGCGCCTGCAAAAAGGCGACAGTATCATTGAACGGGATTTGACCATCTACGGCCGCTGGCTGGGGAAATAGCAGCAAAACGGTACGAAACCAAAAGCCGCCCGGCATGACCGAGGCGGCTTTTGGTCGTATGGACAGATGTCAAGCACCTTGGAGAAGACCTCATTCGAGGATTTCGCGCACCTTCAAACCGAGGGATACCGGGGTGAACGGTTTGGCCAGAAAGCCGTCCCTGCGAGCCTCAGGGTCCTGAATGGCTTGGGTGTCTTGGGGATAGCCGGAGACATAAAGTACCTTGAGATCGTCCTGCCGCTTGCGCAGTTCCGTCGCCAGGGCCGGACCACTGCCTCCCGGCATGACCACATCGGTCAACAGAAGATGAACGGAGCCGTTATAGTTATCGTAAACCTGCAAGGCCTCCTGCGGATCGCAGGCTTCCAGAATCCGATATCCGTTGCTGCTCAATACCATGTGAGCCAGATCCCGGACGGATTCGTTATCCTCGACCAGCAAAATGGTTTCCGAACCTTTGACGGGCAGGCTGACGTTCTCCACACTGCTCGACTCATGCATCGGGCTGTCGATGCGCGGCAGATAGATTTTAAAGGTGGTGCCCAGACGCGGTTCACTGTAAACATAGATATGGCCACCGCTCTGCTGCACGATGCCATAGACCGTTGACAACCCCAAACCCGTCCCCTTCCCGGTCTCCTTGGTGGTGTAAAACGGTTCGAAAATCTTGCTCATGGTCTCGGTATCCATACCGCAGCCGCTATCGGTAACCGACATCATGACATAATGGCCCGGGTCCAGGCCCGTATGCCAGGATGAATAGATTTCATCGAGTTCGATATTGATGGTTTCGATGGTCAGTTTCCCGCCATCGGGCATGGCATCGCGGGCGTTGACGGCCAGATTGACGATCACCTGCTCGATCTGGCCGCGATCGGCCTTCACCAGACCCAGGCGGGGATCCCGCAGTACCGCCAGTTCCACATCGGCGCCGAGAATGCGACGCAACATCTTTTCCATGTCGGCGGTCACCCCGTTCAGATCCATTTCCTTGGTCTGCATGACCTGCCGGCGGCTGAAAGCCAGCAATTGACTGGTCAGGGATGAGGCCTGTTCCCCCGCCTTGACAATCTGTTCGAGACAACCCTTCATAGCTTCGTCGGGATACTTCTGCAACAGGTACTGACTGTAGCCGCTGATCACGGTAAGCAGATTGTTGAAATCGTGGGCCACTCCGCCGGCCAGACGCCCCATGGCCTCCATCTTCTGGGCATGAAGGAACTGCTTCTGCAGACTCTTGAGGTCGGTATTGTCGAACAAAAAACCTTCGACGGTTTTGAGGTTCCCTTCCTCGTCACACTCACCGGTCAGATTGGCGATGAGTTGCAGCGGCGTTCCGTCGCATTTGCAGGCTTCGATTTCAATATATTCCATTTTTCCCTGCTGGCGCAGAGTCTCAAAAAAAACGGGAGCGGCGTTGTCCTGAAATATCAGATCCAGAAGATTTTGTTCCAGGGCCTGCTGCCGACCACCGAACCCGAAAATACGAAGAAATGCCGGATTGCAGTCGATGAGTCGACCTTCGATGGTGGCGATAAAATCTCCAGTGAGATCGTTTTCAAAAAAATGCCGGTAACGGGCCTGACTTTCCCGCAACCGCTCAAGGGCGCGTTTTTCTTCGGTGATATCCCTGGCAACCGACTGAAATTCCAACAGGCGACCGTTTTCGTCAAAGATGGGACAATCGCACCAGCTTTGCCATACACGCTCACCTGCATGGTTATAGGCTTCGACCTCGAAGGAAGCCAGACGGGGATCTTCTGCCTGGGAAGCGACATGCGCCTGAATCTTGCCTAGAAACTCCTCCGAAACATGGTCGATAAACCGGGTGCCTACCAGATCCTGCCGGTTTTTTCCGAAAAACCGGCAGTAGGCGGAATTGACAAAGGTGAGAGTGGTATCGGGTTGCCAGCGGCAGACCAGATCGACCTGGCTTTCGACCAGGGTCCGGTATTGTGCTTCCCTGGCGCGCAGATTTTCCACTGCCGTTTTGCGTTGATTGATGTTGCAGAGCTGTTCGGCCACCAGGGTGAGTTCGCCATGCTCGTTGTAAATGGGAAAACAGCGCACCTCGAGATGGCCGATGCGGGCATTGTGCTTCTCGCTGACCAACGGCTTGCCGGTGCGGAACACCTCCTTCACATGGCAAGGCTGGCAGGGTCTGCCCTGACCGGGATAAAAGACATCGAAACAAAAACGACCGCCAATTCTTTTTTCTTCGGAAACGTAATCGTACCCTCCGCGCCAATTGCACATAATCAGGCGATGATCGCGGTCGATGACGGCCAGCATATCGGGGATATCGGAGAAAAGCCGCTCGTAGATGGATGGTTTTGTCATGAAATGCTTCGTCCTTTTTCGGCAAGACATGTAAAAGAATTGATACAAAAAAGGCTTTAGTTTTATAACCCGAAACAAAAAAATTAAAAAGCGTAAAATATTATCATTAATGGTAAGGTTTTTTACAACCTTTTTTCCGGTATGGGGATATGAGCGGAAGATTTATTCGGGTATACGAAAAAGAAACCGTCTTACCAGGAAAGTTAGCGACGTTGTATATCGATGGAGGGGATAAAGGCGGATTCAAGAAAAGAAAATTCGATGAGAAATCTTTGCAACAAACGCTTTTTTGCCTCGCGGACAGCTATCTTAGCGGAAGCCAGCATCCCTTTTTAACGGGAACAAGAGAGTCTGTGAGGCGGTTATAAAGGTAGATCCAGGCCACTCCCAACAGGGTCGCCTTTCCGGCCAGCAGATAATGGGCGGCACCCTCACGCTGGAGGGTGCCGTAGACGAAAAGCAAGTCCGTTACAGGTGTCATGCGTCTGGGGTAGTCTCTGCCAGGGGCGGGTGCCAGTCGTCCGCCAGCCGCTCCTCCAGAAAAGCGCACAGCAGACTGTCGAACAGCTGCAAACCTTCCTCCAGCACATACATGCGCTCGAAAAAGACCGCGAGCCGCTCGCTATCCCGGTCGGTCAAGGCATCTTTTTCGAGTTTGACAGCGGGACAGCGATAGGAACCGAACTGAAAAAGTTCGCCTTTGAGAGTCATTTTCCATTGCTGTTCGCCCTTTTCCAGATACAGGGTCCCTTCTGCGATATCCTTGCCGGTATCGAGGGCTGCCAGAGCCTCATCGAAATGATCCTGGGGACCGGCCACGGTTATTTTCTGAGTCCCCTCCTCGTGCCCGCCGGTAAGAACCAATCGGTCGTTCAGGTAGGCGACAAATCCTTCTCCATCCAGAGCCGGGCCGGACTGGTTAACACGGTATTCGGCACCGGAGTTGAGGGTGCGGTCAACCAGCCAGCGTAAAAAATCCCACCCCAACCAGAGATTGTCCTTGATCTGATCGAGTACCGTGTCGTTGACGGCGCGGTTCAACTGTTGCAGAGCCTGCCTGCGCTCCTCACCAAGTACCGAGACGGCTCTGGACATGGGATGTACCGCCACCAGACGCAATCCTTCGAAAGAGGTTTTAAAAAGGTTTTCGAACATTTCGATCACCTGGCTGTTGAGGGTTGCCAGGGTCAATCGACCGTTGCGCGTATCCCAGACAGCGTCAAAGGTGGCCGGGGACGGCAGAGTACGTGAAAGCAGGGTGCCGCGCACCGCGTCACGCAGTTCCTCGCGTTTGTTTTTCGGCACCCGCTGCAGGCCGGGATGCTCGGCAAGAAACTTCTGTTCGGCCCTCTCCATATGAGCCTTGAGCATGCCTGCGGGGATACGTCGACGGTCCCGTCGCAGGCTGAAGGTCAGATAATGATCGCGCGCGTAGGCGTCGGGGACTTCGAAGTCGCATGCTTCGAAATCGTCCAGATGTACCCAGCCGACAGACTGCTCCTCGCTTCCGCCCTCTATGCTCTGAAAAGCGTGCCCGGCCAGACATCTGCCGGCCCACTCGATGAAATTTTCCGTCGGCATATCGCCGACGACACTGAACTGACAGATACTGACGGTATTGGACAGCAGACCCATGGGATCCTCCTTTATGATATCGACGAGGTCTTCACCCTGGCGCGCGCTGACCGGCAAGACAGCATGTCCCAGCGAGGACACATCTTATAGCAGCGGACGATGTCTTGGGATTGCGCAACGGACAGGAATCGGAATCCGCAGGATGAAGATTATAGGACATACAATAGAAGCAGCTTGCGGGCAAGTAATTTTTGTTCGCACGGCCCATCGGGATATGCCGGATTCACTTCGACTTATCTTGTTTCAGCCGCGGTGCGAGCAGACGGAAGACCATGGGATAGACGATACTGGCCAAAACCGCGGTCAATATCAGCATGCCGTTGAGAGAGGGTGACAGCAGCCCCATCTTTTGTCCCAAAGTACCGGCGACCACCAGCAGGGACAAAGGCGCCGCCAGCAGCAGAGCCATGCCGAAAGCCTCGATGCCACGCAAACCGATGATGCGTGCCGGCAACAGCGGCAAAAGCTTGGACGCCAACAATAACAAAGTAAGGCCCACGGCGAGTAAAACCGTTTTTGGCGACCTCAACAGAACCGGATCGAAAGCGGCCCCGACGCCGATAAAGAAAAAGGGAGTAAGAAAACCGAAGCCGACGGCATTGATCTTATCTTCGAAACGGCCTTTGCTCTTGAAGACATGACTGAAGATAACCCCGCCCATGAACGAACCGAGAATCGGCTCGACTCCGGCAGCGAAAGCTGCCAAACCACCTACAAAAGCAACGGAGATAACCAGGCGGATGCCTTCTTCGGTTGGATCCTCGCTGCGCATGACACGATCGACATGTCCCGGATGCCACCAGGCCAGCAGATACAAAAGTTTCAGCCCCAAACCGGCCAACCCCAACAGTGCAACGAGTTTAAGCAGGTCCAGAAGAGCCATCGGGGTGAATCCGTATTGATGAAAAATATTGAGGAAGGTCAGCGCCAGAATCGAAATCAATTCCCCGGCCAGGGCAACACCGAGGATATCCCGCCCCAGAGGGAGTTTCAGCAGATCGGCCTCTTTGAGAACCGGTATGACGATTCCGGCTGAAATCATGGCCAAAACAATTCCGATATACCATGGCAGCCCCAGAAAATGCATCAAAAACGGCATGATAATGAAGGCCGGCAGGGGGATCAGCACATATCTCAGAATCCGCCCGCTGCTCCGCAACTCTCTGAGCGACAGTTCGGTGCCGGCAATGAACATCAGATAGATCAGGCCGAGTTCCTTTAGCAATTCGAACCACGCAGGATGGTGCGCCAGCACGGTGTTGAACAGCAGCATGCCGTAAACGATTTCCAGCGCTGCCGAGGGCACGGACAGGCGACGGGCCGCCAGCGGCATGAGGGCCGCCCCGAACACTACCATGACAAGGGTAACCAGTTGCTCGGCCATAGGTCAGAGAGTCTCCTGATCGGCCGGTAACAGCAGGGTGGAAATGCCGGCGCGGTCGACGACATGCCAAGGGACGTCAGGATCCAGCCAATCGGGCCAGAGGCGGGGACGGCGCCACTCACCGATATTGGCGACCAGCAGCTTATGGTCCTTCAGCGCTGCGGTCAGAGCCGTTATGGGGTTGCCTTCCACCTGCGTCTCCCGGATTTCGATGCGGTAGATGTGGCGTAAACGATCGATGGTTTTGCATACGCCTTCGTAACCCTTCAATTCGCTGTCGGCGGCGATATATTCCGACGGCTTGCTGACCAGAGCCTCCAGGTTGAAATTCAGAGGCGAGGCGATCTCAAGGGCGGTCTGCATGCTGGCCTGCAACTGGGTATCGGTCAAACAGGGTAAGGCCATGCGCTGATAGGGATAGGATCCGCCACTGACCAGCAACGGAGCCCGAAAGACCTGCGACAGACGCATCAGAAGTTTTTTGCGCCTCCAGCCCAGAGCCGGGCTTTTGGCACCGTGCCTGAGATGGGTTCGAGATAGCACCAAGAGTCCCACCTTCCCCGTGGGCCCCGGAGCCAGAGCGGGATCGGCCAGCAATTCTGCCAGAGGAATCTTTCGCAACTCAAACCGGTCAAGCCCCTGGGCAGCCAGCAACTTGCGAATCCGCTCCTGATCGCTGTGACGGGTCGGGCAGAGCACGAGCGAGGCCTGCGCCAATGGAAATGTCTCGAGGATATAGGCCAGTTCGGCAAAATATTCTTCCGGTTCGTCACCGAAAAACAGGGCCAGCGTACGATCGCCGAATTCGAGAGGGAACTCCACGAAACGGAAGGTCAACATCTCCGACACGGTCTTCAGCACACGTGGATCACCTAAGATGATCAGCTTGTCCTCGGGTTTCAACACCGTATCGTCACGAGGGATGACCAGCGCCTCGTCCCGGTAGATCAGACCGATGCGCCAGCGACGAGGACGAATTCGTGCGATGGTCTTATTCGCCAAACGTGAATTGGGATGTACCTCGACTTCGAGAATCTCATTCTTGCCCAGACCGATACCATGCACAGTCTTGGTTTTGTGCTCGAGCCTGTTGCGCAGACCGGTGGCACTGACGTTAAAAATATTTTCCACCTCGACACCGAGCTGCTCCATGGCAGCAATGCCCGCACGAGTGATGCCTACAGCGAAAACCTGGCGGGTTTCGAAGTATTCCTTGACCACACGAGCAACTTCAATATTGATTTTTTCAAGAGTGGCCGTGATGAGAACGGTGTCGGTCTTTTTCAACCCTGCACGTTCGAGAACCAACCGGCTGGTGGCATCACCCGCCACCGTGGTAATACCGTTGCTGCGAATCTCCAGAACAGCATCCAGCGCCGCCTGATCCTGATCGATAAGCACCAGTTCGCGATCGGGAGAAAGCAGCCGAATCAATCTGCGACCGATATTGCCGGCCCCGATGATAATATATCTGCCGGTAGCCATAAGATCTCCTTAACAAGCCGTTGAGAAATGTCCATCCCCGGCCGTTTTCAACACATCAAGCCGAATACAAGCATCCGCCTCGCTCACAAGTCTGTTCCGTTCCTTCTGCTCGGCCACCAAAGAGCTCCACAGGCTGTATCTCCAAAGCCGGCCAAGAGATGATCGTGCCGTTCTGAGGCAGTCGCAACGACCAGCCCGCTAAAACGAAAAACACCGCCGGTCAAACCGGCATGGCGCCACCCTCTGCCCCGAATGCTTCAACACCCGGCACTGCAACCAATCAACAGACAAGAAAGATGCCTTCATGAATAACGCTCACCAATTCAGTGTAGGTCCATAGGGGTCATTTGGCAAGACAACGGGCGAAAGGATCTTTTGACAGCCGGGGCAGCAAAATACTATACTCTCCTTGAGTACAAATATTACTCTGTTGATTTTCGGAGGTTTCATGGATCCTTTCATAAATGCTCAACTGTTACTGATTACCGAAAAAATAGGTTCGCTAGGCAAGGAAAGCCTGGATGACATTCTCCACGCCCTGATCAAGGCGGTACAGCTTGTAACCGGACGCAATACCTGCCGTGTTTATCTAGAGGACCTGACCAGCGGTACCCTGAGTTGCTCCATGGCGACGGGGCACCAGGCGGATATCATTCGGGAACGCTCCTTTCCCATCAACAATACCGAATTTCCGGTCTCGCAGGTCTACCACACCCATGAGGTTCTGCAGCTTTCGGATTTTTCCACCACTGAAAACCTCAACCTGCGAAAAAAGGCGGAAAATTTCAACGTTCACGCCACCTGTTACCTGCCGCTGGTGCACCATGGGCGTGCCGTCGGGGTTCTGGCCGTGGACAGCGGCCGCAAGGGAAAAGTTCTTACCGACGCACAGACAAACCGCTTAAGCCGTTTTCTGGACGGGGTCATGGCCCCCATAGATCAGGCAAGACTCTATCATCAGCAGTTGGTCCTCTCGCGCAGGGTGGATGAAGCCAAGAAAAAGGAAGCCGCGCTGTACATGGTCAAGTCCGCCGTCAAGCTTATCGACCGACTGGCCCTGGCAGCGGTTCTGGTACCGACGCCGGTAAGGCCGGACAGCAACGAGGCGTGCCTGCAGATCCTGTCATCCTACGCCGATGTACTGGAGGACAAACAAGCCTACGAGAACCAGCGCATGATCAACCTCGGGCCAGGCACCTCCCTGCTGTCCCGTTACATCAACAGCGCCGGCATCATCGTCGACGATACCCTGCTGGACCCCCTCTACTTCCCCACCCTTTCCTCTGAAATGTTGCAAAAACGCTATCTTACCGAGGAACTGGGTCTGAAATCGCTGTATGTGGTACCGCGTTACGATCCCCGCACCAGACGAATCATCTGCCTGGTCAACTACTACACGCGCGGCGGCTACAAGTTCAGCGATTTCGAAAAAGGCCTGCTGGAAGCGCATGCCGAAATGGCGCAACGGGTCATTCAGGAAATCGGGGACGAGCATGTCGAAATCAAGGTGCTTTCGGAAATCAACGATCTTTTGCACGAAAAGATCGAAGGCCTGCCGTCGTTTCTCAGCCGTGTTCTGTCCAAAGCCACAGAACTCATCGGCGCCGATACCGGCAGCATCGCCATGGTTCGGAAGGACCACAACGAAAGCTGGCTGGTAGTGGAAGAACCGGACGGCAAAATGGTGGGGGCCAAAAGCAAGCAGCGCCTGAAAAAACATATCCCTCCGCTACGGATCGGCGGCACCGAACTGCCCCACGAACATCGTAGTCTGACCGGCTACGTGGCGCATACCGGACGACCATATGCCGTAGCGGATGCGCTGGAGGAAAAACGCACCGGCGGTTTCTACCACGAAGTCACAGACATTATCAAAAGCGAACTCGGCGTGCCGGTGATCTGCGACGACGAAGTGATTGCCGTCATCTGCATGGACAGCCTGCGTCCGTATTATTTCACCGACGAGCACAAACGCATCCTGCAGATCATCAGCCGCATGATCGCCCGCCACGTATCCGATCTTCTCTATATCGAGAAACTTACCGGCGAAGTCCATCGCCTGGGTGGGGACTACGGCTATAAGGACCCCAACGTATCGTCCTATAAGCTCGGCAACATCATCGGCAACTCGGCCAAAGCCAATGAAATCGTCGACTTTGTCCAGGGGATAACGCCTCCGCTGTTCAATCGCATCACCATGTGGTTCAACAGCGATGTGCAGGAGGCGACGCTGGGCCTGCCATCCATTCTCATCACCGGCGACACCGGCAGCGGCAAGGAGTTTCTGTTCAACAACATCTACTCCCGCCTGAACCAGATGTACCAGCAGAATATCGGCGATAAGAATGAATTACCGGTCAAAAAAACCAATATCGCCGCCTACAGCGGCGAGTTGACTTATTCCGAGCTGTTCGGTCACAAACGCGGGGCCTTTACCGGCGCCCACGCCGACCGCAAGGGAATTCTTGAAGAGGCGCATGGCGGGCTGGTGTTTCTGGACGAGATCGGCGACGCCGACCCCAAAACCCAGGTACAATTGCTGCGCTTTCTGGACAACGGCGGCTTCGTGCGCCTGGGTGAAAACCATACGCGCTACGCCCGGGTCCTGCTGGTGGCCGCCACCAACAAGGATCTGTATCAACTGATCCGCGAAGGACTGTTCCGGGAGGACCTCTATCACCGCCTGTCTGAGCTGAGCATCGAGGTTCCGTCCCTCAACGAACGCCGCGAGGACATTCCCGACCTGGCGGTACATTTCCTCGGCAAGCTGCATCAGGTGTACAAAAAACCGGAGGAGGCGGACCAGGCAGGACCGGTTCTCAGCCGCAATGCACAACGACTGCTGGCCCAGCACCATTTTGTCGGCAACATCCGCGAACTGCGCACCATTCTTGTGCGAGCGCTGTTTTTCCGCAAAGGGCGCAACATTGATGAAGCGGATATCGCTCGCGTACTGGCTTCGCTCGGCCCCCGCGGCGAGGACCATTCCGCCCAGAAACTCACCAGCCAGGTGGCACAGGAGATTCTCGAACGCATCGTAAGGGGAGAAGACGACTTCTGGTCCGGCCTGCACACCCCCTTCACGGAAAAACGCATCTCGCGCGACGTGGTCACCGCGGTGGTCGAACTGGCACGGGAACGCGGCGCGGCAAGCATGCCGCAAGTCGCTGAAATGCTGCGCGCCTGCGCCAACGCCAACGGCAACGGCGACGAGCGTCGGCTGTTTTACAAATTCAAGAACTTCCTCTACAAAACCATCAAGATCGCGTGATGCGGTTTAATCGATCTTCGTTGGACATCCACTTGGAAATCGTGAGCCGCAAACAATGGAAATACGACCTTGCGAGCAGGGGCGCTCCTCAAAACACAAAGGTTAAACCGCCCTGTAAAGTGAATCCGTCATCCTCGCGCCGCCGCTCGTAGTCGAGCCCGACGCCGGCAAAAAAATGATCGGTGAGCTGCGATTGTAAAGACAATCCGGCCAGCAACAGGTCGCGCCCCAGACTCTGCCCGCGAACCCGCAACCGTTCCCCCGCCAGCTGTGCCCGATAAGTATGGGAGCCGTCGCCGAGTTCATGGCTCCAGACCAGCCGCAACCGCGTATCGAGCCGAAACCTGGCGCCAAAAGCGATCGGCACCTTATAGGCCAGCCCAAAACTGCTGCGCAGGCTTTCGGTTGTGGTGCTGCCGATTTTGACATTCATGGCTCCGGCATCCTTTTCCTCGAATCCCCCCCAGAAACAGGCGGCATAGTCCAGACCGACCATGGGAATGAGCCTGCCGGGGCCGACGGGAAAACCGAAACCGCCTTCCAACCCTGCAAACAGGATATCGGCCTCCCCGTGGCTCGTCGCGGATCGGACCAGGTCGACAACCCGGACTTCGCGGCGCGAATCATCCCACTGATGTCCGTAGCCGAGCGCCCCCCTCAAATACCAGCCATCGCGTTGCATGATCCCGCGCAGAACGGCGAACAGGCCATCCGACTCGCTGCGCGAATGGCTGTCGTCATGTTCGATCTGCAGCTTCTGATAACTCAGGGCGGCCCCCAGAACATACCCGTCGAATGTGCGGTCGGCACCGGCTGCGAATCCACGGTTATCATAACGATAGCCCGCAACCCCGTCACCGGCACTCCTGTCCACCTGTTTCGAAAGCAACCGGGCATGGGCGATCCATCCGTCGTCCGCTTTCAACGACGAGCCTCCAAGCGGTGGCAATGCGTCGACCAGGCCGCGCATGGCGGCAAAGGTCGCGTCCGGCAATGCGGCATAGGCGGTGGGTGAAAGGCCGGCCAACGCCTGCCGTACCGTGGCGGCCTGTTCCAGGGCGTCAATCTGCAGCAACACGCTGGCCAGATCACCCGTGGCGCCTGTCGCCAGCCGATCGAGAGCGGCGGCCAACTGCTGCTGGTTGTCGCCGGCGGCCAGATCGGCGTAGGCGGTGCGATCCACCTGCAGGATCAGGGTCTGACCGCCGCTCAACAGACTGAAATCGAGCACAGCGCTGTCGGCAAGGGTCAGCTGCGGCATGCCGCTCAAGGAGCCGGCGGCGCTCAGCAGGACGAGGTCGCCGGACAGCACCGGCGCGATGGGGGCGATACGCAGCAAAGAACCGTCCAGGAAGGTCGCCTCCCCGCCGACCAGCAGCTGATCGCTCGAGCTGCCGCCGATTTCCATCTGCAGGGTGGCACCGGCGGCTTGCAGATAGTCGCCTGCCACGGTGAGGGTACCGATGGAATTGCCGGGCGCGACATAGCCGCTATTGACCAGGTCGCCGGTCAGGGTGGTCGTGCCGCCCAGGATGGCACCGGGATGAACGACAAGGTTCGAAAACGCGCTCAGCGTCCCGTTCAGCCGAGCCCGGCCTGACAGCACCTGCCCCTGCCACAGCCGGCCGCCGAAATTGCCGTCATACACAAGGTCCGTCGCCGCTGCCGCGTACCCTGTAGGGGAATCCTCGTCCAAGGCGATGCCGAAGTACACGGAGGCGCCATTGTCGGCACCGTCATTAACGATGTCGCCGCCGATCCGGGGCGTACCGTGCAGCAGCAGGAGATTGCCCGTCGCCACGGACTGTTCCACCGAATCGGCCTCGCTGTTCCAATAACTGCCGAGGCGTACCGCTTCGGCCTGGCGGGACACGATATCACCGCCGATATCGACGACATTGCCGCCTTCGCGGACGAACATCCCGAAAGCCTGCGCGCCGGCCGTTTCGATGCGGCCGGCATGCATCAGCATGTTGCCCCCGCCGGTGGCGGCCATGCCGTGGGAGAACGCCCCGTCGGTCACGATGTCGCCCCGGTTGGCGGCCAAGTTGTCGCCCCCGGCAACAAACAGACCGTAGCCGAGATCACCGGCGGTAACAATGCGGCCGTCGTTGGCCAGTCGATTGCCGGAACCGGAAGCAAACAGGGCATGGGCATGGTCACCTGTCGTCGCAATCGAGCCTTGATTGGTCAAGCGGTTAGAGGAACCGGAAGCCAGCAGGGCATGGGCCGAGGACCCAAGGGTGGAAATCGAACCGCTGTTGGCCAGAACATTATTCGCGCCATACGCATAGACGCCATAGCCCCTGGCGCCCGCGGTAGCGAGCGTCCCCCGGTTCAGCAACCGGTTGTAGGCGCCGGAATAGGTCGACAGGCCCCGGGCCTCTTCTCCCGCGGTGTTGACTGTACCGTTCAAGGTTAAACTGTTGTTTGAGCCAACGGCATATACCCCATGCGCCTTTTCTCCCGCGGTGGCGACCGAACCGTTGACCGTTATACGGTCGTCACTCCCGGCGACAAGCACCCCCATTGCTTCGCGCCCCGCAGTACGGATCGTTCCATCGGTCACGATATCGCTGGCATCGGACAAGAAGCCATAGATGCCGAAGCTTTTCTCCCCGGCGGTGGTGATCGCCCCCTGCATGGCCAAGACATTGTTCGCCCCCCCGGATCAGGACGCCGTACGCGTCGTGGCCGCGGGTTTCGATGGCGGCCGTTTGCTCGACCGCGATATGCTGTGAACCGTACTGGTCGGAGCCGATGCCGGCGGCATGACTGCCGAGGGTAAGGATGCTGCCGGAAAGCGCCACGGAGGAAAACCCCGCCGCGTAAATACCGCAGCCGCCTGCGCCGCTGGTCTCGATACGCCCCGCGGCCAGGACCGCATTGCCGTAGTAGTTTCCGACCGCATCCTGTTCGCCGCCGACGAAAATGCCGTTGGCACCCGCCCCGGCGGTACGGATCAGGCTCGCGATCCCGGTGCGCAGGCTGTTGCTGCGCCCCATCAAGGCCACCCCGTCGGCAGAGAATCCTTCTGTGCTAATGAAGCCGTCGACAGTTATGGCGTTGAAATCCCCGGCACCGATGCCGTAGGCATTGTGCCCGTCTGTGGCAATGCGCCCCCCCGCCTCGAGAGTCAGATCCACATAGTCGAAACCGTAGTTTTCATCCGCCAGAGACGCGCCGACGCCCTTGATGCCGGTTTTCTGCTCGCCGCTGGTCAGCACGGATCCGTCTTTGGTGACTGTTAGCGTCGCCCGCGCGTCGGCGCTGCCGTCGACAAGCGCAACCCAGTCGCGCGGCCTGTCGATTAGCGGGTCGGTCAGAATCGGAGCCGGTTCGTTCTGAGGGAAATACAGCGCGCGGATATCGGCAAAATCGTGTTCCGACGGTTCCGCCACTCCCCCCAGCCAGAACAGCGCCGACCCGGGATCCAGGTTATGGGCGACTATGCCCAAAGCATGCCCCAGCTCATGCGTTGTCGTGTTTTGCAGAGAGGATGCATCCCACTCCCCAGCGTCGAGGTTATGAGAATTATAGTGAACGTCGCCCCACATGCTGAGCCCGGTCGTCTCCTCGACGGTCCCTGTAGGCGGCGAAACCTTGGCATGGGCAAAAGCTTGATACAGCGGATGGGCCGTGAAGCGAAGCGCCCCCTGCGCCCCGAAAGCACCAAAGGCATCGCCGCTGTCCGGCACCTCGACAAAGGAGATGTCGGCGGCAGAGCCCCAGGAGTCCAACGACCGACGAATGACGTCTCGCCACTGGGGAATCGCGGCAAACACCTCATCGAGGGATTCGGACAGGTAGCCTTCCACCGCGTAGCCGCCCGTGGTATCGAAGGAATAGGTCAGGGTGCGGTCGTCCCGCTCCAGAACGGTCTGCCAACTGTAGCCGGTGCACAAAACCGGCGCGGCGTACAAGCAGGGCGTTAGGAATGTGAAGAACAAAAGGGCAAGCAAAAAGAACAGGACTCGGTTAACCGGGGACTTTCTCAAAGAAACGCAATGCAACATAAAAACCCTTACCTGCACGGAAATGGCACAATCGCCGAGTGGTCGATGTTTCGCGGCAAAGCGGGAAACATCTTATCATTAAAAAACTACAGGGTAAGGGTTGCAAAGTGCGAGAGTCAACAGCAAAGTCGATATACCACCTGTCATTTTCAACTCTTTTAGGAATATCTGATTGCGGGGAGGCCGAACCACTAAATCTCAATGCGTCGATGTCTCTTTCTCCTCGCGACAGGCAGAACACCGGCTGCCTGTTCACGCACCAGTAATTTTCCGTTCCACGACATCGAACCATTTGAAAAGCCGAAAAACCGTTTTGCGCCCCCGCCTCCCGGCCCATTCCATGCAATTCAAAACCCTGCTGCGACGAATCAGGGCGCGAATCGCCCGGGCCGTCTTCCGGTCAACGCCGCGCCGGCGAATCTCGTCATAGGCCTTGATAAAAACCGGGGACACTCGCATCACCTTGTCGAGATGACGATCCAGATCTCTTTTATTGGCAAAATTCCTGAAATCGTCGAGCCTGCCTTCCTGTTGGAGCACGAGCAAGGTGCGAACGCACTTCTGACACCGCCCGCAGTTCAGAAACTTTCCGGACAAAGCGAAAGACCCATAGAAATTTTGCTGACAGATGCGAAGATTACGCTGAGCCAGAGGGTTTGTCGCAATGGCGCGAATTTTGTCGTTCTTGGTCAAGGATGCGCCGTAATGGTCTATCGTCATGGATCGGGAAGACCAGAGAGGGTCGGTATCCCAGTGACTCCCATAGGCTCCTTTCTCTCCCTGCGGCAGGCCCGACGAAACAACCAGTTCGCCAACCTGATCCAGGAAATGCCCTGCCGCCGCGATGGCCCCGCCGTAGGCACATTTGTATTTTTTCCCGGCAATCGGATGTTTCCGGTAATTCGTCCGGATCATGGCGGCATCCATGTGCATTTCCGCGGCGACGCGCTGAACACTTTCAAAAGCGAAGCGGGCACCATCTTCATCCCCCAGATGGATATCGTAGCCATGCACGAGAACCAGCGTGTCAATGGGTCGCGGATAGGTTAGCAGCGAATAAAAAGAATCCACCCCTCCGGAAAAACACAAGGCCCTTCGACAACCCGACGTGTCGGCCGGCAGGATCGGGGAAACCTCCGCCACGATGTTGATGGGTCGCCAACCCCACCATCTGGAAAAATATTCCATCAGCTTCTGAGAATTTGCCAGCCACTCCGGACATAGCGGATCCTCGAAAACCAGATCCCGGCCATGACTCATGGCCGGCACGAGCAAAGCACTGCCGAATCCCTCGGGAGATAATCGCAACCTGGTGTTTGCGGACTCAAACCACAGTGTCTCGCCGCCCACTTTTGCGGATACCCGGCAAGCCCCGTCCTGACGATCATCGTAAACAAGCTTGCCGACCACGACCTGTTTCATCGTTTCCTCCAAGGCCTCAAAACATGGAATGTCATTTATTTCCCGCTCATGCTTCGTCCGATCTTTTCAGACCGTCTCATTCCCATATCCCAAGATTCCCGATCCTGTCTCTGGCCTGAAGGGAGCCCCAGCATCGCCCGCGCCTCGCACGGCTTAGCCACTTCGCGACCGAGTTCCGAACTCAGCCGCACCACGCGCCGAATCAACTGTTCGTTGGTTGCCAGGTTCCGCCGGGCGTAATCGTAGTACAGATTGTCTTCCAATCCGACCCGGACATGTCCGCCCATAAGAATAGCGGCGGTGTTCATATTGAGTTGAAATCGCCCGATCCCGGCCGCTGCCCAATGGGCCGAAGGGGGCAGGCTTTTGACCATACAGCTCAAATCAAACAAAGTGGCAGGCGAAGCATAGAGCGAGCCGAGAAGAATATTCACGTAAAGCGGGCCTGTCAAAACGCCGCGCAGCATCAAAACCTTGACGGCGTGAATCATGCCCGGCTCGAATGCCTCGATTTCCGGAATGATACCGCGCTCGCTCATTTTCAACGCCAGCGCTTCGATCATCTCCGGCGTATTCACGGAAGCCTGTTCCGGGAAATTCAACGACCCCAGAGTCAGACTCCCCATATCGGGTTTGGCCTTGCCCTCCAGCTCCAGTGGCGCGGAACGGCAGTCAAAGGAATTATGCCGCCGGCCGCTGGTCGAAACGCAGAGGATCGCCTCGGGACAACGTTCCCGTATGCCGAGAATCATCCCTTCGTACAATTCCTTCCGATAAGTCGGTTCGCCATCTTCGTCGCGAGCATGCAGATGCACGATGGAGGCCCCGGCCCGAATGCAGCGAACCGCATCCTCAATGATCTCCTTCGGCGAAAGAGGCACATGCGGAGAGTTTTTTCGCGTGGGTATCATCCCGGTGATCGCCGCATTGATTATCAGTTTTGGATAAGGCGTGACAGGATGCGGAATTCCCAAATCGTACAGATCATTCATCTGCAGCAACCTTTTTGAAATCTTCCGCCCACTTCTCCAAATCGACCTGCAAAGTCGTCCAGCAGTCGATATCCGGCACACCGAATTCGTGCTCTTTTTTCAACTTTCCGACTTTTTCATAGCCGAAATGCTTTATGTACCAGGCAATACTTTCCGGACGATCGCAATTGGTTATCAGCGTTTTGATTCCCCGCCGAGCCATCTGCTCCATCCGGTAAGTTTGCAGCTTCACCCCCAGTCCCATACCGCGACAGGCCTTGTCCACGGCCATCAGTTCGGTTTTGGCTTCGCAATCGGACAGTATTTTGTATCCGCAAAACCCGACAACCTTGCCATCCATCCGAATCACCGCATAGTTTTCCCAGCTGATTTCCGGCATTTCCGGAGAAGGGACATAATGCATATTCACTTGCTTCAGCAGTGTCATGACCTGCGGCTTGTCCGAGTCCCGTAATTTTTCAATAGCTACACCCACCGAAACCTCCCGTCTTATAATCTTAATTGGATCTTGTCGCTGGAATCTCTGCACAAAACAGATTTGATAGGGTAAGGAAAATTGTGGAACAATCCGCAAAGGTGCAAAAGAGTCTGTCCCGGCAAAAGACAAACATAGCATTGGATATTATCTAATTCAACAAATCTAACAATGCAGAGCGAAGCGATTTTCGCCTCTTGCATTTATCGCGTGAAGCCCGCGAGCCGCTTCTCCACCGCCTTGCGTTGCCGTTTGTTGAACGGCCCGACGAAGGCGAGGGCGAGGGCTTTCGGGTCGAACAGTTCGGCGGCGACATCGCGTACCTGGGCAGCCGTCAGGGCCTGCACCTGTCGACACTCTTCGGCCAGGGTCAGGGGATAGCCGACCAGTTCGCCCCAGCCGAAGCGACCGGCGCGGCTGTCGGCCTGGTCAAGGCTGAATTCTTGTTCATAGACGAAGGCGCGCACCACCCGTTCCAATTCGTCTTCGCCAGCAGGGGTGCGGCGTAAATCTTCAAGCATCTGCAACAGCTCCTGCAAAGCCTGCATGAGGCTGGACGGCGCTACGGCGAGATCGATGGAAAACAAGCCGCAATCGTCGTACAAACCGAGGTTGGCTTCGGCATGATAGGTCAGGCCGAGCTGCTCGCGCAAACGCACCATAAGACGCGCACTGCTACCGGACAGGATGCGCCGCAACAGACGCAGGGCAGGGGTTCGGGAATCCCTGCGGCCCGGCACACGGTAAGCCAGTTGCAGATGGATCTGCGACGAAGCATCCCGGGTCCAGACGGCAAGGGGGCCACGGTCATGAGACGGCGGAGCGGGCAATGCACTCGGAACGGAGCGAGCGTGCCAATCACCGAAAGCGGCATCTACGGCGTCCAGGGCCTGCCGGCGGGTGACCCGGCCGGCGACGGCAACAACAACATTGCCGGGGGTGTACCATGTATCGAGATGCTGCCGCAGATCATCGCAGGTCAGCCCCTGCACCGAATCGTGCGTGCCGACTGTCGGCAGGCTCAGGGGGTGCTTCGGCCAGATCAGGCGGCTGGTAAGATTATCCGGATTGATCTCCTCGCCGCTCTCGTTGACGTCCTCCAGAGCCTCCTCGACGATAATGCGGCGTTCGATGTCGATGTCCTTGAGCAGACTGCGACGCAGCAGGGAAGCAAAAAGAGCGGCCCCCTCGGCGACATGATCGGGATGCAGGCGGGAATGGTAGCATGTCGTTTCACCGTCGGTGGCGGCATTGACGGTGCCGCCGAGGGCTTCGAAAGCCGACTCCAGAGCCAGGCCCGTCGGGTAATCCGCAGTGCCGCGAAACAGCATATGCTCCAAAAAGTGTGAGATGCCGGCTTTGTCGGCCTGTTCATGGCGACCGCCGACACCGACGTGGCAGACCATTTCGACGCTGTGCAGGTGCGGCATCTCGACCGTCACCAGACGCAGGCCGTTGGCCAGTGTGTCCTTGTAATATTCTGTCATACCTCAGGTATCCGGGGGATTATGGTGTCAGGTAAGGCGAACGACCAAGTCAGCCGCCCTGCCGGGGATAGATCAGATCGCGCCCGCCCCTGGCCAGGCGGCCGGCGTGGCGCAGGTACATGAGATGTACGGCAAATACCGCCATGAACAGCAGAGTCCACATACCGGACAGGCCCCCGACCGCCGCCTGCTCGAGATACTGTCTCCAGGACCTTGCAATGAGCGGATGCAGCTTGATTTTCAGCAGCCAGCCGGCCAGCATCACACCAAACAGATAGATGTAGTTGGCGTGGATCCGCTGGCCGATGGCCTGCAACAGGCTCATCTTGTAGCGGGGGTGCAGCAGGTCGTCGGCCAGGTCGATACGCCACCGTGCCTGCGGGGAGAAATCGAGCCGTCCTTTGAGAAGATTGGCGACAAATTGCTGGTGCAACAGGCGCACGCGGTATTCGTAGGCATCGTAAAACCGGAAGCGCCGCGCCTCCACGAACAACAGGATATAGACCATGGCCACGCCGAATATGAAAGCGGCATGGGTAATCTCGGGATGACTGAAAGCGAATCCCAGAAATGCGGCGGTGGCCGCGACCGCCCAGTTGGTGGTGCGGTCGAGCCTTTCCCGCCAGGCCAGAGCACGCGCCGACTCCGCCCGGTAATAATGGATGACGGCGGTGATGGTTTCGGTGCGACTCAGGGATTTGTCGTCAAGGGGCGTATCCGGCATGGTCGCTGAGATCCTGTTCTGTTCAAGCCTGCGTCAACAGTCGAGCCGCTTCCTTGGCATGATAGCTGATGATCAAGTCGGCACCGGCCCGTTTCATGCCGGTAAGCAGTTCGAGCATCACCCGGTCGTGTTCGATCCAGCCCTGCCGGCCGGCAGCCTTGAGCATGGCAAATTCGCCGGAAACGTTGTAGGCCGCCAGCGGCAGATCGTAGCGCTCGCGCAAATCGCGCAGGATGTCGAGATAGGCCATGGCCGGCTTGACAATCAGAAAATCGGCGTTTTCGTTCACATCGAGTTGAGCCTCGCGCAGGGCTTCACGGCGGTTGGCCGGATCCATCTGGTAGGAGCGGCGGTCGCCGAACCGGGGCGCCGATTCGGCCGCTTCGCGAAACGGACCGTAAAAGGCGCTGGCATATTTCACAGCATAACTCATGATCGGCACGCCGTCGAATCCATCGGTGTCGAGGGCTCGGCGGATGGCTGCCACCCTCCCGTCCATCATATCGCTCGGCGCAACGATATCGGCTCCGGCGCGGGCATGGGCCACGGCCTGCATACACAAAAGCTCCAGGGTGGGATCGTTGACTACCTCTTCACCACGGATGACGCCGCAGTGACCGTGATCGGTATATTCGCATAGACACACATCGGTAATGACGATCAACTCCGGCACGGCCTGCTTAACGGCACGGACGGCACGCGGAATGATGCCGTTTTCCTTGGTGCCTGCGCTTCCCTCGGCATCCTTGTGATCCGGGATGCCGAACAGAATCACCGCCGGAATGCCGAGATTCCAGACCTCGCGGGCTTCCGTAACCAGACGATCGATGGACAACTGACAAACCCCGGGCATGGAACTGATGGGATTGCAGACGTCCTCCCCCTCGACGCAAAACAGCGGATAGATCAAATCGTCCACAGCCAATCGGGTTTCGCGGACCATGTTCCGCAGGGTCGGGGTACGGCGCGTGCGGCGGGCCCGGTACTCGGGGAATTTCATGGCAGACTCCTTTTAGCCAGCTAGGTTACAGAGTTTCATAAGCCGATTTATAGGGAACCGTCGGCAGCTGAAGCAAAGTATAGCTGCAGCGCCTCGATCAAAGACTCCACCGTCGGCGCGGCCGCTTCCACGGCAACTTCCAGACCATGCCGCCGAAGGGTGGCGCTGGTCAGAGGACCGAGGCTGGCGACGGCTACCTTTGCCAACAGATGGGGAGCATCGTCGCCAAGGAGTTTCAGGCAATATTCCACCGCCGAGGACGAAGCAAAGGTCGCAGCATCGACACCCTCCTCAAGGATTTTACGCAACCGGTCCGCCGCGCCTTCGGCAGCGCGGGTTTGATAGGCCACCGGAGCCGACACTTCGGCACCTGCGGCCGTCAGTTCCGTAACCAGCAAGTCACGAGCCAGTTGGCTGCGGGGATAGAGGATGCGTTTCCCAACCACGCCATGTTCAAGGAGGGCGGCCAGCACCCCTTCGGCACACTGCTTATCAGGCAGCATGTCGGCGCGCAGGCCGCGCTGCTGCAAAGCGGCGGCGGTTTTAGGCCCCACCGTGGCAATGTGAGTGCCGTGCAAGGCACGGCCGTCCAGCCCCAGAGCAAACAGTCTCTCGAAAAAATAGTTCACCGCATTCACCGAGGTCAGCACCAGCACATCGATGCGGGATAGCTGGCCCAGGGCGGCATCCAGCTCCCTCCAGTCGGGCGGCGGCACGATCTCCAGGGTTGGGCAGCACATCACTTCGGATCCCGCTGCCTGCAAACCGTCGCTGAGCGAGCCGGCCTGGCCTGCGGCCCGGGTCACCAGGATGCGCCGACCGAAAAGCGGCCGTTTGTCAAACCAACGCAACCGCTCGCGCAACGCCACGATTTCCCCGACGACAATGATGGCCGGAGGCCCAAGCCGGGCCTGCTGAACACGATCCGTGATATCGGCCAGGGTACCGACGAGGGTCTGTTGCCGGGGGGTGGTGCCCCAGCGGACAACGGCGACCGGCGTTTCGGGTGCGCGGCCGTGTTCCATGAGTTTTTCCGTAATGGTGCCGAGGTTGCCCATGCCCATGTAAAAGAGCAGGGTGCCGACACCGGTAGCCAGTTTCGACCAATCGAGACTCGATACCTTTTTGGTCGGATCCTCATGGCCGGTAATCAGACCCAGGCTGGTGGTGTAGTCGCGGTGGGTAAGAGGGATGCCGGCGTAGATGGCGGCGCCGAATCCGGCGGTGACACCCGGCACGATCTCGAAAGACATTCCTGCTTCGGCCAGTTCGTAAGCTTCTTCGCCACCGCGCCCGAAAAGGCAGGGATCGCCCCCCTTTAGGCGCACCACAATCTTGCCCTCTCGGGCTTTTTCGATCAGCAGGGCGTTGATCTGCTCCTGCGGCAGATGGTGGTGACCGGCAGTCTTGCCGACATAGATGCGCTCGGCGTCGATCGGCGCGTCGTCGAGCAATCGCGGATTTGCCAGATAGTCGTAAACCACCACCTGGGCTCGGCGCAGGCACTGCAATCCCCGTACGGTCAACAAACCGGGATCTCCGGGACCGGCTCCAACCAGGTAGACGACGCCTTTGCAGTTGCTCTCGGTGGAAACCATGGTCAGCGAGTCACCGGTTTCGGGGTGATACCGAGGGCTGCCAGAATACGATCGGCACCGCGGTCCAAGAGGCTTTCCGCCAGTTGGCATCCGACACTTTCGGCTTGCGACAGTGGCGCAGTGAGGGTCTCCTTGAGCAGGTTGCGGCCATTGACTTCGGCCACCAGTCCGGTCAAGCTCAAGCTCTCGCCCGCGACCGTGGCATGGGCCGCCAGCGGCACCTGGCAGCCGCCGTCCAAGCGGCGCAGAAAGGCCCTCTCGGCGGTCACCGCCAGGGCGGTGGCAGGATCGTGCAGGGGCGCGATCAGCGCCAGAGTTCGGCGGTCGTCTTCGCGGCATTCCAGTCCCAGGGCCCCCTGGCCGATGGCAGGCAGACTCAGGTCGGTCGGCAGGTATTCGCTGATTCGCTCCGCCAGCCCAAGACGTTTAAGACCGGCTGCGGCCAGCACGATACCGTCGAGCTTTTCTTCCTCCATTTTGCGCAGGCGGGTCTCGACATTGCCGCGCAGCGACACGATGTCGAGATCGGGGCGGCGGTGCAGCAACTGGGCCTGACGACGCAGAGCCGAGGTGCCGATACGCGCACTTTCGGGCAGCCGTTCGAAACCGCGGGCATCCGGCGTTACCAGAGCATCACGGGGATCCTCGCGCGGCGGAATGCAGGGCAGAATCAGCCCCGACGGCAACACCGAAGGAACATCCTTCATGGAATGCACGGCCAGATCGATGCCACCATCGTACAGGGCTGCCTCGATTTCCTTGACGAACAATCCCTTGCCGCCGACCTTGGCCAACGGAACATCGAGAATCTTATCCCCCTTGGTTGTGATCGGCACCAGGGTGACGGTCAGTTCCGGATGCAGAGTCTGCAGTTGATGTTGGACCCACTCGGCCTGCCAGAGGGCCAAACGGCTGGCACGAGTGCCGATGCGCAATGTGTTAGAGGTCATGAAATTGAATCCTGTTTCGTATCGGCGCCTTCTTCGACGGCATCCGTCCCCGACTTTTGTGGATCGGGATTCAGATCGAACAAGCGCCTTACGGCTTCGAGATAGATTTCCCCGGTAATGTCGTCTCCGGCACGCTTGAGAACGCTCAGAGGGGAATGCAGCAGTTTGTTGACGATGGAACGGGTCAGGGCTTCGACGGCACGGCGGTCGCCGGCATCGAGATGCCGCAGGCCGTGGAGGGTTTTTTCCGTTTCGCTACGGCGGATTTCTTCCACCTGCTGACGCAGAGCTACGATCATGGGCGTAGCCTCGAGGCTGCGCAGCCAGCTGTAAAACCGGTCTATTTCCTGCTCGATAATGTCTTCGGCCTTTTTGGCCGCCTTGCGCCGCTCCCGCAGATTGGTTTCGATAACACCGTTGAGATCGTCGATATCATACAGATAAACGTTGTCGATCTGGTTGGCATCGGGATCGATATTGCGGGGCACGGCAATATCGATGAGAAACATGGGGCGGTTTTTGCGCTGGCGAATGACCTCTTCGAGTTGTGCGCGGGTCACCAGCAGCCCCCCCGCCGCGGTAGAGGTCAACACGATATCGGCCCGGCTCAGATACAGGGGAAATTCGGCAAAGGGCACGGCTCGTCCGTCAAACTGTTCGGCCAGCGCCTGAGCCCGCGCCAGGGTGCGATTGGTGACCAGCACCTCGCCGACTTGCTGGCCGGTCAGGTGACGTGCCGCAAGCTCGCACATTTTGCCGGCCCCGACGATCATAACGTTTTTGTCCGTCAGTTCGCCGAAAATCTTGCGCGCCAGTTCCACCGCCGCATAGGACACGGATACCGCATGTTGCGCAATGGCGGTTTCGTTGCGCACCCGCTTGGCTGCAGCAAAAGCTTTTGGCATCAGCCGGTTGAAAACCGGACCGGCAGTGCAACTCGATTCGGCCTGATTGTAGGCTTCCTTCAGCTGGCCGAGAATCTGAGGTTCGCCGAGAATCATGGAGTCGAGACTCGATGCAACCCGGAAAAGATGATGTATGGCATCCCGTCCGCAATGGACATACAGGTGCGGTTTGACCTGATTCTCATCGAGCCCGTGATACGCCGCCATATAGCGTTGCAAACGAGCGCAGCCGAGAGGAATATCCTTACTCGCTGCATAAACTTCGACCCGGTTGCAGGTCGAAAGAATCATTGCCTCCGTCATTCCAGGCAAATCCGTCATGGCGCGCAAAACGCTGCCCGGATCGTCAGACGCGAAGTTAAGACGCTCACGCAGTTCGACGGGAGCGGTTTTGTAACTGAGGCCTAGGACCAGAAAATTCATGAAACGGCAGAATTCCTTGTAAAAATATCAGTATGTCCCCAGGGCGGAATAGCTGTGCAGACCCGACAGCAGCAGATTGACTCCCAAGAAGGTAAACAGCAGCAAGACAAAACCGATGATAGCCAGTACGGCAGCCTTGCGCCCCCGCCAGCCGACGGCCAGGCGACCGTGCAGCAGTGCAGCGTAAAGGAACCAGGTGATAAGGGCCCACGTTTCCTTGGGATCCCAGCTCCAATAGGCCCCCCAGGCGCGATCTGCCCAGATCGCGCCGGTAATGATGCCGAGTGTCATCAGGGGAAAACCGATGGTAAGGCAGCGATAATTCAGGTTATCGAGGACCTGCAGGGACGGTAGACGGTAGAAAAGGGAGGACACCTTCTTCTTCTTCAGCATGCGCTCCTGCAGCAGATAAAGACAACCGGCCACGGCGGCCAGGGCGAAAACCGCATCCCCGAGAAACGCCAACACCACATGCACCGGGAGCCACCAACTCTGCAGGGGAGGAGGAGGCGCCGTGGTTGCGGTCGATACGGCACTGCCGAAAATCATCAAGACCAGGGCCAGCGGAGCGACAAAGGCCCCGAGTACCGCCAACCGGTAACGCAGGTGAAACAAAAGGAAAGTGCCGATAATCGCCCAGGCGAAAAACGACAGAGACTCGTGGAGACTCGACAGCGGCGGAAAGCCGGTCGTCAGATAACGACTGATCATACTCAGGCTGTGCAGACCGAAACCGCTCCAGAGAAGAACGCGGCCATGCCGGCCGAGAGCGGGCCGCCGCCAAAGTATATCGGCCAGGGCCAATCCCGTAGCCAGGGCATAAGCCAGCAGGGTTGTACGAAACAAAAGGATATCTATGGTCATGTATTCCTTTCCGGTAGATCGATTCCCAAAGAAGCCAGGGACCAGGACGGTCCGAAAACCTCATGCAGCAGATCGTCTACCCCCGCCGCATTCCCGACAGTCAGCAATTCCAGCAACGAACCGGCGAGCAAACGGCGCAACGCTTCGCGGCTGTAATCGATGGAGCCCTTATCGTGCAGGGCATGCTGACGCGCGGCAGCGGCAATATCGACGACCAGGGCCAGGGATTCCGGCAACAGGGCATCGAGCTGATCCCGAACGACGGTAGCCAGGGCAGGGCTGCGTCCCGAACTGCTGACCGCCAGAGTCATTTCTCCCCGGCGCAACACCGCCGGCAGACTGAAATCGCCCTCCGACGGAGAACCGGCGAGGCATACGGGTATGCCCAAGCGGCGGGCCTCCGCGGCCACACTGCGATCGCTGGCAGCATCACCGGTAGCGGCAAAAACCAGACTGGCGCCGTCAAGATCTCCGGAGCGAAAGACCCGTGATACCGTTTCGACCCTCTCCCGGCCAATATGCGACGACAATCTCGGGCTGACCAGACGCACCTTTGCGCCGGCCTTCAGCAGGCCGTGTGCCTTACGCATGCCGACAGGCCCTCCGCCCACCACCACACAGAGTTTTCCGGCCAGTTGCAACATTACGGGATATTCGGTCATAGACAACTCCTGGCCGGATTCCGCTCCTGATGTCAAGACGGCTGTTCACCGCCTCGTGAACGGATCCCGGCTTTGCGATCTTCAGATGCCGAAAAGTTCTCCCTCGACCAGTTCGCACAGCAGATGCCCGAAAAACAGACCCGTTTCCGCCGCGCGCCCTACGGAATCGGTTGTCAGCCGAAATAGGAAATGGGGGCCGTCTCCGTGGATCTCTTCCTTTTCCGGCAACAGGGCCGCGGTTATGCATCCAAGCTCGCGGGCTTCCGCCAGTCCTTCCAGGACGGCGTCATTATGGGATACATCCCCCAGCCCCAGAACCGCGTCGCCTTCGGTGGCGATGAGCTGCAACTGCTGGGCAAAAAAAGCACCGCTGCGCCCTTCCTTGGCCAGCGATGCGGCCAACGGCAGATCCTGACACAGGGATAACGCCGGCAGGGCGGGACGTTCGATATGGAGTCGATGCCGGAAAAGATTGGCCACCAGATTGGCGATGGAGCAAAGCGGCCCGCTGCCGAGAACCATGAGACGTCCGCCCCGGTTGAAAATCTCCGCAACCTGGCCGGAAAAAGTCACCAATTCGTTGGCCTGCATGAGAAAAGTTTCTTCAAGTACCGCGGTATGCTCACGCAGTGATTTACTGATTTTATCCTGAAGCATCATAACCTGTGCCTTTGCCTGCGAATTTTTCAGAATGATAGGTTGGGCCTTGCGGTGTGTCAAGAACTAGCTGTAAACATCTTGGGAAGCATAAGACCCTTGCTTTTTTCTTATGCTCTTTTATGATGGGGTATATCTGATAGAAGATTTCTGGGTGAATCATTAACTCTGAATTTAAAAGGAGAAGATATCGATGGCAAGTGAGAAGGTTATACATCTTTCCGATAGCAGTTTCGAAGCTGACGTGCTGAAATCCTCCGTTCCCGTGCTGGTCGATTTCTGGGCTTCCTGGTGCGGTCCCTGCAAAGCTATTGCGCCGGCTATCGACGATCTGGCCGATCAGTTCGACGGCCAGGTCAAAATCGCCAAAATCAACGTCGACGAAAACCCCGCCACCCCCAGCAACTACGGCGTGCGCGGCATTCCGACCCTGATCCTTTTCAAGGACGGACAGGTTGTCGACCAGGTGGTAGGCGCCGTCCCCAAGGGGCAGCTTGAAACCCTGATCAAAAAGGTGCTGTGAGCCTGAAACGGCCAAGTCATGAAAAAAGGACCGGTGTTCATGCATCGGTCCTTTTTTATTGCAGGCTACCCTGCAACAACGCTATCCCAGGCAATTATACACCTGTTTTTCACTTTGAAAATCTCGAAGGAAATTCGCGTTATACCTTCCCTGTCCTTGGTGCTCTTTGTGGCGAGGCCCTTCATTTTTCCGCGCAACTCAGACAGATCAAATCGCCTTCAGAGTTCTTCGGGATGAGCCGCCTTGAGCATGCGGAACAATTCCCGGAAGGCGCGCTTATCCTTATGCTGCCGCGCACTTTCGGCCAGGCGGCGGAGTTTGTCGGTATCGATCCGGGACATCTTCTGACGCACCTCGTCGAGAGCGCCTTCGCGTTGCTCCGGGTCGCAAAGCCGTTCGCGCAACGCCTCCAGATAGTGAAAATCGGCTGCGGCCTTCCGACGGCCGAGCTGCAGGTCCTCGAGAAAGGCCTCCGCCTGCTGGTGGCTGTCTTCATCCCGACGCAACAGGCCGGCCAGATGCTTCAGCTGCCGCTTGCGGGCACCATGGGAGTTGATGCGGCGCGCTTCGTCGATAGCCTCGCGAATTTCACCGTTCAGAGGCAGCCGACGGAAATCGGCATCGCCAAGAGCGACGAGACGACCGGCCATGTCTTCCACGGCTTTAGCTGCACGTTTCTTGGCACTGCGGCTCGGTTGCTGTTCCCGCTTCAAATCATTCATCAAAATACCTTACGGCTGTCGAGCAGAAAAGTGGCCGGCCCGTCGTTGACGAGATGCACCTGCATCATGGCCTGAAAGCGCCCGGCGGCCACGGTCAGCCCCCGCTGGCGCAATTGCTCGATGTAATCGAGATATAACGCATTGGCGGTATCGGGGAGCGCAGCGCGGGAAAACCCGGGCCGCCGCCCCTTGCGGCAATCGGCGGCCAAAGTGAATTGGGAAACCACCAGCAACTCTCCGCCGATGTCCTCTACCGACAGATTCATCTTCCCCTGTGTATCCTCGAACAAGCGCAGCTCCGCGGTCTTTCTGGCCAGCAGCATGACATCCTGCCGATCATCGCCTTCTTCCACACCGAGCAGCACCATCAGTCCCCGATCGATGGCACCGACAATTTCACCGTCAACCTCGACATGTGCCTGGGTCACACGCTGCAGTACCGCTCTCATGCCTGCGCCTCCGCCATCTGGCGCAACATGGACAGTTCCCGCAAATGGTGACAGTTTTTCTCCCCAGGGGCGGTTTCCAGGATTTTAGGTACGGCTTCGAAGCGGGGATCCCGCATCAGGGCGGCAAAAGACTCCAGAGCGATGGAGCCCTGGCCGATATGCGCATGGCGGTCGACACGGGAGCCGCGCTCTTTTTTGGAATCGTTGAGATGAAAGGCGGCGATGCGATCGACACCGAAAAGACGCTCACATTCCTTCATCACCTCTTGATAACCGTCCGCAGAGGTAAGATCGTAGCCGGCGGCAAACGCATGGCAGGTGTCGAAACAGATGCCGAAATTCCCATCGGGCACCAGCTCCATGATCGTTGCCAGGTGTTCGAGGCGATACCCGAGGTAACTGCCTTGGCCGGCGGTATTTTCCAGCAATACCTGTACCTGGGGCGGCGCCTCGGCAAAAACAGCGCGAAAAGCTTCCGCGATGCGCTGTAGTCCTACATCCTCCCCCGCATCGAGGTGCGCGCCGGGATGCATCACCAATCCGCCGATGCCGAGGGTGGCGCAACGCTGCATTTCATCCTGGAAGGCGGCCAGGGAACGACTGCGTTTTTCACCATCGGGCGCTGCCAGATTGATAAGATAGCTGTCGTGGGCGATAACCGAAGAGACCCGACTGCTTTTCCTTGCGGAAGCAAAAGCCTCAATCTCCTTATCGTGCAAGGGTTTGGCCTTCCACCGGTTGGCGTTTTTGGTAAAGATCTGCATAGCTGTGGCGCCGATGTCCTCCGCCCGGCGAAAGGCGCGACTGGCGCCGCCGGCAATGGATACGTGAGCTCCAAGCAGCATATTCACCCCCCCGCAATCGTCGAGGGGAAGCCGGCGGCTGTCCCGCCCGCCAGGATTTCGGGAAGCTGCACGACCTCGGCAAGCTGTCGGTCGACAAACGGTTCGGTCTCGGCATGGCCTACCAGAATGGTGACCATTCCAAGCTCCTTGGCCGGTTTGAGATTGGCCACGCTGTCTTCCACCATCATGCATCGCTCGCCGGCCATACCCAGGTTATCCAGCACCCGACGATACGGCTCGGGATAGGGTTTGGGAAGATAGTCGGCAACCCGGATATCGAAGACTTCATCGAACAGATCGGCAACGCCCAGCGCATCGAGAACGCGGTCGACATGGGCACGACTGCTGTTGGTGAAAATGACCTTGGTCTGAGGCAGCGATACCAGCACTTTTCTAAGTTCGGGATCGACATGCAGGCGGCTGCCGACGTTCACATCGTGAACATAGTGCAGATAATCCTCGGGATCGACCTGATGATGCCGCATGAGCCCCTGCATGGTAACGCCGTAGTCCTGCCAGTATCGACGGCGCAAGGTGTCGACCTGCTGCAGGGGGATGCCGACCACCTCGTGCATGTAATTGTTGATGCGCTTGTCTATAAGCGAAAACAGGTCACAGCGAGGTGAATAAAGAGTGTTGTCGAGATCGAACAAGATACAATCCATAGCGCTTATTCCTCCCCGCATTCGACCCGATCCAGAGCCACGCGAATGCGGCTGATCTCCTCGCGATACCGGTTGTCGGAAAGCCGACATTCCTGGTGGGATTCGCTCCAGATGGGGCGCGGCCAGAGCGGGTCGTCGGTCTGCCGCGGCACCAGATGCCAATGCATGTGTGGCACCATGTTGCCGAGCAGTTCATAATTCATCTTGGCTGGCCGGTAAACGGCGGCCAGGGCTGCCGCCATGCGGCTGACCTCTTCCACGACGGCCCCGCGCACGCCCGGTTCCATGTGGAAAAGCTCGGTAACGTGGGATTTGGTAAACAGCAGGGTATAGCCGGGAAAGAACTGATCACCATTGAGCATGGCGTAGCAGTGCTCGAATTCGGCGATACGCAGTTGCGACTGGTCCTGCCAGCGCGTGCACATGGGACAGCTCATTGAGGATCGAAATCTCCCTCGAATACCTGTACTGCCGGACCGGTCATATAGACGCTGCCGTCCTCGTCCCATTCCATTTCCAGGTCGCCGCCCAGCAGATGATTAAGCAGGCGCCGCTCGGTCTTTTCGTTGAGAACGCAGGCGACAGTCACCGCTGAAGAGCCGGTGCCGCAGGCCAGGGTCTCGCCGGCCCCGCGTTCCCAGGTGCGCTGTTTGATCTCGGTGGGAGAAATGATCTCTATAAATTCGACGTTGGTGCGATTGGGAAACAGGTCGTGGCTTTCGATGATTGGGCCGTATTTGGAAACCGGAAATTCATCGACATTGTCCACAAAAATGATGCAATGAGGATTGCCCATGGACACACAGGTGATATGGAAGGTGCGGTCCAGAACTTTCATCTCGGTATTTACGACCTGCTCGTCAGGGTTGCCGGTCATGGGAATTTCGCCCCGCGTAAGCCGTGGTTTGCCCATATTGACGCGCACCCGTTCGACCTTGTTGTCGTCGTTGATAAACAACTGCAATGTCAGAATGCCGGCACCGGTTTCCGCTGTAATCTCCTGCTTGTCGACCAGACCATGGTCATAAGCGTATTTGGCGACACATCGGATGCCGTTGCCGCACATCTCCGATTCGCTGCCATCCGAATTGAACATGCGCATGCGCACGTCGGCCACCTCGGAAGGCAAAATCAGAATCAGACCGTCCGAACCGATACCGAAGTTGCGGTTGCTGACCGTACGGGCCATGGCGACAGGATCGTCGATGGTTTCTTCAAAACAATTGACATAGACATAGTCGTTGCCGGCGCCGTGCATTTTGGCGAATTTCATGAAAAAAGCCCTTCCTTTTTCTCTGTATGATCTGAATGATTGTAAACTGGAATTATAGAAAAAACCGACCGTTCCCACAAGGGCCATCTTAATTGACCGGAATAACCGTCTAACGTATGATGTCGTCATATGTATCGTTCGGGAGAAAACTTCATGGCATATCATTTGAAAACCAAAATCTGGCAGACGGGTTCCCTGGAATGGTGGGGGATAATCGATGGCGAAGATGTCTTTTTGGGAGGCAGGGAATTTCCTTTGCCTCCCGAAGACGGCGATCGTTGGATCGTCCGTGCCACCGGGGAAGCATTCTGCATACTCGATGGCGAGATCAGACGGGCCTCCGACGCCCCCGAACCGGAGAAATGTCCATGAAAATAGGAACTCTTGAGATCATCCAGATCCCGGCCGGCGAAATGAACAACTTCTCCTACCTGCTGTTCTGCCCGGCGACGCGCCGGGGGCTGGCAGTCGACCCTTCGCTGGAACCGCAACGCCTGCTCGATGCCATCGATGCACACGGGGTCGACCTGACCTGGCTGGTCAACACCCACGGGCATCGCGATCATGTCGCCGGCAACGACCTCATACTCCAGGCTACCGGTGCCTCCCTCGCCGCCCATCCTCTGGCTGTTCCGAAAATCGACAGGCCCTTGACCGAAGGCGACGCGCTCATGGTTGGCGATACGGAGGTGAAGGTTCTGCACACCCCCGGGCATACACCTGCGGATATCACCCTGAATCCGCCTGGAGTCCTGTTGACCGGCGACACGCTTTTCGTCACCAAGGTCGGCCGGGCCGACATGACCGGCAGCGATCCCGTTGCCTTATATGACAGTTTGCGGCGGCTTGCACAGTTCCCCGGGGAAACCCTGGTCTTTCCGGGTCATGATTACGGACCGAAAGCATATTCTTCCATCGAGTACGAAAGACGAAACAACCCTTATCTGCGCTGCCCTGATCTCGAAAGTTTTCTTGCCTTGCGCATGGGATGATGGTTTTGGCAGGAACATGCCTGCCTCAAATAAAATTGCATGGGAGGAGGTATGACGGTTGGGGTGGGGCCGCCGACTGTCATGGTTGATATTTATGACAAGCAACCTTCTGGAGCAGCTGGTAAGCACCGGCGTGCTGACCCGGCAGATGGCCGAGAAAGTACGGTCTCATGCCGGGCAAAACGGTATGGCGACCAGCACCAGTCTACTCACCCTTACCACCCTCGGCGAAGACTGTCTGGCGCAATTCCTCAGTCGGCAACTCGATCGCCCCTGTTTTGAACCGCGCCGGATGCAGGAACTGCCGCCGGTGTTACGGGAATTTTTATCCATCGACCAGGCGCTGAAGTACCGGGTGTTGCCCTTGCGTCTCGAGCAACAGGGGCTCGTCGTCGCCATGGCCGATCCGAGCGACAAGCAAAACCTGCACCTTCTGGCCGAACTTATCGGTTATCCTCCGATCCCTCTCGTAGCCCCGGAACTCCGCCTGCTGCAGGCCATACAGCGCTGCTACGGCATGGAACTTCCCGATCATGAACAGTCGCTTCTGGAAAAAAAGAGATCCGCAGCAAATGTGCCCTCCACCCTTGTGGAGGAAGCGCCGGATGAAGCCTTACTGGAAGAAGCTGAAATCGTGGAAGACGAGCCTTTGCAGAGGCCCGAAGAACCCGCAGCCGACCTGAACTCCGGATTGGCGGAGGCGCGATGTCGCGATGATGTAGCGGACGCACTGATGGCTCACCTGGCCGGACAATTCGACCGACTGGCGCTGTTTCTGTATCGTAATGGGGTTTTGCAGGGATGGCGGGCGCTGGTAGGGCATACTCCCCTGCCTGGATTTTCAGAGTCAAGGTTGTCGACTGCAGACAGTACCATTCTGCAGTCGGTTCTGACAGATCAAAGTCCGTTTCTGGGCCGCATCTTTGAGCCGAACCTGAGGGCACAACTGTCCCGCGCCCTGGGAGCGGCGCCGGAAAGGGTTTCAATGCTGCCTCTAATTCTGGCAGGCAGATCGGTCGGATTGCTGTATGTCGAAGATGCCGGCCACAATATATGCGAACGTGTGGCGGAACTGCGAAATCTGCTGGCGAAAACGGCCTGCGCTTTGGAAATACTCATTCTGCGTCAGAAACTCGCCCGGCACTGACAGCCCTAATCGCTCCGTGTCAGCATTGCGTATCGATACTTCGGTGCCTGCGCCGGCGATGGCGACATCAATCCCTTTCTACGTACAGCCCCTCTTCATCCAGCACCTGATTTGCCGGAATCACCAGGCTCCCCGCCAGGCGGTCGTTCCATCCCCGTCCTTCGCGATTGAGCAACATGCTGCAGAACCCCAGCCCCGCCGGCAGCAGGCACATCAGCCCACCCACGGTACGCAGAAAAGCCTGGGAAAGGTGCAGCGGTTCGCCGCTGGTATCGACCACCAGTAATTTTCCAGCCATTTTTCCGGGCGTCTGACCGCCCAGATAATGAAACAAGGTGAAATAACCGAAAGCCAGTCCGAAGAAAACCAGAAAATAAGGACCAATATGGTCGGCCAGACTCTGCGGCTGCGGCCATCTGAAATCGCCCATCCCCTGCCTCAGATACTCTCCGGAGAGCACAAACACTACAAAGACGGCAGCCAGCAATCCCGCATCGAAAACGAAAGCAAGCCCCCGTGATGCCAACGGAGCCCGTTGCGAGACTTCCTCGACCTCGTCGGCAAACGGCAACTCGACCTGTTCCGGAAAATCTGTCGGATAAGATTTGGCTTCAGCATCAACGTGGGTCTGCGCCTCTTCAGATCCGAATGGCGGAAGAGGTTCCTGATCCTCCAAAGCAACATCGGGCTTTGTACGGCGCCAGGGGAGTTCTTCACCTTCTGAAAGCCAGGTATCGAGATCATCATCCAAGGCCAGTTCCTCATCCCCCGGGCCCTGATTGGACTCCAGGACCGCACCACCCTCGAAACTGTCGACTCCCCGTCCCTCTGTGTCTGTAAAAACGTCCGCATCCTCTTCGGGCGCCGGTTCTTCATCGACAGGCCCAACCGCTTCGGTTGGTTCTATGTCATGCGGCGGCTCATCGCCAGGCAGCAACGGCTCGGCCGGATCCTCCTCTATGACAAAACTATCAAAAGTCGCTTCGCTTCCCGTCCAGTCCATGTCGGGATCAAGGGTAGCGGCCAGTTCCTCGTCCACGGTACCGAGTTCGTCAAAATAATTTTCCAGATCCGCATCTGTTTCATCATCGTTCAGAGATGCCATTTCGGCAACCGTACAGATATCTTTCTCGTCCGGCAAAGTGGTGTCGAAAGGATCTTCAACCAGCGGCTGTGACGATCCCGCAGCATAACCGGCGCGACCGGGAAGGGTCGGATCCCCAAGCCCCAGCCGGTCACGCAGTTCAGACAGATCGCGGCCACATTTCTTACACGTGGCCAGGTAGTTAAAACTCTGGAAACCGCACTTTGGACATTTCATGTCGACTCCTTCGCAAAGGCTTCGATAAGCTTGTTTTCATCCGAAAACGTCTCGTTTCCTATATGAAAACTACGCCGTGTCCATCCAGACTTTCCGGATGGACACATTATGAAGCCCTTTCGCCCCCAAGGTCACCGTAGCGATATTGCAGAATGGCTGCCGCAGCAAACCCGGCTGTTTCACTACGTAAAATACGCGGGCCGAACAATACCGGAACAAACCCGTGACGCCGCGCGATATCAGCTTCTTCATCAGAAAACCCGCCCTCCGGCCCGACGAGCACCGAGGCCCCCTCCGGAATCCTCTGCGGAAAAACGGTATCAATAGGTTGACTGCCTTCTTCCCACAACATCAGCCGCAACTCGCTTTGACATCGGGCCAAAGCCTCATCCAGAGAACATATGTCGGACAGGGAAGGCAACACCGGCCTGCGGCTCTGGCGAGCTGCTTCGCGGATGATGCGCAGCCATCGCTCACGCCGCTGATGTTCCCGGCGCACGGCAAGCCTCGGCACGCTGCGGGAGGCATACAGCGGCGTAAAGCGGCTGACCCCCAGTTCTGTTCCCTTTTGCAGGACCAGCTCCATTTTATCGGCTTTGGGAAGAGCTTGCATCAACTCTATGGGAAAGGCCGAATCCCGTTCCATATCCCGGCTCAAGACCACCACCTTGCCGGTTTGCCGACCCAGATGCTCGATGCGGCAACGGCAGAAATTGCCGATACCGTCAAACAACAGAATCTCCGCCCCTTTGCCGAGCCGCAGCACTGCCATGTGACGCAGGACCTCCTCGGGCAGAGATATATGATCGTTGCGCAAATCATCCGGAGAAATAAAAAATCGATGCATTCAGGCTCCCTTGCGATAGCACAGGCAGGACCATTCGTCCTGGCGACGAATATCAGGCCCCGTAAGACCTCGGCCGTCAAAAGCATCGATGACCAGCTGTTCTTTTTCATTCAGGATGCCGGACAGGATCAGGACCCCGCCGACAGCCAGGCGGTTTACCAGTTCGGCAGCCAGGCGCGCATTTTCTTCGGCCAGGATATTGGCCAGCACCACCTCGAAATTCCCTTCCAGGGTCTCCAGCGGATCGCGTGTCACCGCGACATGCCGCTCCACACCGTTCTGCCGGGCGTTGTCCAGAGCGACCCGACAGGCTGTTGCATCGATATCGCAGCCCAAAACCTTCCGTGCGCCAAGCAATGCAGCCGCCACGGCCAATATGCCGGATCCGGTACCCACATCAAGAACTCGCTGCGGTCCCGGGCCGGTTTCGTAAAGCTCGGCCAGCGCTTCCAGACATAAACGGGTGGTGGCATGACTTCCGGTACCGAATGCCATACCCGGATCGAGGGTAAGGACGGCGTCCTGCGGCTCGGGCGTGTATTCCTCCCAGCTCGGGCGCACCACCAGACGAGAACCGATACGCTGGATGCCGAAATGCTGTTTCCAGCTTTCCGCCCAATCTTCAGCGCGAATCCGACGGATTTCCGGCACCACAGGCTCGAGGCCGGGAATCAGGGTCGCAAGCCAGGCAAGACGTTCGGCAAGCTGTTCGACAAGCTGTGCTTGTTGAATGTCCGGCGGGAAATACGCTTTAAGGGTAAGAAATTCCGGAATCTCCACATCCGGGTCGGGAACCACGAATGTATCCAGGGCGCGCTCTTCCACGGTAATGCCGGCAGAGCCGAGCTCGGTCATTTCATGACAGACCAGATCGATGCCGGCAGCCGGTACGGTTATGTCGATTTGCAGCCACAATTCGTTCATTCGCTCTGTTTATCAAAGGACTCGGATGAAGGCAATAAAATACTTGACAAAAACCTTGTTAGTGGAGTGTAATCCGGCGAGAAATTTAATGAGGTAAATTCTCTTTTTGGTATGTTTTTCACAAATTGTGTTTCCAACACACCGGTCCCCGCCATCCTGCTTCTCGTTTACGGTTTGTGATCTTTCGATGTGTTGACTTATGCCTGATGCGCTGAAAGACTTGCAGTATTGCATTTTATTGCTAACATTTTAATGTAAAATTCATGAAGTGAATTCGGACACATTTTACTTGCGATCGACAGCATTTTGACAACCGCCGTCATCCGCTATGCACTGCCTGCAACGAACCGAGTCTTGCACTATAACACAGGATGGTTTTGGAGGTCGTGGCGGCACCCGGATCTCGGAGAATCTGCAAACCGAGAACTTCGGAAAATGGCCACAGAAGTTAAATCTTTATTCCAGGAAACTGTACGGCCCTGAAACCTGACGTTTCCGACGAGGGCAGAAAGGAAGCGATTATGCGTGTACTCGTGGTTGAAGACGAAAAAAAAGTTGCCAGCTTTATCAAGCGTGGTCTTGAAGAAGAAGAATTCACCGTCGATGTGGCTTTTGATGGTGAAGAAGGCCTCTACCTGGCGGAGAACAACCCTTACGACATCATCCTGATGGACCTCATGCTGCCCAAAAAGGATGGACTCGAAGTTATCAAGGAATTGCGCGCAAAGGACATTGTCACGCCGGTTTTGTGCCTGACCGCCAAGGACTCCGTCGAAGACATCGTCTCCGGTCTCGATTCGGGCAGCGACGATTATCTCACCAAGCCCTTTGCGTTCAGCGAATTGCTGGCCCGCGTCAAAGCCCTGTTGCGGCGCAGTGCCAAGGACCGCGGGGCGGAGATCTACTTCGCCGACCTGCGCCTCGATCCGGTGACGCACAAGGTCTGGCGTTCCGACCAGGAAATCGATCTCACAGCCAAGGAATATGCACTGCTCGAATACTTCATGCGCAATCCCAACCAGGTGCTTACCCGAGCCATGATCGCGGAACATGTATGGGACTACACCTTCGATTCGTTCACCAATATCATCGATGTGTACGTCAACTATCTGCGGAAGAAAATCGACCGGGATTTTGATAAAAAGCTCATTCATACCGTGCGTGGTGTGGGATACGTCCTCAAGGAGGGCTGATTGTTTTTCCGCTCTCTGCGATTCCGGCTTACCGCCTGGTATACGCTGACCATCGTCGTGGTACTGGCGGCAAGCGGTTGCATCTGGTACCGGCAGCTGTCAGGCAGTCTGCTGAAACAGATCGATCGGCGGCTGCTGAAATTGACCGAAGAAAGCCCTGTATTGATGCAGGGCTTTTCAGAGCCCCAGGGGTGCGGTGTTTTTTGCGATTTTGTGCGGCGCCACCGTCAGGGACATTTTTACCGTCTCATCGATGCATCCGGACGACAACTGTGCAGCGAATGCAACAGCATCGGCAATGCGCCGCCGGTTGACCTGCAGATTCTGCAAGAGGCCGCAGGCAAAGGCCCGATACTGCATACTACCTGCAATAAAAAAGGTCCGTATCCCATGCGGTTTCTGACTCTGCCGCTGGACCTCGGCGACAGAGAGACGGTCTTTTTGCAGGTCGGAACCGGCCTGGGCATCGTTCATGAGCCTTTGCATGAATTGCGCACGCTGCTGCTGGTTTTCAGCCCTCTGGCCTTTCTGGCCGTAGCCATTCTCGGATGGTTTCTGGCCGGCCGGACCCTGGCTCCGGTGGAAAGCCTCACCCGGGCCATGCGGCGAATTAACATAGACAGCCTGTCGCAACGCCTGCCCGTCCGCTCGTCCGGCGACGAACTTGCCCGTCTGGCCGACACCTTCAATGCCATGCTTGGCCGTCTCGAAGAATCCTTTCGCAAAATAAAGCAGTTTTCCGGTGACGCCTCTCACGAATTGCGCACTCCCCTCACCATCCTCAAAGGAGAAACGGAAGTCGCTCTGCGGTGGGCGAAAACCCCCGATGAATTTCGTAAAATGCTTATGTCCGGCATGGAAGAAATCGACCGGATGAGCCGGGTTATCGAGGATTTGCTGCTGCTCGCAAAAAGCGAAGGGGGAGAAAAGCCTTTGACCATCAAGGAAATGAGCCTCAGCGACTTGTTGCAGGAACTTTATCTGCAAGGCCGCTCGCTGGCACAGCCGAAGGCCATAGAGCTGATGCTGCACCCCAATGTGACGGAGGAGATTCGCATCCTCGCGGATAAAATGCGCCTGCGCCAGGTGTTTCTCAATCTTATCGCCAACGCCGTCAACTATACTCCGGAAAATGGCCGGGTAGAAATTTCCCTGTCCGTAGACGATGAGAAGGATGAAGCGATCGTCAAAGTCTCGGACACCGGTATCGGCATCCCTGCGGAGCATCTGCCCCACATTTTCGATCGCTTTTACAGGGTGGACAGAGCCCGTAACCGCGAAGACGGAGGCACCGGTCTCGGCCTGGCCATCGTCGACTCGTTTGTCAAGGCGCACGGAGGGCGTGTCGAAGTATTTTCGGTTCCGGGAGAAGGCAGCGTCTTTACCGTCTATCTGCCCCGTAAAGGTCCCCGCATGCATTCCGAAAACAACGAGTCTTCCTCCTGACAACCCGTCCCATGCCCCCAGCCAGACCTCCCTTCGAACACGTTGACACAAGCTATTGCAACGATTAAATTTTCGGATAAGGTCGCAACCTTGTGCAGCACCAGATACTGTTGCTACATCAACCTTTTAAATCCATGTGGAGGACAATTATGAAGTTCACGTCCCGTCGGATTCTGATCAGTTGTATGGCATTGCTTTGGTTTGCCGCACCGGCGCTCGCGCTGCCCGACTTTGCCGACCTGGCGGTTAAACTCAAACCATCGGTTGTCAATATCAGCACCTCCAAAACCATACGCTCTCAGCGCCCCCTTTTCCCCGGCCAGCCTTCTCCTTACGACGAATTCTTCGAGGATTTTTTCGATCGTTTTTTCCGGGGGCAGCCGGCACCGCGCAAGGAGCGGTCGCTGGGGTCCGGGTTTATCATATCTGCCGATGGATATATCCTGACCAACGATCACGTGGTGGATAAGGCCGATGTCATCAAGGTTCGCCTGTCCGACGGCCGGGAGTTCAGCGGCAGGGTGCAGGGGCTCGATCCCAAACTCGACCTGGCCCTGGTTAAAATCGACGTCGGCAAGGAACGGTTGCCGGTCGCGGAACTCGGAGACAGCGAAAGGCTGAGGGTCGGCGAATGGGTCATGGCCATCGGCAATCCTTTCGGTCTGGAACAGACCGTAACGGTCGGCATCGTTTCGGCCAAAGGACGCGTCATAGGAGCCGGGCCTTATGACGACTTCATCCAGACTGACGCCTCCATCAATCCCGGCAATTCCGGCGGGCCCCTGTTCAACGAGGCCGGCCAGGTGATCGGCATCAATACGGCCATAGTTGCCAGCGGACAGGGCATTGGCTTTGCCATTCCCGTAAACGCGGCCAAGTCCATCATTCCGCAATTGCGGGAAACCGGCCATGTGGTACGCGGCTGGATCGGCGTCACCGTACAGCAGGTTAACGAGGATCTGGCCAAATCCTTCGGCCTCGAAAAAGCCGGTGGAGCCCTGATTACGGACATCCAGAAAAACTCTCCCGCTCAGAAAGCCGGTTTGCAAAGAGGAGATATCATCCTCGAGATTAATGGGAAAAAACTTGAAGATCTCAACGACCTGCCCAAAAGAATCGCAGCTCTGCCGATCGGCGGCAAAGCGCGACTGACCCTGTTTCGCAACGGCCGTAAAACCGAGGTCAGCATCATCATCGGCACCCAGGACCAGGAAAAGGAGCCAACCACGGCCAAAAATGTCGATGCCGAAAAAGCCCTGGGACTGTCCGTCATCGACATTACACCCGAAATCGCCGCCCGCTACCGTCTCTCCACAGAAGAAGGCGTGTTGATCACCGCAATCGACCCGGATGGCCCGGCTTCGGGAAAAGTCCACGCCGGAGATGTCATACTGGAGGTCAACGGCAAGACCGTATCTTCAACAGCCAGGCTGCGTTCCCTCCTCGACGCTCTCAAACACGATCACATCGTTCGCCTATTGATTCAGCGACGCGATCAGGCCATCTATGTCGCGATAAAATCTGAATAGACTGCGGCTTTCGGAATGCGGCCAAAAACATTATGGCATTCCGTTCCCTCTATCCGGTGCTGCCGGGTCGATTCCGATCCGCGCAGCACCCCATTGGGAGACGCAATCGCATGAGATCGGTTTTTTTCCCCCGATTGGTTAACGGGGCCTACGGTGACCCGGCCCTTTATGTTCATCTCGCCTACCGGGGTGAGGCCTTGCTGTTCGACTGCGGAGATCTGCATCTTCTGTCTCCAGGCGAATTGCTTAAGACCCGCGTACTGTTTCTTTCCCATGCGCATATCGATCATCTGGTGGGATTCGACCTTTTGCTGCGCACCTTCCTGGCCCGGGACCTGACTCTGTTGATGTACGGGCCGGCCGGCCTGGCCGACCAGATGGCTGCGAGGCTTAAGGGCTATACCTGGAACCTCGTGGACGGCTATCCATTCGAACTGACGGTGCGCGAATGGTTGCCTGAAGGCATAAGAGAGGTAACCTTTCCGGCCGGAGACGCCTTCCACCCCCATGCCGAACGTCTGATACCCTGTGACAACGGCATCCTGCATACAACGCCATGGTATCGGGTACGCGCCGTCCCGCTGGAACACGGCGACATCGTATCTTTGGCCTTTTCCCTGGAGGAACCGCTGCACGTGGCCATCCACAAGGACGCACTGGAGCGCTTCGGCTTCGCGACGGGCCCCTGGCTGGGGAGATTCAAGGATCTGGTCCTGCAAGGCTCAGATCCCGATACCCAGCTGAGCGTACCGTTGACCCGGGGCGGCCGACAAGCCGTACCTCTGAGTACATTGAGGCGGCATATCGCCTCGACCGAGCGGGGTATGAAAATCGTGTATGTTACGGACTGTTCACCGATATTCCGCAACTTTCGGCGCATACTGGAACTGGCCGCCGATGCCCACCTGCTGACCATCGAAGCGGTTTTTCTCCATCGCGACCTGGAACGAGCGCGTCTTCGCAATCACCTCACGGCCTGGCAGGCAGGCCGCCTCGCCCGCCTGGCCGGAGCGGCGCGAATGCGGGTATTTCATCACTCGCCACGCTATCAGCGCGAACCGGGAATCCTGGAGCGGGAGGCGCGCGCCGCCTTCTCCGGTAACCAAAAGCCCTTGTAGCACGGTTTTATATACAATGCCGTGCTGTGCTGAAGCACAGTGCATCGCTTCGCTATTTATGGTATCTTGCCCTTCATGCGACTGACTCTCAAACATCAGATCCTGATTGCACCGGCGGCAGTCCTGCTGTTGATGACCCTGCTGCTGTGTTTTCTGCAATATACCTATATGGACCTGTCCCGGAAACGCGACCAGGCCGAAGGCATCGGTGCTATACTCATGGGTATCACCGAGGCCAACATCGCCGCCCGGGTCATGGACGATTCGGTCCGCCAGTACCAGGTACTTGTCAAGAGCGGGCAGGCCAGTTATGAAAACCTCGAAACCCTGCTCAACGATCTCGATCAGGCCTACGCCCACCTGGTCAGCGGATTGGACCGGTTGCAGAAATACATGGTGCTGCCGGAGGACCAGGCCCAGGAACTGGACCGGGCTGTCGAGGCGCTCTATCCCAGAAAGGAAGATTTCAACATCTGGGTCTTCACGGCTGGTCTCGAGCAGTTACGCCCCAAACTGGTCAAGCTCAACGAGCAGACCAAGCAGATGCGTAAGGACACCCCCCCGCCAAACAGCAAAGATCTCGACAAGCTCACCGACCGGGCGGCACTTGTTTCGGTCATTGTGCTGGGTGCCGCAATTCCCGTCGGGGTACTGCTGTCGTTGTTCTTCGCCCGCGGTATTCTGCGCCGGGTACAGACCCTCAGCGACAGCGCCGGACGCATCGTGCGGGGGAACCTGACGCCGCCGCCGGCCCCCAATCCGGTCCGGGACGAACTGGATGATCTGGCCCTTTCCATCAACCACATGACCGATCAGCTCATCCGGGTGATCGGAACGGAAAAACTCCTGGAAGGAGCCGAGGAAGAGCGGCGTCGCATCGCCATGGACATTCACGACCAGACCCTGTGCGACCTGTCGGGCATACTCCGAGGATTGCAGAGCCTTCCTGCAGAGGGCGGCGTCAGAGACGAAGTCTGCGTTCTGGAAGAGGATCTGCTGCGCGCTATCGCCAATCTGCGGCAGTTGATGGACAACCTCCACCCTCAGACCCTTGACATCCTCGGGCTGGGAGCGGCGCTGGAATCGCATCTCGAGCGCCATCTCGGCAAGGGAGACATGCCCGAGTATCATCTCTACATTTCCCCCGATGTCGATTCCGCCGGTTTGTCGCGACTGCAGAAGCTGACGCTCTATCGCATAGCCGTCGAAGCCATTCACAACGTCATCAAACATGCGCGGGCTTCGCGCTACGAGGTAAACCTCGATCTTTGCGGAGAGGTGATTGTGCTGTCCATCGAAGACAACGGCATCGGCTTCGACCCGGAAAAAGTCGCCATGCGCGCCGGCAGAGGCCTGAACAACATTCGGGAACGTGCGCGGACTATCGGTGCGCAGGTACGCTGGAGCCGTTCGCGATTCTCCAGCGGCACCCGCTTTGAGTTGACCTTGCCGGTACCGGCAGGAAACCAGGAGGACTGATTCGGATGACGGACGTGCGCATCGTAATAGCGGAAGACAATCCTCGCGATTTTGAATTTCTGGAGCAACTGATCAAAGGCTGGGAGGAAAACAGCCAGGTCGACCGGGCACCGAATGGATTGGCCGCCCTGGAAATGGCCCTGAAACAGGAATTGCCGCTTTTGATCAGCGATATTCAGATGCCCGAAATGAACGGTATCGAACTGGCTCGCAACCTCTGGCAGCGCAAGCCTCAGGCCCGCATCGTTTTCTGGAGCCAGTTCAAAGACGAGATGTACGTTCGCACCTTGTCGCGCATCGTTCCACCGGAGACGGTTTACGGTTATATCCTCAAATCGAATCCCCGCGATCGCATCGTGTCCGCCATCCGTACTGTCCTGCTGGAAGAACAGTGCTGGATCGACCCCGAGGTGCGCAAGGTGCAAGGACGCGCCGGCCACAGTCAAACGGCCCTGTCCGACATCGAATTCGAGGCCCTGCTCGATATCTCTCTGGGGCTGACCGACAACCTCATCGCCCAACGCCGTTATCTGTCGCGGCGGGGTGTTCAGAGTCGACTCAATTCACTCTACAACAAGCTCGGCGTCGACCAGGAACAGTTCCATGGAGAAAAGTTCGGCGATGCTTTCAATCTTCGCAACCGGGCCGTCGCTGTAGCCTTGCGGCGTGGCCTGATCAATGCTTTCGAGCTGGAACACGAGGAAAAGGAGTTCCAGAGCTGGCTGAAGCGATTCAAATCCGGTCGTGGCGCCTGACCGGCACAGCATGGCATCAACGCTTATGACGACCTCGGTCCATCTGTTGGAACAGTTCTGCCTTGCCGCTTCCCGAGCCGGAGCAAAAACCGTTCGCAGCATTTGCCCGGCAACAGCAGCCGACTATATCGTACGACATGCCGGCGGGGCCATCATGCTGCCCGACTTTCCTTCCGCCCGTCGTCTCGATCTGGCTGCCTTACTGCAAGCTCACGGGGGGAAAGTGCAAAGCGGCGACCTCCTGCGCACCTCCTGCCCTGCAGAAGCAGGCATCACCGGCGCCAATTTCGCTCTGGCCGATACCGGCACGGTCGTCATCGAATCGACGGCTCAGGAGGTGCGCCTCGCCAGTACCCTTCCCGAACGGCACTTCGTTTTACTCCATCCGGCCAAAATCCTCCCTGACCACATGGCGGCGGTACCCCTGCTAAGGCAGCTGCACAGACGCCGGAGCCCCGACTTTATCGCCTTTATCACCGGTCCGAGCCGCACTGCAGATATCGAGCGCGTTCTCACCATCGGCGCGCACGGTCCTCGAGAATTGCACATCCTGCTGCTCGAAGAGTTGTCCGACGATTTCCTTGAATGTTGAAGGAGCTCACATGAGCCGCCGCACCCGCCGTTATCGCCAACGCATATATGAAGCCCTGGACGATATCCGCCGTCAAAACGCGCTGCACCGTTTCGGCGACGCTTATCTTGCGGCAAGAAACGAGGCCTTTTCCGGTCTGGATTTCGACGAGTTGAGGCGAGAGATCGCCGTCATGAAAGATACGGTGCGCGAAGACTGGCAAACCCATGTAGACACATTCATCCGGCAGGCTGAAAAAAGCGGTGCCGCGATTTTCGTCGCCGAGGATGGTCAGGCCGCCAACCAGTATATCACCCGGCTTGCGCAACGCCACGGTGCACGATTGGCGGTAAAGAGCAAAAGCATGGCCGGAGAGGAAATCGAACTCAACCCCGCATTGGAAGCGGTCGGCATGCGGGTGGTCGAAACCGATCTTGGCGAATGGATCGTGCAACTGGCCGGCCAGCGCCCCAGCCATATGGTCATGCCGGCCATCCACCTGTTCCGCGATCAAGTGGCCGAACTGTTCGGCAAGGTCACCGGCGCTGCAGAGTCCGACGACATCGCCCACCTGGTAGAAGTCGCCCGCCACACTCTGCGCAAGGAGTTTCTCGAGGCGGATATGGGGATCACCGGCGCCAACCTTGCGGTAGTCGAAGACGGCAGTCTGGCCCTGGTCACCAACGAAGGCAATGCCCGCCTGGTGGCTACGGTACCGCCGGTCCACGTGGTGCTGGTCGGTATCGACAAACTGGTCCCCACCCTGGAGGATGCCGCCCGCATATTGAAGGTGCTGCCGCGCAACGCCACCGCTCAGGCTGCCAGTTCCTATGTCACCTGGATCCGTGGACCGGCCCCCGCTCCGAACCGACAACGCGAGTTACATATCGTATTGCTCGACAATGGTCGCAGCAAGCTGGCGACATCCGAACAAAGCCGCGACGCGTGGCGTTGTCTTCGCTGTGGCGCCTGCGCCAACGTCTGTCCGGTTTACCAGGCGATAGGCGGACACGTTTTCGGTCATGTCTATGTCGGAGCCATCGGCGTCGTGCTGACCGCATTCCTGCATGGTCTGGAAGCCGCAGCCGAATTGATACAGGCCTGCATCGGCTGCCGGGCCTGTGTCGAAATCTGCCCGGCCGACATCGATCTCGAACATATTATTCTGCACCTGCGTCGCCGGCTCGCCGAAAAAGAGGGGACAGGCAAGGTCAAAGGGGTCGTCTTCAAACGCATTCTGCGCAACCGGCGTCTGTTTCACGGCATGCTGCGCAGTGCGGCACGCATGCAAAAACCGTTGACCGACGCCACCGGCAGCATTCGTCATCTGCCCCTGTTTTTTTCTCCCCTTACCGAGTGGCGCACCTTGCCCGCCATTGCCGAACGCCCCCTGCGCGACCTGCTGGCCGAAGAGCCTTGCATCTTTGCCCCCCGTTTGCGCATCGCCCTGTTCGGTGGTTGCGCCGCCGAATTCGTCCTGCCGCAGATCGGCTTGGCCATGGCTCAAGTCTGTCGACACCTCAACATTGAGCTGGTCTATCCCGAGACTCAGAGCTGTTGCGGAATCCCGGCACTGTATGCCGGAGATGTGGAAACGGCCGCCGAATTGGCACGTCAGAACGTCAAAGCTCTTACCGAATCCGAAATCGATGCCGTCGTCACCGTCTGTCCCACCTGTACTTCCGCCCTCGTCCGGCACTTTCCCGAACTTCTTGCGGACGACCCCGTAATGGCAGAGCGCACCGCCGAACTGGCGGCCGTCACCCAAGATGCTGCGGCATTTTTAAGCAAACAACTGGACAACCTGCCGCCACTCAACCATCCTGCCATTCCCCATACAGTCACCTACCACGATTCCTGTCACCTGCGGCGCGGCTCCGGCGTCTTCCTGGAACCCCGCAAGCTGCTGAAAGCAGCCGGCTGGTCCCTGAAGGAGATGAACCACCCCAACCGCTGCTGCGGTTTCGGCGGATCCTACTCCGTACTCGGCCAACCTGCGATCGCCAAAACCATTGCCTGCGACAAGCTTCAGGATATTATGGGCACCGGTGCTGAAACCGTAGCGGCCGATTGCCCCGGATGTCTCATGATGCTTCGCGGTTTGCTGAAAAAACGTCAACTTCCTACCGAGGTCGCCCACTCCGTCGAACTGCTCGCCGCCTGTCTGCCGTAGGCGGATGAAGTCCTTTGACACGGCGAAATCGCGCCTCGGGCCAACATAAAAAGTCACTCTCAATGCCTGCCCGTTTTCATATCCTCCGTTTCCGGTGCTTTGCAGAAGCCTTGTCCCATCCTCCCTCCCCGATCACAGCACCATTTGATCTGCCATTGCGGATCTGAACAGTCCGTCGAAAAGGTGAAACACCTTTTTTTCCAGAGCCATCGCTGTTTTGCCCACAAATGGCATTTTCTCAATCATTAAGGCATGTTCCCTGCATACTTAGAAAAGGATAATAAAAAAATCAAGGGAACAATCATGAAAATCAACGATTTACTTTCCTTTCCGCTCTTCTCCGAAGAACTTGGCATCGACCTGCCGCGCTGTTGCGACCATGAACTTTTCAAATGGCTGCTTGCTTCGGTGCTGTTCGGAGGTCCGGTATCCCGGGATATTGCCCGCAAGACATATAGGACCTTTCAGAAATACCTGCTTACCGATCCGGCAAGAATCATTGAAGCCGGCCGAAGCTTCCTGATGCATCCGGTCATGCAGGAAGGGGGCTATGTCCGCCATGATGGTGTGGCTGCCGCCGACATTCTCGAACTCTGCAATACTTTGCTGAACTATTATCAGGGCAGCTTGAATCAACTGCACGAAGCCGCGGCGAATAGCGAAGATCTGGAAAATCGGATTACCGCCATGCGAGGCATGGATCCCCTGAGTGCAAACATTTTCCTGCGCGAACTGCGGCCGGTGTGGGCCAAAGCTGATCCCGATCCTTTGCCCGTGGTCTCGGAAATGGCCAAGAAATACAAGCTCGACCTGACGGGAATGCACCCCAAGGACCCCGCTTTCACAAGGGTCGAATCGGCACTGATACGCCTGAAGCGCACCCGCAGCAAGCGCAGCAGGCCTTTCGCTTCCGCCTGAGGTTTACCCGCCGCCATAAGGGATCGTAAGGGCGTCGGAATCAATCCACCCGGGCTTCGCTCGCCGACGGACGAGCCCACGCCGCCTTATACGGCCATCATCTCTCTATCGCCAATCCCCGTTGCCAGCATTGCGATTTCCATGCGAAACGATTATGATCAGGAAGGATTCCTGACCGTTAGACAGCTTTTCAGAACAGGGATTTTCAACTAGTTTCCCATATGAAAACTGCGCCGGCCTCCATCCCGCGTCTCCGGATGACACCAGCTGCCGCCCCGCGTTTTGCCTCTTCCGTCCCGACATTTTCATATGCGAGGAGTCTATGTCCAATCGACCGTCGAGCGTGTCCCAAGTCCTGATCACCCTTGCTGCGCTGATCATTGTCGCTGCCGGACTGAACGCCGGCAAAGTGATTCTCGTCCCTTTTCTGCTCGCCGCTTTCATCGCTGTTTTAAGCGCCTCCCCCATGTTCTGGCTTCAGCGGCGCGGCCTGCCGATCTGGCTGGCCCTGATTATCGTCATTCTTGCGGTGTTCCTTGCCGGACTGCTGCTCGCCGGCCTTGTCGGCACTTCGGTCGGCACTTTCTCTGAAAATCTTCCGTCTTACGAGGCCAGGCTTCGCCAGCAAGCCGACGCCCTTGTGACATGGCTGGCTACAAAAAACATCCATATTTCAGGTCCGGCCCTTGCGGAGGTCTTTGACCCCGGGGCCGCCATGAAACTGGTGGCAACCCTGTTCAATGCCCTTACCAACGTCCTCGCCAACGGATTTCTGGTGTTGATGACAGTTATTTTCATGCTGTTGGAAGCTTCCGGCATGCCTGATAAACTGCGCGCCATCCTCGGACCGACGATCAGCCTGTCCGGTGTCGACCATTTCGTACACAATGTTCAACATTACATGGCCATCAAGACCGTCATCAGCCTGTTTACCGGTACACTTGTAACGCTGTTGCTGGTCGTCCTTGGGGTCGACTTCCCCTTGCTTTGGGGTCTGCTGGCCTTTTTGTTGAACTATGTCCCGAACATCGGGTCGATCATCGCCGCCGGGCCTGCGGTTCTCCTCACCATCGTCCAGTTGGGGCTGTTGAGAGCGTTGATAGTCGGCATCGGATACCTCGTCATCAATCTAGTCATGGGGGGAGCCGTGGAACCTCGCTTCATGGGAAAGGGCCTGGGACTTTCACCGTTAGTGGTGTTGCTCTCCCTGCTTTTCTGGGGTTGGCTGCTGGGCCCGGTCGGCATGTTGTTGTCCGTCCCCCTGACCATGACAGCCAAAATCGCCCTGGACTCCCGGGAAGATACACGCTGGGTCGCTGTCCTTCTTGGACCTGCATCGGTTCCGGCCACGGCCGCCCCCACGGAAAACAATGCCGACTGATTGTTGCTGCATTTCCTTTTTTTCGCTGACAGAGAGACGCGATATCTGAATGAAAGAAGGACGGGGCATATTTATTACTGAAAAAGTCATTTACGTTTGCTATATGTATTGATGATCGAACGAATCCAGGTCGAGGTCGGTGCCGAATTCATCAGACCGGGCTCCATGGTATGCGATTTCGCCCCGACAGCATATAAGTCAGCTCTACGGTTGTTTTTCACTCAAGAAGGAGGGATCGGTCGATGGATGTGGTTATCCTGAGTCGATTGCAGTTTGCCATCACCACTCTGTTTCATTTCATGTTTGTTCCCTTGACCCTGGGTTTGTCTATCCTGGTAGCCTGGATGGAAACCCGCTACGTGCGCACCGGCGATGAGTTGTATCTGCGCATGACCCGCTTCTGGGGCAAGCTGTTCCTGGTCAATTTCGCCCTGGGCATCGTAACCGGCATTACCCTGGAGTTTCAATTCGGCATGAACTGGGCGGAATACTCGCGCTATGTCGGCGATATTTTCGGAGCTCCCCTGGCCATCGAAGCCACCGCGGCATTCTTTCTCGAATCGGTCTTTATCGGGTTGTGGATTTTCGGCTGGGGCAAAGTTTCAAAAAAAGTCCATTGCTTCGCCATGTGGATGGTGGTGCTGGGCTCCAATATGTCGGCTCTGTGGATTCTGCTGGCCAACGGATGGATGCAGAACCCTGTCGGCTACGTTTTGCGTAACAACCGTGCCGAAATGGTCGATTTCGCCGCTCTGCTGACCAACCCCTACGGGCTGATCAAGTTTTTTCATACGATTATTTCCTCGCACCTGCTTGCGGCCTTCTTTGTCATGGGCGTCTCGGCCTGGCACCTGCTGCGAAAATCCCAGCCGGAATTTTTTCGCCGCTCTTTCCGCATGGCCGCTCCTTTTGCTCTGGTCGCCGCCTGCCTGGTCATGTTCAGCGGCGACATGCAGGCCAGCGTGGTGGCACGCTATCAGCCGACCAAATTTGCGGCGCTGGAATCGACCTGGGAAACCCAACGCGGCGCCCCGATGAATCTCATTGTCTGGCCCGATGCCGCCAATGAGCGTAATGCCGTGCAAGCCTTGCCGATCCCTAAAATGCTGAGCTATCTGGCGCACAAAAACCTGAATTCGGAAGTCAAAGGCCTCAAGGAATTCCCTGTGGATGAACGCCCTCCGGTCCTGCCGGTTTTTCTCAGTTTTCGTGCCATGGTCGGCATGGGAATCTTTTTCGTGTTGGCCGGCATTGCTGCCGTGATCTTTAGCCGCCGGGGACTAATCGATCGTCAGCGCTGGTTTCTGCGTTTGATGTTCTTCGCCATCCCTCTGCCTTATCTGGCCAACCAGCTTGGATGGATTGCCGCGGAGGTCGGCCGTCAGCCATGGATTGTCTACGGCCTCATGAAGACCAGCGCCGGCATCTCCTCCAATCTGGCAGCGGGGCAGGTGATCGGCTCCCTCGTCGGTTTCACTCTGCTTTATGGAGGCCTGGGAGTGCTCGACTTTTATCTGCTCACCAAAATTGCGGCCAAAGGTCCCGAAAAGAGCGGGATTGAGAAACAGGAGGCTTGAAAATGACGCTTCAGGTGATGTGGTTTGCTCTGTGGGGGCTTTTGTGGGCCCTGTATTTCATGCTTGACGGCTTTACCCTCGGCGCCGGCATGTTGCACAACTACATAGCTCGCGACGAATCCCAACGCCAGCAGGTGATTCGAACCTTCGGACCGGTCTGGGACGGCAACGAAGTCTGGTTGATCACGGCCGGCGGAGCCACTTTCGCCGCTTTTCCCACCACCTATGCCCTGATGTTCAGCTATCTCTATGCGCCCTTGCTGGTTTTGTTGTTCGGACTTATCGTGCGCGGGGTCTCGTTTGAGTTCCGCGGACTGAACCCCGGATTGGCCTGGAAACGCTGCTGGGATCGGGCCATACTCTTTTCCAGCCTGGTTATCACCCTGCTGTTCGGGGTGGCTTTCGGCAATATTTTCCAGGGGCTTCCCATGGATGCCTCCGGCTATCACGGATCGCTGCTGGCCCTCCTAAATCCCTACGGGCTTTTGACCGGGCTTTTTTTCATCATGCTGTTTCTTCAACACGGCGCCCTGTACCTGGCGGTCAAAACCCGCGGAGCGTTGCAGGAAAGAGCCCGCCGCACGACGCGCACCCTCTGGCCTTTTATGCTTGCGGTCGCAGTCGCCTTTTTGGCTTTTACCGCACCGGCCACCGCACTGTACGATAATTTCAAATCGGTGCCTTCGCTGTGGGTAGTGCCGCTGATGGCCGCGCTGGAATTGATAGCGGTACGCCTGCTGGCCGGGCAGGGCAAATGGTTGCGGGCCTTTGCCGCATCTTGCGCAGCCATTGTGCTGGTCGTGGCGACCGGCATTGTCGGCCTTTTCCCGGACCTTATACCCTCCAGCCTCGATCCGGCATACAGCCTGAGCCTGTCCAACTCTTCCTCAAGCCCTTATACGCTTGGGATCATGACGGTGGTGGTGGCGATTTTCGTGCCTATTGTCATTGCCTACAAAATCTGGATTTACCGCGTGTTTCGCGGCCCGGTAAGCGATGCTGCCGAGGAAGGAATCGGCGGAAATTACTGAGTTTTTTCCTTCCGCAATTTTTTTTGCAACCACGGGTACGGCATTGGCCGTACCCGTATTTTTTATTTGATCGCTAAAATACATTCGTGTATGTTTGTTTTTCTCTCAATGTATTCCTAACGAGGCCACCATGACAGTTGAAAAAATCGAAGAGAAAGATAAGCATTGGCGAAACGGAGGACTCTGCCTGACAGGTTTTATTACCGGAATGCTGGGGCTGTTTCTGCTTACCGGTTGCATGGCCGTGGGTCCCGACTACACCCCACCCGAAAGCAAAACGCCCGACGGCTGGAGCTCGGGGCAGGATCCCGCCCTGGTTCCCGATCAATCTGTCACGGTTGCCTGGTGGGCGACCTTCGGGGATCCGCTGCTCGATCAATATATCGAACGGGCCGGCCGGAACAATCTGGATATACGCCAGGCAGTGGCGCGAATTCGGGAAGCGCGAGCCAACCTCGGCGCCGCGCGTGGCTCCTGGTGGCCGGAAGCGAATGCGGAAGGGAGTGCCGTACGGCAACGCAGCAGCGAAAACGGCCTGTACTCGACCGGCGGCAAAACCGAGACCCTTTATACTGCGGGAATTGATGCCGGTTGGGAAATCGACCTGTTCGGTCGCATCCGACGGTCCGTGGAAGCGGCCCAAGCTGATTATCAGGCTAGCGAAGAAGATCGTCGCGACGTCCTGATCAGCGTTTTTGCGGAAGTGGCACGCACCTATCTCGATATTCGTACCTATCAAGCGCGCCTGGCGGCGACGCAAGGCAATATCGAATCTCAGCGGCAGGTTTTGAAACTGACGCGGTCGCGTTTCAAAAACGGACTGGCCACCGGTCTCGACGTGGCCCAGGCCGAACAGGTACTGGCTGCGTCCCAGGCGGAGGTTCCGCCGCTGCGGGTCGGCCTGACCCGCTCGGTCAACACTCTGGCGGTATTGCTGGGTCAGGCGCCCGGCAGTCTCACCGAACAATTGGAGGAACCGGCCCCGATCCCGGTCCCGCCTTCCAGGGTGGCCGTCGGGGTTCCCGCCGACCTGCTGCGTCAGCGGCCCGACATCCGTCGCGCCGAACGTCAGCTCGCTGCCCAGACCGCACGGATCGGTGTGGCCACTGCCGATCTGTATCCGAGCCTCTCCCTGAGCGGAACCTTCGCCTTTGAGGCCATAGATGCCGGAGATCTTCTGCAGGGCAGCAGCCGGGCTTTCGGTTTTGGACCGACCCTGCGCTGGTTGCTTTTCGATGGCAGCCGGGTTCGAGCTCGGATCGCCGCGCAGGACGCGAGAACCGAACAAGCGCTTTTATCCTATGAACAAAGCGTGCTTGATGCTTTAAACGAGGTGGAAAACGCTTTGAGCCAGTATCTGAATCAGCGCAACCGCTTGACCGCTCTGGAACGCTCGGTACAGGCAGCGCAACGCTCCTTGAAGCTTGCGACGCGCCTTTATCGCGACGGCCTGGTCGATTTTCAGAATGTTCTCGATGCCCAGCGTTCCCTGTTCGACAACGAGAACCAGCTGGCCGCCGCGCGCGGCAACACTTCCATCTACCTGGTGCAGCTGTATAAAGCTCTGGGCGGTGGCTGGAACCCGGCGGATAATCTACCAACCGGCCAAACTACGGAAAACACCACCGAGGAGAATAAATAATGCCCAAGATCATCAGCACCAATAAAATCCTTTTGAGCTTGCTGCTGGCAACGCTTTTGCTCACCGCCGGATGCCGCGACCAGAATCAGTACGTCGCCCCGCCGCCTCCCACGGTTACCGTAGCCTTGCCGAAACAGCAGGACATCACTCACTATGCCCAATATTCAGGCTTGACCGATGCCGTGGAATCGGTGGAAATCCGCGCCCGCGTGGAAGGATATCTGAAGAGCATTCACTTCCGCGACAGCGCCATGGTCAAAAAAGGTGATTTGTTGTTCGTCATCGACCCCAAACCTTACCAGGCCCGCCTGGATGAAGCCGAAGCCACCCTGGCCATGCGCGAAGCCGAACTGCGCCTGGCGGAAGCGACCCTTAAACGCAAGGAAAGCGCCTTTGAGGATCAGGCGGTCAGCGAAGTCGAGGTCATTGAAGCCCGTGCGCAGCGCGATCAGGCGGTGGCAGCCATTGCCGCCGCAAAGGCCGCCATCGAAACAGCCCGCCTGGAGCTGTCGTACACACGCGTTCATGCCCCCTTGAGCGGTCGCATCGGCAGGCGCCTGGTCGATGTCGGCAACCTGGTTGGAGCGGGGGAAAAAACCCTGTTGGCAACCATCGTCAGCACCGACCCCATTTATGTCTATTTCAACGTCAATGAACGCGACCTGCTCGATTTCCAGAGCCATCGTACCGGGCAACAGGCTCCGACCAGCGGCAACGGCCATACCACCATCAATCTGGGCCTTTCCAACGAGGAGGGCTACCCTCATGTCGGCAAGGTCGATTATGTCAACAACCGGGTCGAGGCCGAAACCGGCACCATTCAGGTCCGCGGGGTTGTCGCTAACCCCGACGGCAGCCTTTTGCCCGGGCTGTTTGCCCGGGTGCAGGCACCGATTCGAACCATCAAAAATGCGCTGCTGGTTCCCGAGTTCGCTCTGGGGGTTGACCTGCAGGGGCATTACCTGTTGACCGTCAACGATAAGGACGAAGTCGAATATCACGCCGTGACCATCGGACCCAAGGCCGACGGATGGCGGGTGATAGAGACCGGTTTGGAGGCCGGCGACAGGGTCATTGTTAAAGGGCTGCAGAAGGTCAGGGCGGGGATCGTGGTACAGACAGTCACCGAGACCGCACAGCATTCCGTCGACGGGACGGAGAACAAGCAGGGAGGGGCCTGATGTTAAGCCGCTTTTTCATACACCGCCCCATCTTTGCTGCGGTTATTTCGATTATCATTGTTATCGCCGGACTGGTGGCGGCTCGGACCTTGCCTGTCTCCCAATATCCGGAGATCGCGCCGCCGACGGTACAGGTTACGACCTCTTATCCGGGGGCCAATGCGCGTGTCGTTGCCGAAACCGTGGCGCAACCGATCGAAGAGCAGGTCAACGGTGTCGAGGGGATGCTCTATATGTCGAGCACCTGCACCAATAACGGCGAATATGCCCTCACCGTCACGTTCGAGGTCGGCACCGATCTCGATATGGCGGCGGTACTGGTGCAAAACCGGGTGGCCATTGCCGAACCGTCGCTGCCCGAGGAGGTCAAGCGCAACGGCATCGCGACCAAAAAACAGTCCACCAACATTTTGCTGATTACCTGCCTGTTTTCTCCTGACAGCCGTTTCGACACCCTGTATCTGAGCAACTACGCTTCCCTGCGCATCAAGGACGAACTGGCCAGACTAGACGGCGTGGGCGATGTCAGAATTTTCGGTGCCCGCGACTACAGCATGCGCATCTGGCTCGATCCGGACAAGCTGCGGGCTCGCAACCTGACCACCGCCGATGTCGTCGGCGCTCTGCAGGAGCAAAACGTGCAGGTCGCTGCAGGCCAGATCGGCCAGAATCCAGCCCCCTCCGGACAGAATTTTCAATTCACGGTCAACACCCTCGGGCGACTCAAGGATGCCGGCCAGTTCGAAAATATCATCGTCAAGGCCGGGGATGAAGGGCGCCTGATCCGCCTGCGGGACATCGCCCGCGTGGAACTCGGGGCCAAAGATTACACCAGCAGTACCCTGCTTAACGGCAAGCCCACTATCGGTATCGGCATTTACCAACTGCCGGGCGCCAATGCCCTGGAAGTGGCCGAGCGGGTCGAAGCAAAAATGGCCGACCTTTCCAAAGCCTTTCCGGACGGTCTGCAGTACAAGATTCCGTTCAATACCACCATGTTCGTCGACGCCGCCATCGATGAAGTGGTGATGACCCTGCTGATTGCCGTGTTGCTGGTTTTCCTCACCATCTTCGTGTTTCTGCAGGACTGGCGCGCAACCATCATTCCGGCCATGACCATTCCGGTTTCGCTGATCGGTACCTTTGCCGTCATGGCCGGTCTGGGCGTGAGTATCAACATGCTGTCGCTGTTCGGCATCGTGTTGGCCATCGGCGTGGTGGTCGATGACGCCATCGTGGTGGTGGAAAACGCCGCACGCAACATCGATGATCACGGTCTTTCCCCCCGTGAAGCGACCATCCGTGCCATGCAGGAGGTGACCGGACCGATCATCGCCACCACCCTGGTTCTGTTGGCGGTTTTTATTCCTACCGCTTTTCTGGGCGGGATCACCGGCCAGCTCTATCGTCAGTTCGCCCTGACCGTGGCGGTAGCTACCGTGTTCAGTTCCATTAACGCTCTGACCCTGAGTCCGGCCCTGTGTGCCTTGCTGCTGCGTCCGACCAAGACCTCCCATCGGGGCTTTTTCCGCCTGTTTAACTGGACCTTTGAGCGTACCAGCAATCTCTATGCCCGTCTGCTGGGCAGTTTGGTGCGTCGAGCCGCGGTGACTCTGGTGCTGTTCGTTGTCTTGGCAGGGATCGCCTTTTGGGGGTTCGTGCGCCTGCCGACGGGGTTTGTTCCGAGTGAGGATCAGGGATATTGTTTTGTCAGTATTCAGTTGCCCGATGCCGCATCGATAGAACGTACCCGGTCAGTAGTCGACCGGGTCAACGAACGCCTTGCCGGTATGGACGGCATCGGGAACTGGGTATCTATCGTCGGTTTTTCCCTTATCGACGATGCCGCCAGTTCCAATATGGCCACGCTCTGGATCGTATTCGATCCCTGGGAAGAACGTATGTCCGCGGAGTTGAGCCAGGACGCCCTGGTCGGACGGATGGCCAGGGAATTTTCCGGCATCCAGGAAGCCCGCATCTTCCCCTTCGTCCCGCCATCGATCCGCGGTCTTGGTTTTGCCGGCGGTTTTCTCATGGAATTGCAGGATCGCTCCGGTGTCGGCCTGAACACCCTGCAGAATGTTGCCGCCGACATGATTCAGGATGCTAACGCCCAGTCGAAATTGCAGGGGGTCTATACGACTTTCCGCGCCAACGTACCGCAGCTTTTCGCGGATGTCGATCGCACACAGGCCAAGACCCTGAATGTCCCGCTGTCCAACGTCTTCAACACCCTGCAGGCCTTTCTGGGTTCGGTCTACGTCAACGACTTCAATAAGTTCGGGCGTACTTACCAGGTCAAGGTACAGGCCGACGGGGCCTTTCGCAGCGACGTGGAGGATATCCGGCGCCTGGAGGTGCGCGATACCGCCGGCCGCATGATCCCGTTGGGTACCCTGGTGTCGGTAAAAGAGACGGTCGGTCCGCAATTGATCCGTCGTTATAACATGTACCCATCGGCCACCATCAACGGCCGTGCGGCACCGGGGCATAGCTCGGGCGAAGCCCTGGCGGTCATGGAAAGCCTCGCCGCGGCCAAACTCCCCGCCAGTATGGGATTCGAATGGACCGGCATGTCCTACCAGGAACGCACTACGGCAAACCAGGGGCTGTTCATTTTTGCGCTGGCGGTGGTCTTTGTCTACCTGGTGTTATGCGCCCAGTATGAAAGCTGGTCGAGCCCTCTGGCCATCATCCTGTCGGTACCGCTGGCCTTGTTGGGAACGGTTTCGGCGGTCATGATGCGCGGCATGGAAGTCAACGTCTACACCCAGATCGGCATCGTGTTGCTCATCGCCCTGTCGTCCAAGACCTCGATCCTTATCGTCGAGTTCGCCAAAGCCCAGCGGGACGCCGGCGAGAGGATCGATGATGCGGCGCTGGAAGCGGCGCGTTTGAGGTTCCGCCCCATCCTGATGACCGCTCTGACCTTCGTCCTGGGGGTTGCGCCGCTGGTTATCGCAACCGGAGCCGGAGCTGCCAGCCGCCAGGCTCTCGGCACGGCGGTCTTCGGTGGCATGCTGTCGGCGACTATGCTGCTGGTAATTTTCGTCCCGGTGTTTTATGTGGTGATCCAGCGAAGCAGCGAGAAGCTGCGCGCAAAATATTTGGACAAAAATCAGGAATAACGGTAATCTTTTTCCGACCCGGCGGTGCCATGACACCGCCGGGACACATGTTTCCCGCCGAAGCGGTGGGACTTTGAGCCGGTTTTATGGAGGAGATTGAATGGCCCGAAAAACCAAGGCAGAAGCCGAACAGACCCGCCGGGATATCCTTGAAGCCGCGCTGGATCTGTTCCACGCCAAAGGTTATGCCCGGACCACACTGGAAGAAATCGCCCGCCGCGCCGGCGTCACCAGAGGTGCCATCTACTGGCATTTCAAGGACAAGGTCGACCTGTTCCACGGCCTCAAGGACGAGATCGAATGCTCCACCGAAACCCGTCTGGAGGATCTGCTCCTGCTTTCCGTGAACGGGCTTTCGGACATACGCGACAACCTGCTGCGACTGTATCGCAACCTCGAAAACGATGAACATTTCAAAAAATATTTCGAGATGATCTTTTTTCGTGCGGAGTTTACCGAGGAACTGCAGCCGATGTTGAACCAGTTCAAGATAAAACTGCACCGACTGCAACAAAAGGACACGGATGATTTTTCCCGTCTGCAAAAGGCGGGGAAGATCTCGGCGCACCTCGATTGCGTGCAATGTGCGCTCGCCCTGCGTTGCCTGATCATAGGCAGCCTTCATTCATGGCTGATAGACGACGGAGAGCATTCGATTGTGGAACAAGGTAGCGCCCTCATCGACCATTTCCTGAATTCCTTACGCTGACGAAAAATGGCCTCTTTCGGAAAGGAATGACCATGAGCAACAGCCAAACAGCGGAGCAAAGGGTGGCAGCCTGCCTGCAGCTCAGTCCAAAAGGCGAAGAGATGCTGAAAATCGTCCTCCAGGAGAGGCTTCCCGAAGCTGAGCAGAAGCAATGGCAGGACTTCGACTCGCGTTTTCGTCAATGCTGCATAAAGGAGACGAACGGCACCGTGGTCTTCGACGATGAGGCCTTTGCCGCGTTTGCCGAAGATTTCCACGATAGACTGATCAACAGGGGAGTGGAGATTTACAACGGTTGTTCAAAAGCTCTGGCAGGACTGGAAGGTCACGACTGCCGCGTCCTGAGATGCCTGGCCCAGATCTA